>NZ_VCKZ01000129.1 GCF_005889745.1 Actinomadura geliboluensis
GGTTCCCCCTACACCCCCATGGGGCTTTGCCCCTTGTGAGTGCGAACTGATCTTGGGCGTGTGGGGGGGTGTGTCAGGTGTCCTCCAGGCGGAAGCCGACCTTCATCGTCACCTGGAAATGCGCCACCTCGCCGTCCTCGATCTGGCCGCGGACCTCCCGCACCTCGAACCAGTCCAGGTGGCGGAGGGTCTGGGCGGCCCGGCGGACGCCGTTGCGGATGGCGGTCTCCACGGACTCCGGGGAGGTTCCCACGATCTCCGTCACCCGGTACGTGCGATCGGTCATCTCGTTCACTCCCATGTTTTGACCCGTACTGCCGTCGCAGGTCGGACTCCATGGGCTTACCGTGGAAATGTGAAGGTCAATCCCCGCCACCACCGGGAGCCGGCGGTCTACACGGTCACCGACGCTCCCCGCCCCATGTCGGAGGACATCGGCCACCGGCAGCGCCGGTACCTGATCTCCATGGGGGTGCGCACCGTCTGCTTCGTCGGCGCGGTCGTCGCCGCGGTCGCGGGCGCGCCGTGGTGGCTGGCGATGCTCATGGTCGTCGGCGCCCTGCTGCTCCCCTACATCGCGGTCGTCATCGCCAACGGCGGGCGCGAGCCCACGGCGTCGGCGTCCTTCCAGGACGCGACGCGGCCGGAGCTCCGGCAGGGGGGCTCGGAGCGCGGACAGAAGCCGGATTCCGGACAGCGACCGGAAATCGGGTCGTGACATTCTCTTGACTAACCGCGGGGGGTTTCGGTGTACGATTTGTACCGGCGCTCTGGTCCCCCGTCGGAGCGCCCGTGCCGGTGTTCCGGGCCCCCGTCGGAACACCGATGATGCGGCGCCGGGTGGATTGCCCCCGTATCCACCCGGCGCCGCTTTTCAATGTCCGGGGTTTTTCCTGGGAGTTCCCCGGTTCGCGGCAGACGCTGTCATGACTTCGCCTTTGCCCGCTAGGTCGGGGCCACGCACATCCGGGTGAGAACGGCAAGGCCCGCCGCTGGCCTGGTCCGGCCAGCGGCCGAAACCCGGACTCTCCGAACTTTCCGCCCATAGAGGGCGCGTTCGCACCGATCCGTTCCGCGATCGCGTGCGTACTGCTGACCGGGCCCCCTTGACGGATCACGCTGATGAGACGAACATCACAGCTGATCCGAGTGAGACAGATGGGTTATGTGTCTCATCGGCGCGGTGGCCGGGAGACGGAGGTCGGCGATGAGCGGACACGACGACGTGCCCGAGTGGGCGCCCCGGAGTTCGGCGGAGCCGGGGGGCATCCCCTACGTCTTCCTCGGCGTCTCGGAGCCCAGCGGGCCTCCCGTCGTGCGCGCCGAGCGGCCACGGCCCGCCGGGCCTGCGCACGCGGCCGCCAGGACGGGCCGGCGGCGGCAGGCCGGGCCGCGGCGGGTCGGTGGTGTGCTGCTCGGGCCGCTGGCGGGGGCCGTCGGGCTCGTGCTGCTCACCGGGGCGGCCGCGTATGCGTTCGGTGTGGGCGGCGGCGGATGCTCCGAAGGGGTCACGGTGAGTGTGGCGGCCGCGCCGGACGTCGCGCCCGCGGTCGTCCGGGCCGCGAGGCGGTTCAACGACGCCCGGCACAAGCTGGACGGGCGCTGCGTCAGCGCGCGGGTGCGCGCCACCGACCCGGCCGCCGTCGCGACGCTGCTGTCCGGCAAGGGCATCGCCGGGGTCACCGAGCGGCCCGATGTCTGGATTCCCGACTCGTCGTTGTGGATCGGGCTCGCCGGTGGCGGGCCCGACGTGCTCGGGAGCATCGCCACCACGCCGATCGTCGTCGCGATGCCGCGTGGGCTCGCCACGCAGTTGCGGAATCTGGGGGCGCCGGCGCGGCCCTCGTGGGCCGAGCTGCTCGCCTCGGCCGGGACCGCTGAGGGCGCCCCGGGTGACTCGGTGATCCCGCCGCGGCTGCTGCGGCTGCAGGTGCCCGACCCCGACCGCACTGCCACGGGGATGGGCACGCTCGTGCTGGCGAACGCTCTGCTGGATCGCTCCGCCGGGTTCACCGGTGTGGTGCGGACGATCCGGGAGGGGGTCGCGGTCTCGGTCAAGGCCGAGTTCGACGCGTTCGGCAGCGACGCGACCGACCGGTACCCGGTCGCGCTCGCGCCGGAGCAGGCGGTGCGCGCCTACAACTCCCGGCGTCCCGCCGCGCCGGTGGTCGCGGTGCATCCGGCGGAGGGGACCGTCTACCTCGACCATCCCGTCGCCGTACTGGCTCCGGGCAAGGCCCGTGCAGCGCGGCTCTTGTGGCGGGAGCTGTCGGGCGCGGACGTTCGCGATGACGTCCAGCGGCTCGGGTTCCGGGCGCCGGGTGGTGCGGCGTCGCCGCAGGCGCTTCCGGCCGTGCCGGCCGCCGAGGTGCGGCGGATCATGCAGTCGTGGGCGCAGCTGTCGCTCAGCATCCGGATGCTCAGCATCATCGACGTGTCCGGGTCGATGGACGAGCCGGTCGCGCCCGGCGTGACGCGGCTGCAGTCCACCGTGCGGACCGCGCAGGGCGGGCTGTCGCTGCTGCCGGAGGACAGCGAGCTCGGCCAGTGGATCTTCTCCACCGGGCTGGAGGACGGGCGGGACTGGCGGGAGCTGGTGAGCGTGGGGCCGCTGGACGAGCGGCTCGGCTCGGCGACCCGCCGCCAGCTCGTGCTGAGCGCGTTCGCGCGGATCCGGGTGAAGCCGCACGGCGACACCGGCCTGTACGAGACGGTCATGGCCGCCTTCGACTACATGAAGCGCACCTACAAGCCCGAGTACGTGAACTCGGTGCTGCTGTGGACCGACGGCCGGAACGAGGACCCGGGCGGCCCGTCCCTGGCGGAGACCCTCGACCACATGCGCCGCGAGTACGACCCGGAGCGCCCCGTCCAGGTCAACATGCTCGGCTACGGGCGCGGCGTCGACGTCAACGAGCTGCGGCAGATCGCGCAGGTCACGCACGGCGACGCCTACGTGGCGGAGACGCCCGGGCAGATCCAGGGCATCTTCCTCAAGGCCGTCTCGCGGCGCGTCTGCGAACCGGACTGCTGACCTCGTCTGTGTTTGATTCTAGAACTACATTCGAGTTAAGTTAGCGTTCCGTTAGTTGCACCCCGGCACAGGAGAGGGGCCACGGCGTGCGCCGCACCGTATTCAACGAGGACCACGAGGCGTTCCGGGACACGATCCGGGCCTTCATCGAGGCGGAGGTCGTCCCCGTCTACGAGGACTGGGAGAACGCCGGCCACCCGCCGCGCGAGTTCTACACCAAGCTCGGCGAGCTCGGCGTCTTCGGGATCCAGGTGCCCGAGGAGTACGGCGGCGCGGGCGAGACCAGCTTCAAGTACCAGGCCGTGGTCTCCGAGGAGTGCGCCCGCGCCGGGGTGAGCTTCGGCGGCTACGGGGTGCACGTCAACCTCGTCCTGCCCTACCTGCTGAAGTACGGCAGCGAGGAGCAGAAGAAGCGCTGGCTGCCGCCGTTCGTGTCCGGCGAGATGATGACGGCCATCGCGATGACCGAGCCCGGCACCGGGTCCGACCTCGCCGGCATGCAGACCACCGCCAGGCTCGACGGCGACCACTACGTGCTGAACGGCGCCAAGACGTTCATCACCGGCGGCGTCCTCGCCGACCGGGTGCTCGTGGTCGCGCGGACGTCCCCCGCCACGCCGGAGAACCGGCGCGCGGGCCTGTCGATCCTCGCCGTCGACACCAAGAGCGAGGGCTACGCGGTCGGCCGCAAGCTGGAGAAGATCGGGCTGCGCAGCTCCGACACCGCCGAGCTGTCGTTCACCGACGTCCGGGTGCCCGTCGAGGACCTCCTCGGCGAGGAGGGCCGCGGCTTCGAGTACCTCACCCACAACCTCGCCGAGGAGCGGCTCGGCATCGCGACCAGCTCCTACGCCTCGGCCGCCGCCGCGGTCGAGTTCGCCCGCAAGTACGTGCAGGAGCGCACGGTCTTCGGCAAGACGGTGTCGTCGTTCCAGAACACCAAGTTCGTCCTCGCCGAGTGCGCCACCGAGGTCGAGGCGGCCCGCTCCCTGGTCGACCGGTGCATCGAGGCGCTGGACGCCGGCGAGCTCACCCCCGCCGACGCCGCCGTCTGCAAGCTGTTCTGCACCGAGGTGCAGGGCCGCGTGGTCGACAAGTGCCTGCAGCTGCACGGCGGCTACGGCTACATCCTGGAGTACCCGATCGCGCGCCTGTACGCCGACGCCCGCGTCACCCGCATCTACGGCGGCACCAGCGAGGTGCTGAAGACCATCATCGCCAAGGACATCCAGGTCTGACGGAGGCAGTGAAGATGACAGGCACCAGGGTCGCCATCGTCACCGGCGCGGCGCGCGGCATCGGCGCCGCCACCGCCGCGCGGCTCGCGCGGGACGGCTTCGCCGTCGCGGTCTGCGACCTCGACGAGGCCGCGTGCGCCGGGACCGTCGAGGCGATCGCGAAGGAGGGCGGGACGGCCCTCGCCGTCGGCGTGGACGTCGCCGACTCCGCGGCGGTGTCCGCCGCCGTGGCGCGCGTCGCCGCCGAGCTGGGCCCGCCCGTCGTGCTGGTGAACAACGCCGGCATCACCCGCGACAACCTGCTGTTCAAGATGTCCGACGACGACTGGGACTCGGTCATGTCGGTGCACCTGCGCGGCTCGTTCCTGATGAGCCGCGCCGCGCAGGAGCACATGACCAAGGCCGGCTGGGGCCGGATCGTGAACCTGTCGTCGGTGTCGGCGCTCGGCAACCGCGGCCAGGTCAACTACTCGGCCGCCAAGGCGGGCCTGCAGGGGTTCACCAAGACCCTGGCGATCGAGCTGGGCAGGTTCGGCGTCACCGCCAACGCGATCGCGCCCGGGTTCATCGCCACGGAGATGACCGCGGCGACCGCCGCCCGCGTCGGCGTCGACTTCGAGGACTTCAAGGCCGCCGCCGCCAAGGAGATCCCGGTGCGCCGCGTCGGCGTCCCCGAGGACATCGCCGGGACGGTCGCGTTCCTGGTGAGCGACGACGCCTCGTTCGTGTCCGGCCAGGTGATCTACGTGGCGGGTGGTCCCCGCGCGTGAGGCGGCGGCCCGCGGCCGGGACCGGGAGGCCACGGAGGAGTCGCTGCGGGCGGCGGCGGTCGCGCTGCTGCGCCGCGGCGGCGTCCTCGCCGGGCTGAACCTGCGGCAGGTCGCCGACGAGGCGCGGGTCAACCGCGGGCTGGTCTACCAGTATTTCGGGTCGCGGCGGTCGCTGCTGCGCTCCGCGCTGTTCCACCGGTCGCGGCCGAACGCCGAGGACGCGGTGGACGCGGCCGGGCTGCCGCTGCGCGAACGGCTCGCCCGGCTGTTCTGGACGAGCCTGCGCAACCCCGAGCCGGTGCGGCTGGCGACGCTGCTGGTGCTGGACGGCGACGACCGGCCCCGCGTCCTGCTGAACCGGGGCGCGGGCCGCGCCGACCTCGCCGCCGAGGCCGGGCGGGGCGAGCTGCCCGTCGCGGACGTGGAGGCCGTGCAGGCGGCGATCGCGTCCACGATCTACGGGTACACGCTGCTGCGCGAGCACCTCGCCCGCGAGATCGGCCTGCCGGCCGAGGAGCTGGACGAGCGCATGGCCGGCTGCGTGGAGGCAATGTTCGCGCGGCGGGACGGCTAGTACGCCCGGGCCGCGGCGAGCTGCCGGGCGAGGGCCGCCGGGGCGTCCACGAGCGACGGGCCGTACCAGGTGAGGTGCCGCCCGTCGACGAGCGCGACGTCCAGGCCGGGGAACGCCTCGGGGCCGTCGCCGGCGGTGAACCGGTACGGCTCGTCGGGCAGCACGACGAGGTCGGCGCCGGCGGCGTTCAGCTCGTCCAGGGGGATCTTCGGGTAGCGGTCGGGGTGGCCGGCGTAGACGTTGGACACCCCGAGCCGGGACAGGACGTCGCCGGTGAAGGTGTCGCGGCCGACGACCATCCACGGCCGCCGCCAGATCGGCACGACGGCCGCGCGCCGCCGCCGCGGGACCACCGCCGACCAGACCCGGGACGCCTCGTCCAGCCAGCCCGGCACCGGGACCCGGCACGCCTCCGCGAGCATGCGGCGCAGCGACGCCAGCGCCTCGTCCACGGTGCGGATCTCCGTCATCCAGACCGGGACGCCGGCGGCCCGCAGCGCCGCGACGTCGGCGGGCCGGTTCTCCTCGGTGTTGCCGAGCACGACGTCGGGCCGCAGCCCGGCGATCCGGTCCAGGTCGGGGTTCTTCGTGCCGCGCACGCGCGGCACGTCCAGGCCCTCGGGGCGGGTGCACCAGTCGGTGGCGCCGGCGAGCAGGCCGGGCGCGCTCACCGCGACCGTCTCCGTCAGGGACGGGACGATCGACACCACGCGGCGCACCCGGTCCGGGACCGGGACCGGGTGGCCGGTGTCGTCGCGCAGCGTCATATGTTGCGGCGGTACTGCCCGCCGACCTCGAAGAACGCGTCGGTGATCTGCTGGAGGCTGCACACGCGCGCCGCGTCCATCAGCACGGCGAAGACGTTCTCGCCCGCGCGCGCCGCGTCCTTCAGCACGGCGAGGGCGGTCTCGGCCTCGTCGCGGTGCGCGCCCTGGAAGGCGTGGACGCGCTCCAGCTGGGAGCGCTTCTCGTCCTCGGTGGCGCGGGCCAGCTCGATCTTCTGCGGGGTGCCGTCGCCGCCCTCGGCCGGGCGGAACGTGTTCACCCCGATGATCGGCAGGGAGCCGTCGTGCTTGCGCTGCTCGTAGAGCATCGACTCGTCCTGGATGCGGCCGCGCTGGTAGCCGGTCTCCATCGCGCCGAGGACGCCGCCGCGCTCGCTGATCCGGTCGAACTCGGCGAGCACCGCCTCCTCGACCAGGTCGGTCAGCTCGTCGATGATGAACGAGCCCTGCAGCGGGTTCTCGTTCATCGCCAGGCCCCACTCCCGGTTGATGATCATCTGGATGGCCAGCGCCCGCCGCACCGACTCGGCCGTCGGCGTGGTCACGGCCTCGTCGTAGGCGTTGGTGTGCAGGCTGTTGCAGTTGTCGTAGACGGCGATGAGGGCCTGCAGGGTCGTGCGAATGTCGTTGAAGTGCATCTCCTGCGCGTGCAGGGAGCGCCCCGACGTCTGCACGTGGTACTTCAGCTTCTGGCTGCGCTCGTTGGCGCCGTACCGGTCGCGCATGGCGACGGCCCAGATGCGGCGGGCCACGCGCCCCAGGACGTTGTACTCGGGGTCCATGCCGTTGGAGAAGAAGAACGACAGGTTGGGCGCGAAGTCGTCGATGTCCATGCCGCGCGCCAGGTAGGACTCGACGTAGGTGAACCCGTTGGCGAGCGTGAACGCCAGCTGGCTGATCGGGTTCGCCCCGGCCTCGGCGATGTGGTAGCCGGAGATCGACACCGAGTAGAAGTTGCGGACGCCGTTGGCGATGAACCACTCCTGGATATCGCCCATCATCCGCAGCGAGAACTCGGTGGAGAAGATGCAGGTGTTCTGCCCCTGGTCCTCCTTGAGGATGTCGGCCTGCACGGTGCCGCGCACGGTCGACAGCACACGCGCGCGGATCCGCGCGGCCTCCTCCGCGGACGGCTCGCGCCCGTGCTCCTCGTAGAAGGCGTCCAGGCCCTGGTCGATGGCGGTGTTGAGGAAGAACGCCAGGATCGTCGGCGCGGGGCCGTTGATCGTCATCGACACCGACGTGGTCGGCGAGGACAGGTCGAACCCGTCGTAGAGGGCCTTCATGTCGTCCAGCGTCGCGATCGACACCCCGGACGTGCCGACCTTGCCGTACACGTCGGGGCGCTCGTCGGGGTCGCGCCCGTACAGGGTGACGGAGTCGAACGCGGTGGACAGCCGGGTCGCGGGCTGGTCCTCCGACAGCAGCTTGAAGCGGCGGTTGGTGCGGAACGGGTCGCCCTCGCCCGCGAACATGCGGGCCGGGTCCTCGTTGTCGCGCTTGAACGGGAACACCCCGGCGGTGAACGGGAACCTGCCCGGCAGGTTCTCGTTGCGCAGGAACCGCAGCAGCTCGCCGTGGTCGGTGTAGCGGGGCAGCGCGACGCGCGGGATGCGGCTGCCCGACAGCGACTCGCGGGTCAGCGCCGTGCGCAGCTCCCTGTCGCGGATCTTCACGACCTGCTCGTCGCCGGAGTAGGACTCCACGACGGCCGGCCAGCCCTCGATCAGCTCGGCGCTGCCCGGCTCGACGTCCCGGCGGGCCTTCTCCAGCAGCGCCTCGACCTCGCCCGCGTCGGTCAGCTCGGCGCGCACCTCGTCCAGCCGCTGGACGCGCCGCACCGCCGCCACCTGCCGCTCCGTGGCGGCGTGGTAGTCGCGGACGGTCTCGGCGATGTCGGACAGGTACCGCACCCGGCCGGGCGGGATCACGGTCGCGGCGCCGGTGGACACCTTCGTCGCGACGTCCGGCAGGACGCCGTCCGCCAGCTCCAGCCCGTGCTCGCCGAGGAGCCCGCCGAGGTGCCGGTACAGCGCGGTGACGCCGTCGTCGTTGAAGGTGGCGGCGCTGGCGCCGAAGACGGGCATGTCCTCGGGCTTCTGCCCGAACGCCTCCCGGTTGCGGACGAGCTGCCGCGACACGTCCCGCAGCGCGTCGGCCGCGCCGCGCCGCTCGAACTTGTTGATCGCCACCACGTCGGCGAAGTCGAGCATGTCGATCTTCTCCAGCTGGGACGCGGCGCCGAACTCCGGCGTCATCACGTACAGCGAGACGTCCACCAGCGGGACGATCGCGGCGTCGCCCTGCCCGATGCCGGGCGTCTCCAGGATCACCAGGTCGTACCCGGCGGCCTTGCAGGCGGCGACGATGTCCTCGATGTTGTCGGGCAGCTCCCGCGCGCCGCGCGTGGCGAGCGAGCGGAAGTACACGCGGTCGCCGTCCAGGGAGTTCATCCTGATCCGGTCGCCGAGCAGCGCGCCGCCGCCGCGCCGCCGGGTCGGGTCGACGGCCAGCACCGCGACGCGCAGCCGGTCGCCCTGGTCGACGCGGAACCGGCGCACCAGCTCGTCGGTGAGGGACGACTTGCCCGAGCCGCCGGTGCCGGTGATGCCGAGCACCGGCACCCGCCGCGCGGCCGCCGCCTCGGCGAGCCGCGCGCGGTCGTCGTCGGGGAGCTTGCCGACCTGCAGGCAGGTGATGGCGCGCGCCAGGGCGCGCCGCTCCCCCGCGAGCACGTCCGCCGCCGGGACCGGCTCGGCCGCGAGGTCGGTGTCGCAGTCGCGCACCAGCTCGTTGATCATGCCGGGCAGGCCGAGCCGCTGCCCGTCCTCCGGCGAGAAGATCCGCACGCCCGCCCCGGACAGCCGCGCGATCTCGTCGTGGACGATCACGCCGCCGCCCCCGCCGAACACCTTCACGTGCTCGGCGCCGGCCTCCTTCAGGCTCCGCGACAGGTACTCGAAGTACTCGACGTGGCCGCCCTGGTAGGAGCTGACCGCCACGCCCTGCGCGTCCTCCTCCAGCACGGCGTCGACGACCTCGCGGACCGAGCGGTCGTGGCCCAGGTGCACGACCTCGGCGCCCTGCGACTGCAGGATGCGCCGCATGATGTTGATGGCCGCGTCATGGCCGTCGAACAGCGCCGCCGCGGTCACGAACCGCACCGGGTGCACCGGCGCGTGCAGCTCCCCCGTCACCGACCCCACCACCAAACTTTGGACATCCAATATTTGGAAGTTAAAATAGTTTCCGTGCGCGAACACGTCAAGACGGCATACGGTGTTGCGGTGCCCGACACCCCCGACCCCATCGCCGAGGCCCACCGCCAGTGGAGCGCCCGCTGGCCCGAGCACGCCGACCACATGGCGGCCGTGACCTCCGTGATGCGCGCCCAGCAGCTGCTGCTGAGCCGCATCGAGGCCGTCCTCAAGCCCTACGGGCTGACGTTCGCCGCCTACGAGGCCCTGCGCCTCCTCGCCTTCGCCCGCACCGGGACCCTTCCCATGGGGAAGATGGGCACACGCCTCATGGTGCACCCCGCCTCGGTCACCAACGTGATCGGGCGCCTGGAGCGGCGCGGCCTCGTCGGCCGCGGCCCCTCCCCCGGCGACCGCCGCGTCGTCCTCGCCACCATCACCCCCGCCGGCCGCGACCTCGCCGAGGAGGCCACCGCCGCCCTCAACGAGTCCGGCTTCGGCATCGCCGACCTGCCCGCCGGGCAGGCCACCGAGATCACCGCCGCGCTGCGGCCCGTCCGCGTCTGCGCCGGCGACCTCCCCTCGCGCGACCTCCCCTCGCGCGATCCCGGCGACGGCGCGCCGGCGTGACGTCCCGCAGGGTCAGTGGTCGCGGACCCAGGCGTCGATGAGGTAGGCCGCGCGGGGACGCGACTCCGGCAGGTAGTGGGTGTCCTTGATGTGGTCCAGGGTCTTGTCGGGCGCCGCGAGGGCGTCGAAGATCGCGCGGGCGTCGCTGTCGTAGACGCACTCGTCGGCGGTGGCGTGGACCACCAGCGACGGGACGCTCACGCGCGCGAGGTGCGGCGCGGCGGTGCACTGCGAGGTGCGCAGGCTCCACATCGACAGCCAGGTGCGCAGCGTGCACGTGGAGCCGATGCCGAACACCCCGTAGTTGGCCCTGGCCGGCTCGCCCAGGTAGCAGCGGTTGGGCTCCCGGTCGGACGGCTCGATGGCCGGGTCGATCATCCGCAGGTCCGCCCAGGTGCGGTGCACGTTGAACAGGGCGTCGCGGGCGCGGGTGCCCTTCAGGGCGTCCAGCCGGGCGAGGACCCAGTCGGTGATGCGCTCGTTGCGGGCGCGCTGGGCGGCGCGGTAACGGGCCTGGAACTCGGCGCTGTAGGGCGGGCCGTTCTCGGGGTTGAACGGGTCGAGGGACGGATCGGCGGACAGGGCGTCGGTCTCGTCGGTGACCGACGGGTCCATCCAGGCGGTGAGGACCTCGGGGCGGCCGGAGTGCGCGGCCAGGGCGATGAACAGGTCCCCGGCGGGCAGGTCCTCGATGGCGGCGACCGGGCGCATCCCGGCGACCGGCGCGACGTTCGGCTCGACGGCCTGCGACTGGTAGGCGGCCATCAGGGAGCCGCCGCCGGAGTTGCCGAGCAGCACGACCCGCTCGGCGCCGGCCCGCTCGCGCAGCCACCGCACGCCCTCGCCGATCTCGGCCAGCGCGTGGTCGAGCAGGAAGAACGCCTCGTTGCCGCGGAAGCGGGTGTTCCAGCCGAGGAAGCCGTAGCCGCGCGCGGCGAGGTGCTCGGCCAGGTAGTGCTCGGAGAAGTCGACGTTGTAGTGCGCCGCGATGAACGCCGTCCTCGGCGGGGCCCCGGCGGGCCGGTGGTACACGCCCTGGCACGGGTGGCCGCCCGCGCCCGCCCGGCCGGCCAGGGGCGACGGCAGCCCCACGAACTCCCTGACGATCTCGCCCATCCGGGGACCCCTTCGCGCTACCGAACCGGGTTCTGATCGTAGGGGGCGGGATCCGGCGGCGGCACCCGTTTCCGGGTGCGGGGAGAACGATCCCTTATGCTGCGGCTCACATCCGTTGTGTCGCGAGGAGGCATGATGGCGGATTCGCCGACGATGACGTACGGCGGTTACCTGCGGCTCGACGATCTTCTCTCCTGCCAGGAGCCGAAGACCCGGGCGCACGACGAGCTGCTGTTCGTGATCATCCACCAGGTCTACGAACTGTGGTTCAAGCAGATCCTGCACGAGGCCGCGCTGCTGCAGCGCCGGCTGGAGGAGGGCAACAGCGCCGGGTCGCTGCACACCGCGCGGCGCATCGCCAAGATCCTCAAGACGGTGGTCGGGCAGCTGGACGTCCTGGAGACGATGACCCCGCGCCAGTTCGCCGCGTTCCGCGACGTGCTCGGCAGCTCCAGCGGATTCCAGAGCGAGCAGTTCCGCGAGATCGAGGCCGTCCTCGGGCGGCGCGCGTTCCCCGCGTCGGTGCTGCGCGAGGACGAGCGGCTGCGCGCCGCGGTGACCCGCCCGTCGCTGTTCGACTCGCTGCTGCGCTACCTGGACGGCCACGGCTTCCCCGTCCCGCGCGCGGCCCTCGACCGGGACACCTCCGCCACCTGGGAGCCGGACCCCGGCGTCCAGAAGGCCCTCCTCGCCGCCTACGCCGACGAGTCCGGCGCCGCCGCCGAGGTCTGCGAGGCGCTCGTCGACGTCGACGAGGGCGTCCAGGAGTGGCGGTACCGGCACCTGAAGATGGTCGAGCGGACGATCGGCGCCAAGCTCGGCACCGGCGGGTCGGCGGGCGCCGACTACCTGCGCCGCACGCTGTTCGCGCCCGCCTTCCCCGACCTGTGGGAGGTCCGCTCGCAGACCGAGGAGGCGCCCGTCCATGGCGGGTGAGGCGGAGCGGGTCGCGATCGTCGGGGCGGGCCTCGCGGGGTCGCTGCTCGCGGTGCTGCTGGGCCGCCGCGGCATCCCCGTCACGGTGTACGAGCGGCGCCCCGACCCGCGCGTCGCGGGCGCCGAGCGGGGCCGCTCGATCAACCTGGCGGTCTCCGCCCGCGGCCTCGCCGCGCTGGAGCAGGTCGGGCTACGCGACCAGTCCCTCAAGCAGGCGCTGCCCATGCACGGGCGGATGGTGCACCCGCTGCCGGGCGCGCAGAACTTCCAGCCCTACAGCGCCGACGGCGAGCGCGCCATCAACTCCATCAGCCGCGCCGAGCTGAACCGGTCGCTGCTGGAGGCCGCCGAGGCGACGCCGGGTGTCGCGCTCCGGTTCTCCCAGCGCGTCACCGGCGTGGACGCCGACGC
Source organism: Actinomadura geliboluensis (assembly GCF_005889745.1). Lineage (GTDB taxonomy): Bacteria > Actinomycetota > Actinomycetes > Streptosporangiales > Streptosporangiaceae > Spirillospora > Spirillospora geliboluensis. Next base: position 12,692 of record NZ_VCKZ01000129.1, read on the forward strand.
CGGGGCGCTGCTGTTCGAGGACGGCGACCCAGAGCCCGCCAGTGTCGTGCTGGCCGGGGACGGGGCCTACAGCGCCGTCCGCCGGTCGCTGGGGTTCGACCACGAGGCCGACTTCCTGGAGCACGGGTACAAGGAGCTGACCGTCCCGCCGCGCGACGGCGAGTTCGCGCTCGACCCGGACGCGCTGCACATCTGGCCGCGCGGCACCTCGATGATGATCGCGCTGCCGAACCTGGACCGGTCGTTCACCTGCACGCTGTTCTGGCCGAAGGGCGACTTCGAGGCGCTGGCCGCCCCGGCGGACGTCACCGCCTACTTCGCGGAGCACTATCCGGACGTCGCCGGGCTGATGCCCGACCTGACCGACGACTACGCGCACAACCCGGTCGGGTCGCTGGTGACCGTCCGGTGCTGGCCGTGGACCCGGTACGGCGACGGCGCCGTCGTCGGGCTGCTCGGCGACGCCGCCCACGCGATCGTCCCGTTCTTCGGGCAGGGCGCCAACTGCGCGTTCGAGGACTGCATCGAGATCGACCGGTGCCTCACCGAGGCCGGCGGCGACTGGCGGCGCGCGCTGTCGCTCTACCAGGAGCGGCGCAAGGCCAACACCGACGCGATCGCCGAGATGGCCCTGGACAACTTCATCGAGATGCGCGACCGGGTGTCGTCCCCGGTGTACCGGGCGAAGCAGGCCGCGACGCACGCGCTGGAGCGGCGCCTGGCGGGCCGCTACGTCTCCCGCTACGAGCTGGTGTCGTTCTCGACGATGCCGTACGCCGACATCCCGGCCCGCATCAGGCGCCAGAACCTGGCGCTGGGCGCCGCCGTCGCGGGCGGCGCCGTGGGGCTCGGGCTGGCGCTGCGCGCGGCCCGGCGCGCCCGGCGGCGGCCGGCCGGCTAGCGGGCGAGGCGGCGCCGGCGGCGGCCGGCGGCCAGGTCGGCGACGGCCGCCGCCAGCGCCGCCGCCACGAACCCCAGCACGACGACCAGCCCGTGCCGGAACGCCGTCGCCCAGTCCCCGTGCGTGCTCGCCAGCGCGGCGAAGAACACCGCGCCGACGGCGGCGATGCCCATCGCGGTGCCGACCCGCTGGCCGGTCTGCAGGACGCCCGCCGCGCTGCCGCCCTCGGTGTAGTGGACCTCCGACAGCGTCAGCGTCTGGTTGGGGGCGATGACCAGGCCGGTGCCGATCCCGGCGACCAGCAGCGGCCCCGCCGTGGCCCAGGCCACGCCCGGGCCCGGCCGCAGCTCGACGGCCAGCCACGCGGCGCCGAGACCGATCAGCACCACGACCAGCCCGGCCGCGACGAGCGGCCGCCCGTAGCGGGTCACGACCCGGCCGCCGACCGCCGAGGCGAGCCCGGACCCGACCGCGAACGGCGTGATCGCGACGCCCGCGCCGAGCGCGCTGTAGCCGAGGCCGTTCTGCAGGTAGAGGGTGAAGATGAAGAAGACCGCGGTGAACCCGGCGAAGTACAGCAGCGCGATCGCCGTGCCGAGCGCGTAGGAGCGCAGCCGGAACAGCTCCAGGTCGACCATCGGGGTCCGCGCGCGGCGCTCCCACCAGGCGAACACGGCGATCAGCGCCGCGCCGACGAGGACGAGCAGCCACTTCAGGCCGCCGTGCCACTGCCGCTCCTGCACGAACGGCAGCAGCACGCTCACGACGCCCGCGCCGAGCAGCAGGACGCCGAGCGGGTCGAGGCCCTGCCGCTCGCCGTAGACGGGGGCGGGCAGCAGCCGCCATGCCAGGAACAGCGCGGCCACCCCGACGGGGATGTTGACGTAGAACACCCACCGCCAGCCCTCCGCGTCGCCGCCGAGGGCGATCAGGGCGCCGCCGAGCAGCGGCCCCACGGCCGTCGCGACCCCGATGACGGCGCCGAGCGCGCCGAACGCCCGGCCCCGCTCCGCGCCCTGGAACAGCTGCTGGATGAGGCCCGCCACCTGCGGGTTGAGGATGCCGCCCGCGACGCCCTGCACGAGCCGGGCGAGGACGAGCAGCAGGATCGTCGGCGCCAGCCCCGCGCCCGCGCTCGCCAGCGTGAACAGCGCGAGGCCCGCCATGAACACCGCGCGGCGGCTGCGGGCGTCGCCGAGCCGCCCCGCCGGGACCAGGACGAGCCCGAACGTCAGCGCGTACCCCGAGAGGATCCACTGCAGCTGCGCGTCGGAGGCGTCCAGCCCCGACCGGATCGACGGCAGCGCCACGTTGACGATGCTGACGTCCAGCAGCGTCATGAACGCCGCGACCAGGCACACCGACAGCGCCCGCCACCGGCGGCGGCCGTCCCCGCCCGGTGCCGGGTCGTCCGCGGGCTGTGTCCGCACTGCGGGCTCCTATCCGGAGATCACCGGGTGAAACACGGGGCGGGGGCGGCCCCGCCGCGCGGCTGTGCCACAGTGGCCGGATGACCGACCTGGCCCCGGGGACCGGCCCCGACGAACTGCTGTGCTCCGCCAAGGGCTGCCGCGCCGCCGCCGTGTGGGCGCTCCGCTGGAACAACCCGAAGATCCACACGCCGGACCGGCGGAAGATCTGGCTGGCCTGCGACGAGCACCGCGAGAGCCTGTCGGCGTTCCTGTCCCGGCGCGACTTCCTCAAGGACGTCGTGCCGGTCGCCGACCGCGACGCGCCGCCGGCGGGCTAGGCGCCGGCGGGCCAGGCGTCGGCGGGCCAGGCGTCGGCGGGCCAGGCGTCGGCGGGCCAGGCGTCGGCGGGCCAGGCGTCGGCGGGCCAGGCGTCGGCGGGCCAGGCGTCGGCGGGCCAGGCGTCGGCGGGCCAGATGTCGGCGGGCTAGGCGTCGTCGAGGACGGGCTCCCCCGCCGGGCCGGGCACCTCCGGCTCCGGAGCGCGCTCCCGCCACGCCTCGGCCATCTCGGTGAGCCGGGCGGCGGCGTCCCGGGCGGGCGCGCCGCGCCCGACCGCGAGGCCCAGCAGGTACGCCGTCAGCGGCGCGCCGGGCCGCGCGACGCCGTGCGCGACGTCGCGGGCGAGGTCCAGGATCAGGCTCTGGTCGATGTCGCCGCGCTCCAGCCCCAGTTCGAGGCACGTCGCGTTGATCCAGTCCTCCAGCACCGACATGGCTCCCCCTTCACGCATGGTTGCGGACGACACCTCCCCACTCTCGCACGATCAAAGCAGCCGCTCGGCGGCGGCCAGCTCCTCGGGGGTGTCGCAGTCGTACCAGGCGGGGCGCGCGCCCGCCGGCAGCGCCACCGTCGCGGGGCCCAGGGGGCCGAGGACGCCCCGCAGGGACGCGCCCTCGTAGCCCTCCAGGGCGGTGCGCAGCGGGCCGGCCTGCCAGCAGCCGGCGAGCCACTGCTCGCGGCCCTCCCCGTCCAGCAGCACCGCGCCGGGCCGCTCCGCCGTCGCCGCCAGCAGCCGCGCGACGTGGGCGGGGCGCAGGAACGGCAGGTCGGCGGCCAGCAGTACCAGCCGCAGCGCGCGGACCTCGGCGAGGCCGGCGCGCAGCGCGGGCACCGGGCCGGCGCCGGGCGGGTCCTCGCGGACGACGACCGCGCCCGGCAGGACGTCCCGCCGCGGCCCCACCACGATCAGCCGGGACGCGCCGGCCGCCGCGGCCGCCGTCCATTCGAGAAGCGCGCGGCCGCCGACCCGCGCGGCGGGCTTGTCGGCGCCGAACCGGCGGGCCCGGCCCCCGGCGAGCAGGACCGCGTCGAACTCCACTCAGCCGCCGATCGCCGACATGGGGCGGGCCGGCTGCAGGAACGACGGGTCGTCGATGCCGTGCCCGGCGCGCTTGGCCCAGACCGCCTTGCGCCACCGGTCGGCCAGCTCGGTGTCGGTGGCGCCGCCGCGCAGCGCGTCGCGCAGGTTGGACTCCTCGGTGGCGAACAGGCAGTTGCGGACCTGCCCGTCGGCGGTGAGCCGCACCCGGTCGCAGGCGCCGCAGAACGGCCGGGTCACCGAGCCGATCACGCCGACCGTCGCCGGGCCGCCGCCGACCAGGAACGACTCGGCGGGGGCGCTGCCCCGGTCGTGCGCCGCGTCGGGGGCCAGGTCGAACGCGGCCGACAGCCGGTCCAGGATCTCGTCCGCGGTGATCATGTTCTCGCGGGTCCAGCCGTGCTGGGCGTCCAGCGGCATCTGCTCGATGAACCGCAGCCGGTAGCCGTGCTCCAGGCAGAACCGCAGCAGCGGCACCGCCTCGTGGTCGTTGATCCCGCGCATCAGCACCGCGTTGATCTTCACCGGCTCCAGGCCGGCGGCGCGCGCGGCGGCGAGGCCCTTCAGGACGTCGCCGAGCCGGTCGCGGTGCGCGAGCCGCTTGAACGTGGCGGGGTCGAGGGTGTCGAGGGAGACGTTCACCCGGTCCAGGCCCGCCTCGGCCAGCGGCGCCGCCAGCCGGTCGAGGCCGATGCCGTTGGTGGTGAGGGAGATCTGCGGGCGCGGCTCCAGCTCCGCCGTCCGCGCGACGATGCCGGGCAGGCCGCGCCGCAGCAGCGGCTCGCCGCCGGTGTAGCGGACCTCGGTGACGCCGAGGTCGCGGACGGCGAGGCCGACCAGCCGGGCCACCTCGTCGTCGGTGAGCAGCTCCGGCTTGGGCAGCCAGTCCAGCCCCTCGGGCGGCATGCAGTAGGAGCACCTCAGGTTGCAGCGGTCGGTGAGCGAGACCCGCAGGTCCGTCGCGGTACGGCCGAAGGTGTCGACCAGCACGGGCGCCCCTTCCTGCTGGCCGGCGGCCGGGTTCGCGGCCCGCCGGAGGTTGCGGTCGGTCCCACCAGCCTATTGCGGCATTTGACGATCCGGCGCATCGCGTTGGACCGTGACGTTCTGCCGAGCGACAGGGAGGCCGGAGTGACGACGGTACGCGAGTGGGAGTTCGCCGGGACGCGGGGAGCGGTCACCGCCCGGATCTGGGCGGACGGCGAGCCGCGCTACGTCGCCGTGCTCGTGCACGGCTACGGCGAGCACCTCGGCCGCTACGACCACGTCGCGGACGTCCTCGTCCGGCACGGCGCGGTCGTGTGCGGGCCGGACCACATGGGCCACGGCCGGTCCGCCGGCGACCGCGTGCTGATCGAGGACTACGAGGACGTCGTCGCCGACCTGCACACGGTGGTGGAGTCGGCGCGCGGCGACCACCCCGGCCTGCCCGTCGTCATGATCGGGCACTCGATGGGCGGGCTGATCGCGGCCCGGTACGCGCAGCTGCACGGCGCCGGGCTCGCCGCGCTGGTGCTGTCGGGGCCGGTGCTCGGCCGCTGGCACGCCGTGGACGAGCTGCTCCCCCTGGCGGAGATGCCGGACGCGCCCATCGACACCGCCACGCTGTCGCGCGACCCCGCCGTGGGCGAGGCGTACACCGCGGACCCGCTGGTCTGGCACGGCCCCTTCAAGAAGGCCACCATCGAGGCCCTGGACGCGGCGCTGCGCCGCGTCAACGAGCACGGCTCGCTCGGCGCGCTGCCGGTGCTGTACGTGCACGGCGACGCCGACGAGCTCGTCCGGCCGGCCGACACCCGCACCGGCATCGAGGCGATCCGCGGCGAGGGCCTCACCGAGCGGCTCTACCCGGGCGCCCGCCACGAGGTGTTCAACGAGACCAACCGGGACGAGGTCCTCGCCGACGTCACCGCCTTCATCGACCGCGCCCTCGGGTCCGTCAGGGCCTGAGGGCGAAGAACGCCCTCACGCGGCGCCGGTGGTAGTCGTGGTCGTCGGCGTCGTGCGCGGCGCCCCGGCGCCGGGCGTGCTCGAAGTAGGCGGCCTCGCGGCGCAGCCGGTGCCTGATGAGCTGGACGACCGTCTCGTCGTCCATGTCCCCGGCGGTCCCGCCGGCCTCGTGGTAGTCCGCGATGAAGCGGCGGCACCGGCCGGGGGCGTCGCCGTACTCGTCGGCCCATTCGAGCGCGGCGGAGGCCACCTCCAGTTCGGGTGCGCCGACGATGGCCTCGTCCCAGTCCAGGACGGCCACCAGCCGGCCGTCCCGGGCGAGGGTGTTCCCGGCGTAGTAGTCCCCGTGAAGGGGCTGCCGCGCGGGGTTGCGGTGGTGGAACTCGGCCAGCCAGCGGTCCAGTCCCGGATCGGCGAGTGCGGGGACGTCGTGCGGTGGCTCGCCGTACAGGCCGATCTCCACGAACGCCGTCACCGGGCGCGGCGGCGGCCGGTGGGAGGCCAGTGCGCGGTGCAGCCGCGCCAGGAGCCGCGCGCCCTGCGCCCGCATCTCGGGGACGTCCGCGTCGGGCCACTCCCCCTCGACGTGGCGCCACACCGACACTGGGCGGCCGTCGATCCGGACGACCGTGGCGCCGTCGCGGGCGCGCAGGGGAGCCACCGCCTCCGGCATGGTGGCGGCGGCGTGGAGGGCGATGGAGTGGCACCATTCGGCCTCGGCGGTCGTCCGCGTCGCGGGACCGACGCGGACGACGAGGCCGTCCACCCGGTACGCCGCCGATTCCTCCCCGCCGTACAGCCGTACCGGATCCCCTTGGAGGGGCCGTCCCCATGCTTCGCCGACCGCGCGTCGCATGGGGACGGTCAGGGGCGTCTCCACGAAAGGCATCACAACGATCTACAGCAACGCGCCCGGTGCCGCAAAAGGGCACCCCTGGCCGGACGCGTCAACCCTTGACGCAGATGAGCTGGCGCAGCCGCGCGACGACCTCGACCAGGTCGGACTGGGCCTCGATGACCTCTTCGAGGTCCTTGTAGGCGCCGGGGATCTCGTCGACGACGCCGCCGTCCTTGCGGCACTCGACGCCCCGGGTCTGCTCGATCAGGTCGTCCACGGTGAAGCTCTTGCGGGCCTTGTTGCGGCTCATCCGGCGGCCCGCGCCGTGGGAGGCGGAGTTGTAGGCGGTCTCGTTGCCGAGGCCGCGCACGAGGTAGGTGCCGGTCGCCATCGAGCCCGGGATGATCCCGAGGTCGCCGCGGCCCGCCCTGATCGCGCCCTTGCGGGTGACCAGCAGTTCCTCGCCGTACTTCTCCTCCGCCACGTAGTTGTGGTGGCAGGAGATGACCTCGCCCCAGCGGCAGCGCTTCTCGCCGAACCGGTTGGTCACGACGTTCTGCGCGAGCGCCATCATGACGGCGCGGTTGCGGCGCGCGTACTCCTGCGCCCAGAACAGGTCGTGGCGGTAGGCGTCCATCGTATCGGTGCCGGCCAGGAACACCGCGAGGTCGGGGTCCGGCAGGTCCTGGTTGTGGGGCAGCTTGCGGGCCGCCTCGATGTGGTGCTCGGCGAGCTCGTTGCCGATGTTGCGCGACCCCGAGTGCAGGACGAGCCAGATCGCGCCCTTGTCGTCGGCGCACAGCTCCAGGAAGTGGTTGCCGCCGCCGAGGGTGCCCATCTGCTGGCGGGCGCGGCCGAAGCGGGCGCGGACCGCCGGGTGCAGGTCGTCGAACTGCTTCCAGAACGCGTACCAGCCGCGCTCTTTGAGGTTCGGCAGCGCGGACGGGTCGACGGCCTGCTTGTGGGAGCCGCGCCCGACCGGGATCGCCTTCTCCAGCCGGTGCCGGATGCCGGCCAGGTCGTCGGGCATGTCCTCCACGGTGAGGGACGACTTGACCGCGGTCATCCCGCAGCCGATGTCGACGCCGACCGCCGCCGGGGACACCGCGTCCTTCATCGCGATGACCGAGCCGACCGTCGCGCCCTTGCCGTAGTGGACGTCGGGCATGACCGCGAGGCCCTCCACCCACGGCAGGGCGGAGACGTTGCGGAGCTGGTCGAGGGCGATGTCCTCGACCGTGTCGGGGGCGGTCCACATCCGGATGGGCACGCGGCCGCCCTTGAGCGTCTGGTACGGCACGCCATCTCCTTGATCGTCGGGAACCGGACCGCGATCCATGAGGCCAGAAACACCGGCCGCCGTACAACCGGTTTTCCCGTCCTGGAGGGGTTTACGACCGTTCGGCGCCGCGGCGTTCGGTGAGTCCGCGCCGGTCGAGGTGCCGCAGCAGCGCGACGGCGACGCGGCGGCCGGTGCCGAGGGCCTCGGCGGCCTGGCCGGGCGTGAACGGCTGCGGCAGGGCGTCCAGGACCCGCAGCGCGGCCAGGTCGGCGCCCGGCGCCAGCACGATC
>NZ_VCKZ01000012.1 GCF_005889745.1 Actinomadura geliboluensis
AGGGGGGCGGGTGCAGCGAGCACCCGTTCGCGCCGCCCGGTGGCCAGTGCTCAGCTGAGGGGGAAACGCATGTCAGAGGCCGTCCGCGGGGCTCCGCGCCCCGCCACCGGTGCCGGCGGCCCGCCGGTCATCGGGATCACCACCTACCAGGAGCCGGCCCGCTGGGGGACCTGGGTGCGCGAGGCCGCGCTGCTGCCGGCGCCGTACGTGCGCTCGGTCGAGCGGGCCGGCGGCGTCCCGGTGCTGCTGCCCCCGGCCGCCACCCTGCGCGGGGTCGACCTGCTCGTCGGCCGGCTGGACGGGATCGTGCTCGCCGGCGGCGGCGACGTCGACCCCGAGCTCTACGGCGCCGCCCGGCACCACGAGACGGGGCCGCCGCAGCCGCAGCGCGACCGGTTCGAGCTGGCGCTCGTCCGCGCGGCCGTCTCCGCGGACCTGCCGTTCCTGGCGATCTGCCGGGGCATGCAGGTGCTGAACGTCGCGCGGGGCGGCGCGCTCATCCAGCACCTGCCGGAGGCCGTCGGCCACCGCGGGCACGCGCCGCAGGCCGGCCTGGTCGGCTCGCACCCGGTGCGGATCAGCCCGACCAGCCAGATCGGCAAGATCCTCGGCGACGCGGCGGACGTCCCGGCCTACCACCACCAGGCGGTCGGCCGGCTCGGCAAGGGCCTGTCGGCCGTGGCGTGGGCGGAGGACCAGGTGGTGGAGGCCATCGAGCTGCAGGGCCACCGCTTCGGCCTCGCCGTGCAGTGGCATCCCGAGGAGGGCGAGGACAAGCGCCTCTTTGAGGCCCTGGTCGCGGAGGCCGCAGGCCGCTGAGCCGGGATTGGCGTCCCGGTTCCCGGGGAAGGCGACCGGTGGAAACCGCCGCATACCCCGGGGAGGCCGCCGCATGCCCGTTCATCCGCAGACCGCGAGCTTCCTGGAGCAGCTCGCCTCCTGGACGGCCCCGCCCGCCGGACCCGGGGACGGAGCCGAGCCGACGATCGCGGAGATGCGGGAGCGGATCGGCGCGGCGTACCCGGTCGTGCGGCGGGAACTGCCGTACGTGCGCGACGTCGCGGTGCCCGGCCCGGGCGGCCCGGTGCCGGTGCGGCTGTACCGCCCGGTGCCGCTCGCGCGCGGGCCGCTGCCCGCGGTCGTCTACCTGCACGGCGGCGGCTGGGTGCTCGGCGGCGTCGACAACGTGGACGCCGCGTGCCGCGACCTCGCGCACGCCGCCGGATGCGCCGTCCTGAGCGTCGGGTACCGGCTGGCGCCCGAGCACCCGTTCCCCGCGGCCGTGGACGACGCGTGGGCCGTCGTCGCCGCGGCCGGGGAGGCGGGCCGCGACGGGGCCCCGCTGGCCGGCCGCGGCATCGCGCCCGGCGCCGTGGCGGTGGCCGGCGACAGCGCCGGCGGCAACATCGCGGCGGCCGTCGCGCTGCTGGCCCGCGACCGCGGGCTGCCGCTCGCCCACCAGCTGCTGGTCTACCCGGTGACCGACACCGCGATGGACACCCCGAGCTGGCGGGAGTACGGGTCCGGGTACGGGCTGGACGCGGGCAGCCTCGCCCGGTTCATGGACCTGTACCGGGGCGGCGCCGACCCGTCCGACTTCCGGCTGGCGCCGCTGCGCGCCCCGGACCTGTCCGGCGCGGCGCCCGCCACCGTCATCACCGCCGAGTGCGACATCCTGCGCGACGAGGCGGAGGCGTACGCCCGCCGGCTCGCGGCGGCCGGGGTGCCGGTCGAGCTGCGCCGCTACGACGGCGTCGTGCACTCGTTCTTCCTGCTGCCGGAGATCTTCGACGCCGGTGCCGAGGCGATGGCGTTCGCTGTGCGACGATTGCGCGCGGCATTCGGTGATCGCGAGCGGGAGGGCGGCGCGCCATGTACGACGGGTACGAGCGGCTGAGGATCGACTGGGCGGCGGACGGGGTGCTGCGCGTCATGATCAGCACGCCGGGCAAGCTCAACGCGGTCGACACCGTGGGGCACCGCGAGCTGGCGGAGATCTGGCGGGACGCCGACGCCGACGACGCGGTGCGCGCGATCGTGGTGCGCGGCGAGGGGACGGCGTTCTCCGCCGGCGGCGACATCGCCATGATCGAGGAGATGATGGCCGACCACGCCGCGCGCCGCCGGATCATGCGCGAGGCCCGCGACATCGTGATGAACGTGCTGAACTGCTCCAAGCCGGTGGTCAGCGCCGTGCAGGGCCCGGCGGTGGGCGCGGGGCTCGCGGTGGCGCTGCTCGCCGACATCTCGGTCGCCGGCCGCACCGCGAAGATCATCGACGGGCATGTGCGGCTGGGCGTGGCGGCGGGCGACCACGCCGCGATCGTGTGGCCGCTGCTGTGCGGGTTGGCGAAGGCCAAGTACTACCTGCTGCTCAACGACGTCCTGACCGGCGAGGAGGCCGAGCGGATCGGCCTGGTGTCGCTGTGCGTGGACGACGCCGAGGTGCACGACCGCGCGCTGGAGATCGCCGGGCGGCTCGCCGCCGGGCCCGCCGAGGCGCTGTCGCTGACCAAGCACGCGCTGAACAACTGGCTGCGGCTCGCGGGCCCGACGTTCGACGCGTCGCTGGCGATGGAGTTCTTCGGGTTCACCGGCCCGGACGTGCGGGAGGGCGTCGCGGCGATCCGCGAGAAGCGCCCGCCCCGGTTCGGCTGAGGCGGGGCCCGGCCCCGGGGCGGGCCGGGGGTCAGCCGAAGCGCTTGGCGAGGGCGCCGAGCCCGGTCGCGTAGATGCCCTGCGCGAGCGTCTTGGTCATCGCCTCCTCGTCGGCGGCGTCCGCGGAGAACTCGGCCCGCCACTCGACGAACGCGTGGCCGGTGGCGGTGACCGGGGCGACGCGCAGCTCGGCGCGGCAGTCCCGCACCGGCAGCGGGCACTCCAGGATCTCGTACCGGTAGCCGCGGCCGGCGTCGTCCAGCGCGGTGAGCCGCTCGCGGAACACCGTCTCGCCGGGGCCGATCAGCCGGCGGACGCAGCCGACGCGGTCGCCGGGGCCGCCGTCCTCGATCACGCCGGTCTGCACGCCGGGCATCCAGTCGGCGAGGTTGCCGAAGTCCCGCAGGTAGGACCACACCTCGTCGGCGCTGCTGGCGAACACGGCACTGGCGTAGGACCGGGGCATGGGCTCTCCTCACGGTGGGCGGACCCTCATGCTGGCCCGGCCGCTGTGACCCGGGCAACACCTTGACCGTGCCGAATCCGATTCGGAATGATCAGGCGCATGCTGCTCGGGGACCTCGCGCACCGCGGCGCCGCGCTCTGGCCGGACCGTACGGCGTTCGCCTGGGACGGCCGCCGCCGCACCTACCGCGAGCTGCACCGGCGCGCGCGGTGCTGGGCCGGGCTGCTGGCCGGCGGGGGAGTGGGGCCCGGCGGCCGCGTCGCGCTGCTGACCGTCAACGCGCCGGAGGCGGTCGAGGCCGCGTTCGGCGCGTCGCTGATCGGCGCCGCGGTGGTCCCGCTGAACGTGCGGCTGAGCCCCGCAGAGATCCGGTACCAGGTCGAGGACGCCGGGGCGCGGCACGCGGTCGTCCACCCGGCGCTGGAGACCCTGGCCGCCGCGTCCGGCCTCCTCGACCTCGACCACTGGACGATCGGCCCGGCCCTCGACCGGGCCCTGGACGAGGCGCCGCCGCACGACCTTCCCCGCCCCGGCCCGGACGCGCCGGTCGTCCAGCTCTACACCTCGGGCACCACCGGGCATCCGAAGGGCTGCCTGCTGACCAGCCGGGGCTGGGTCGCCGCCGCGGCGAACGCGGTGCAGGCGTTCGGCCTGACCGGCGCCGACCGGCTGCTCGGCGCGCTGCCGCTGTTCCACGTCGCCGGGTACGGCGCCGTGCTCGGCCAGCTCGCCGCCGGCGGCACGGTCGTGCTGCCGTCCGGCGCGTCCCCGGAGGTGCTGTGGCCGCTCATCGCGGAGCACGGTGTGACCGTCGCGGTCTTCCCCACCGGCACCGGACGGGCGCTGCGCCATCCCGCCGCCGCGCCGGGGACGCTCCGCCTGGTCTTCGGCATGGCCGCGACCGAGCGGCCCGCGACGCTGGAGCGGCTGCGCGGCCTCGGCATCGGCTACCGCGGCGTGTACGGCTCGACCGAGGCCGGGAACTTCGTGGCGGTGTCCACGCTGGAGGACGAGCTGGCCGCCCCCGGCGCGGTCGGCCGCCCGCTGCCCGCGTTCGACCTCGCCCTGGACGGCGCGGACGGCCCCGGCGAGGTGGGGGAGCTGCTGCTGCGCGGCGCGAGCCTGATGGCCGGATACGCCGGGGACCCGGGCGTCCCGCCGGACGGCTGGCTGCGCACGGGCGACCTCATGCGGCTCGACGCCGACGGCCGCCTGCACTTCATCGACCGCGCCAAGGACATGGTCAAGAGCGGCGGCGAGAACGTGTACTGCGCGGAGGTCGAGCGCGTCCTCGCCGAGCACCCCGGCGTCCGGGACGCCGCGGTGATCGGCGTCCCGGACCGGCGCTGGGGCGAGGCGGTCAAGGCCGTGGTCGTGGTGCGCGGCGGCACCACGCCCGCGGAGCTGGACGCGCACTGCCGGGCCCGGCTCGGCGCGTTCAAGCGCCCCCGCTGGTACGAGCTGGTCGCGGCGATCCCACGCAACCACTCGGGCAAGGTGCCCAAGCGCGAGCTGCGCGCCGCGCACGACCCGGGCGCGTCCGTCCGGCTCCCCGAGTCAGGCGGGTAGGCGCGGGCCGGTGCGGCCGCGGCCTAGTACGACTTGGGCAGGCCCAGCTCGTGCTGCGCGATGTGGGCGAGGACGAGCTCCTCCGCGACCGGGATGTTCTTGGCGATGCGGGCGTCGCGGAACATCCGGGCGATCGGGTACTCCATCGAGTACGCCATCCCGCCGTAGGTCTGGAAGGCGCGGTCGGCCGCCTGCCAGGCCGCGTCCGCCGCGGTCAGCTTGGCGATGTTGGCCTCCGAGCCGCAGGGCCGGCCGCGGTCCCACAGCCAGGCGGCCTTGTAGGTCATCAGCCGCGCCAGCTCCAGCTGCGCCTTGGCCTTGGCGAGCGGGAACGCGATGGCCTGGTTGGTGCCGATCGGCTTGCCGAACGGGGCCCGGTCGGTCGCGTACTCGCAGGCGAGCCTCAGCACCAGCCCCCCGGACCCGACACCGCCCGCCGCGGCGAGGATGCGCTCGGGGTTGAGGATGTCCCACAGCACGAGGAACCCCTGGTCGGGCTCGCCGAGGACGCGCTCGGCCGGGACGCGGACCTCGTCCAGGAACACCATGCTGGACGCGACGGTGTTGGTGCCGAGCTTGGGGATCGGCTGGTAGGTGAGCGTGCCGTCGGCTACGGCCTGCTCGACGTCCACCAGCAGGACGGTGAACCCGGAGGTGCGCGGCCGGGCCTCGGCGGCCGGGATCGTCCGGGTGACAAGGACGAGGAAGTCGGCGCGCTCGACGCCGGAGATCCAGATCTTCTGGCCGCTCACCACGAAGTGGTCGCCGTCGCGGCGGGCCTGGGTGGTGATGTTGATCGCGTTGCTGCCCGCGTCCGGCTCGGTGATGGCGAAGCAGGTCTCGATCTCCCCGGCGGCGATCTTCGGCAGGAGCTCGCGCTTCTGCGCCTCGGTCCCGTGCCGGTTGATCGTCAGCCCGCCGAACGCGGGCGTCAGCAGGTACATGAAGGACGCGGCGCCGCCCGCGCCGCCCTCGGCCAGCGCCTCCAGGGCGACGGCCAGCTCCAGCAGCCCCTGGCCCCCGCCGCCGTACTCCTCGGGGATCGCCAGCGCGTGCCAGCCGCCCGCCACCAGCTCCCGCCAGACCTCCTCCGGCCAGCGCTTGTCCGCGTCGCAGCGGCCCCAGTAGTCCTGGTCGTACTTCCCGGCGATCGCCAGCACGCCCTCGCGCACCGCGGCCGCGCTCTCCGGCAGGTCGAAGTCCACCGCGCCTCCCTCAATTCGCGTCCGCACCACGGTAGCCGATTTCAGTAAGTGGTCACTGACGCGGGGGTGCGGTCATTGAAGCGCGCCGCACCGGGTAGGCGAACCGACGGACAGCGACTCGGGAGGGGGCGCCCATGCGGCCGCGCGACAGGTGGATGCTGGCCGGCGGACGGTGGAGCCAGGGCACCGGGCAGGACGCGTTCACGATGACCGACCCGGCGACCGGCGAGCCGCTGGGCGTGGTGGCCGTGTCCACGCCGGCGGACGTGGCCGCGGCCGTCGCGGCGGCCTGCGACGCCGCGCCCGGCTGGGCCGCCACCCCGGCCGCCGACCGGGGCGCGGCCCTGCACGCCGCCGCGCGGGCGGTCGAGGAGCGGATGGACGAGCTGGCCGCGCTCGTGACCGCCGAGATGGGCAAGCCGTCCGGCGACGCGCTCGGCGGCGTCGAGGCCGGCATCGGGACGCTGCGCCAGTACGCCGAGCTCGGCCCCCTGCACGGCGGCCGCAGCCTCCAGGGCGGCTGGCGGGCCGCCGACTTCCTGGTCCGCGAGCCGCGCGGCGTCGCCGCCGTGATCACCCCGTGGAACGACCCGGTCGCCATCGCCTGCGGCCTGATCGGCGCCGCGCTGGCCACCGGCAACACCGTCGTGCACAAGCCCTCCGAGCGGACCCCGCACACCGGCGCGATGCTCGCCGAGCTGCTCGACGCGTGCCTGCCCGACGGCGTCCTCAACATGGTGACCGGCGACGGGGAGACGGGCGAGGCCCTCGCCGGCCACCCGGACACCGACGTCGTCGCGCACGTCGGCTCCACCGCCGCCGGCCGCCGCGTCGCCGAACTGGCCCTGCGCACCGGCGCCCGCACCCTGCTGGAGAACGGCGGCTGCGACCCGCTGATCGTGGACCGCGACGTCGACCCCGAGTGGGCCGCCGGCCAGGCCGCCCTCGGCTGCTTCGCCAACGCCGGGCAGATCTGCACGTCCGTCGAGCGGGTCTACGTCCACGAGGCCGTGGCGGACCCCTTCCTGGAGGCCCTCACCGAGCGGGCCCGCGGCCTGCGGACGGGGCCCGGCGCCGACGTGACCACCGAGCTCGGGCCGCTCGTCGACGAGCGGCACCGCACCCACGTCCACCAGCAGGTCGAGAAGGCGATCGCGGACGGCGCGCGCGCTTTGACCGGCGCGCGGATCCCGGACGGCCCCGGCGCGTTCTACCCGGCCACGGTCCTCGCCGGCTGCGCCGACCACATGGCGATCATGGCGGAGGAGGTGTTCGGGCCGGTCGCGCCGGTCCGCACCGTGGCCTCCTTCGACCATGCCCTCGACGCGGCGCGCCGCTCCCGGCACGGCCTCGCCGCGACCGTCCTCACCCGGGACATGGCGCACGCGCAGGCCGCCTGGCGCACCCTGAACGTCGGCACGGTGAAGATCAACGCCGTGTTCGGCGGCGCCCCGGGCGGCGCCGCCGAACCGCGCCTCGGCAGCGGCCGCGGCTTCGGCTACGGCCCCGAGCTGCTGGACGAGATGACGAAGGTGAAGGCCGTCCACGTCCAGACCGACGTCCCCTGACGCCCCCTCCCTCAGCCCTTGACGGTCAGCAGCGGCCGCAGCTCCGCGACCGGCGTCGCGACGCCGCCGCCCGCCAGGCTCGACACGACCGGGCCGATGTCCTTGTAGGCCCACGGCGCCTCCTGCTTCAGGTCGCGCCGCCACGCCGCCATCACGTCGCGCCTGCGCGCCGTCACCGGGTCGCGGTGGTCCAGCGGCGTCACGACCCGGAACTCGCGCAGGAACGCGTCGAGCTCGGCGTCGCCGCCCCGCGCCGACGCGCCGCGCGGGACCCGGCGCCCGGCGCCGTGGCACGCGCTGGCCAGCGTGCGCGGGTTCCCGTGCCCGCGCAGGACGAAGCTGGACGCCCCCATCGACCCCGGCACGATGACCGGTTCGCCCCACATCGCATAGGGGCCGCCGGCCATCTCGGCGTGGCCGCCCGCCGGGGTGGCGCCCTTGCGGTGCACGAACCGGTCGCCGTCCCGCCAGAACAGGTTGTGGGGCGCGTCGTACAGCGGCCGGGCGTCCGGGTCCCCGCACTCGGCCGCCAGGCCCGCGCGCATCGCCAGCGACAGGAAGTACCGGTTGCCGGCCGCGAAGTTGGCGGCGTTGGCGAACGCGTCGAGGTACCGGCGGCGGGCGGGCTCGGACCGCTCGTCCAGCAGGAAGGGCAGGACGCCGTCGCGGGGCCGGGGCAGCCCGGCCGGCCACCCGGCGCGCAGCGCGTCCAGGGCGGTGGCGTTGGCCTGGTGGCCGAGCGACAGCGAGCCGCTGTGCACCATCGTGACGACCGTGCCGGGGGTCAGGCCCCAGGCGTGCGCGGCGGCGGGGTCGTGCACCTCGGCCACGTACTGCAGTTCGGCGAAGTGGTTGCCGCCGCCGATCCCGCCGATGACGCTGTCGTGGCTCGCGCCGCCCGCGCTGCCGATCCAGTCGGCGAACGCGGCGGCCGTCGCCGCCGGGTGCGCGCACGCGTGCGCCCGGTCCAGGGCGTCGTCGGCGTCCTCGGGCCGGAAGCCCCGCCACGGGGCGGCGCCTGCCAGCAGCAGACCCGGCAGGCCGTCGCGCAGCAGCGCCTCGCGCTGGACGGGAGTGAGCGCGATCCGGCGGCCGCCCTCGAAGAACAGGTGCCGCAGCCGCCGCTCCAGCGCGTCCAGCCGGGCCCGGACGCGGCCGGCGCGCAGCGCGGTGACCTCCAGCCGCATGCCGCAGTTGACGTCGCTGCCGACCGCCTGCGGCAGAAGCGCGTGCTCGGTCTCCAGGACGGTCCCGATCGGTATCCCGGCGCCCTTGTGGAAGTCGGGGGTGAGCGCGGCGCGGGTGATGCGCGGCTCCGGCCCGGTGTAGCCGGGGGTGGCCTCGGCGAGCCGCTCGAGCGTCCCGGCGGTCTCCAGCAGGGCCAGCGCCTCGGTGACGGCGGCGGGTTCGAGCGGGACGCCGGCCCCGGCGCAGATCTCGACGGGGACGCCCCGCGGGTTGGGGAGGGAAAGCCAGTGCTCGCCGGTGCGGGCGAGACGGGGGTCTTGACGTGCGGACACGGTGAATCCTTCAGGGCTGCTGGGAGCGCGCGACGGCGCGCGGGAAGGAGCCGTCCGCGCGGAGGGCGCGACGGCGGGGGAGCGGGCGGGGCCGCTCGTCCTCGGGTTCAGCAGCCGCGAGGAGAGACCAACGGTAGCGCGGGGTCAGGCGTCCGGGCCACCGGTTTTCGCGGGGACGGACAGGTAGCGGGCCACCAGCCGGGCCACGAAGTGCGCGAACTCCTCCGGCGGGCCGGACGGCAGCATGATGTGGCTCATCGTCAGCCGCACCGCCGCGTCGGCGACCTCGGTGAGCGCGTCGCGGTCCAGATGCGGCCAGTGCCGCAGCGCGTGGTCGGCGATGCGGGCGCTGGCGGCGAACAGCACCGGCTCGGCCTGCGTGGTGAGCAGCGGCAGCATCTCGTCGCCGCCCGCCCCGGTCAGCACCGCCTTCTTCAGCTGGTCGTCCGCCGAGGTCTCCAGCGTGTACATCACGGCGGCGACCACCGCGGAGTACACGTCGTCGTGCTCGGACAGCGCCGCGTCGACGCCGTCGAGGTAGCGCTCGTTGTCGCGGACCACGACCGCCTGGGCCAGCCCCCACTTGTCGCCGAACTCGTTGTAGACGGTCTGCCGGCTCACCCCGGCGGCCGCGGCGACGTCCCGCATGCGGACGGCCCGGTAACCGCGCTCGACCAGCAGCTCGGCGGCGGCGTCGAGCAGGGACTCGCGCACGGGGCGTCCGGCGGTGCCCATGGTGTCGTCGTTCCTCCGGGTGCTGGTCGGGCCACCATTATCGCGCGCCGCCCGGCGGCCCGGCCATTCAGGCGTCCGCCGGGGCGCCCCCGCGGTCCAGGAGGTGGGCGAGGGGGAGGGTCGCCGCGCCGACCGCGACCGCCTCGGGGCCGAGGTGGCACAGCTCCACCGCGGTCTGCGCGAACGGCTGCCGCAGCGCGTACGCGGCGGTGGCCTCGACGATCCGGTCCAGCATCCGGCCGCCGATCAGCAGCCCCGCCCAGCCGCCGATGATGATCTTCTCGGGGCTGAACAGGTTGACCAAGTCGGCGATGCCGGCGCCCAGGTACTCGGCGACCTCCGCGCGCAGCCCGGCGGCGGCCTGCGACGGGTCGGCGAGCAGCGCGGCGAGGGCCGCCTCCTCGTCGGTCCCGGCGGCGCCGCCCGCGGCCCGGTAGCGCTCCAGCAGCGCGGTCGCGCCGACATAGGACTCCAGGCAGCCGCGCGACCCGCACCGGCACCGCGCGCCGCCGACCCGCAGCGTCGTGTGCCCCCACTCGCCCGCGCTGCCGGCCGCGCCCCGGTACGGCGAGCCGTCGATCATCACGGCGGCGCCGACGCCGGAGCCGATCAGGGCGACGACGGCGTTGCGGTGGCCGCGGCCCGCGCCGAACCACATCTCGGCCTGGCCGAGGGAGGTGGCGCCGTTGTCGATGAACAGCGGCAGGTCGGTGCCGGCGCGCAGCATCCGCTCCAGCGGCACGGCCTCCCACCCGATCGTCTGGCAGTGCACGACGGCCTCCGGGCCGTGCTCGATCACGCCGGGCACGCCCACGCCGACGCCGATGATGGACGCCGGGTCGACCGACGCGCCCTCGATGACGGCGGGCAGCCCGTCCCGGATGTGCCGGACGACGGCGCGCTCGTCGTGGCCGCCGTCGCCGAGCGGCAGGTCGGCCTTGGCGAGCTGGGTCAGCTCCAGGTCGAACAGCTCGACCATCACCCGCGTCTCGCCGACGTCCACCCCGACGAGGTGGCCGTAACCGGCCGCCGTCTTCAGCAGCACCCGCGGGCGGCCCCCGTCGGACTCCACGCTGCCCGCCTCCACGACGAGCCCGGCCTCGATCAGCTCGGTGACGACGTTGCTGACCGAGGCGGGGCTGAGCCCGGTCTCGCGGGCCAGGTCCTGGCGGCTGAGCGGGCCGTCGAAGTACAGCCGCCGCAGCAGCACCGACCGGTTGGTGCGGCGCAGGTCGCGCACGGTCCTCCGGCGCCGTTCCGGCATCGGGCCCCCTTCTCCCGCGGCCGCCGCGCGGCCGCGTCCCCCCGGTTCCCAGGTCTTGACCCGGTAATTATGTCACTGCTTAGATCACGTCGTGAAATAAGGTGTGATCTAACTCTCCGAGTGATCCCCCTCACTCCGGACCGGAAGGCCGAGCCGATGCGCCAAACCCCACTCGCAGGACGGGCCGCATTCCCAGGACGGGCCACATTCGCAGGACGTGCAGGGGCCGTCCTCACGGCAGGACTGGTGCTCGCCGCCGCCGCGGCCTGCGGCGGCGGCACCGCGTCCGGCGGCGGGAACGGCGACCCGAAGACGCTGACCTACTGGGCCAGCAACCAGGGCGCCGACATCGCCGCCGACCAGAAGGTGCTGGCCCCCGAGCTCGCGAAGTTCGAGCGGCAGACCGGCATCAAGGTCAAGCTGGAGGTCGTCCCCTGGAGCGACCTGCTCAACCGCATCCTCGCCGCCACCACCTCCGGCCAGGGACCGGACGTCCTCAACATCGGCAACACCTGGTCGGCCTCGCTCCAGGCCACCGGTGGGCTGCTGCCGTTCGACGGCGCGGCGATGGCCGAGGTCGGCGGCGCCGGCCGGTTCGTGCCCGCCGCGCTCGCCTCCACCGGCGCCAAGGGCAAGCCCCCGGCCGCCGTGCCGCTCTACTCGCTCGCCTACGGCCTCTACTACAACAAGAAGATGTTCGCGGACGCGAACCTCCAGCCGCCGAGGACCTGGCAGGAGATGGTCGACGCCGGCCGAAAGCTCACCAAGGACGGGAAGCACGGCATCGCCGTCGAGGGCGCCAGCATCCCCGAGAACGTCCACGCCGCGTTCAACATCGGCCAGATGTACGGGGCCGACTTCTTCACCCCCGACGGCAAGCCGCAGTTCGCCACCCCGCAGGCGGTGAAGGCGGTCAAGTCCTACATCGACCTCATCGCCGCGGACAAGATCGCCGCACCCGGCAACGCGGAGTACTCCGCCAACCAGTCGATCAACGACTTCGCCACCGGCAAGGCCGCGATGCTCATGTGGCAGGCCACCACCAGCGGCCTCACCAACCTCGGCATGAAGCCCGGCGACTGGGGCGTCGTCCCGCTGCCCGCCCCGTCCCCGGCGCCGCCCGGCGGCAGGGGCGTCACCTCGATGGTCGCCGGCATCAACATCGCGGTCTTCAAGAACACCGGCAACAGGGACGGCGCGCTGAAGTTCGTGAAGTTCATGACCGGCGACGCCGAGCAGAAGGTCCTGAACAAGGCGTACGGGTCCCTCCCCGCCGTCACCGCCGCGCAGAACGACCCGGCGTTCGACACCCCCGACCTGAAGGTCTTCAAGCAGATCCTCGCCACCGGTGCCGCGCCGCTGCCGCAGGTCCCCGAGGAGAGCCAGTTCGAGACGGCCGTCGGCACCGCGATGAAGGACCTGTTCGCCGACGCCGCCGCCGGCAAGCCCGTCACGGAGGAGCGGGTGCGCGACGCGCTCGCCGCCGCCCAGGAACAGATGGGCGAGTAGGCGGATGGCCACCGCGAACGCCTCGGCCGCCCGGACGGGCGGCGCCGAGCGGCCCCGGCCCGGGCCCGGCGCGGCCCGGCCGGGCCGGCGGCGGCCGCGGCTCCCGCCCAAGGCGCTGCCCTACCTGCTGCTCGCCCCCGCGGTCGCCGCCGAGCTGATCGTGCACCTGGTGCCGATCGCCGTCGGGATCTGGATGAGCTTCCGGGAGCTGACGCTCTTCTACGTCCGCGAATGGTCCAGGGCCCCCGGCGCGGGCCTCGGCAACTACCGGGTCGCGGTCGACGTGGACGGCGCCATCGGGGCGGGCCTGCTGCGCTCCTTCCTCGTCACGGTCGCCGTCACGGTGCTGGCGGTCGGGCTGTCCTGGCTGCTCGGCACCGCCGCCGCGATCCTGATGCAGGACCGGTTCCGCGGCCGCGGGCCGCTGCGCGCGGTCTTCCTCGTCCCGTACGCGCTGCCCGTCTACACCGCGGTGATGACGTGGGCGTTCATGTTCCAGCGCGACACCGGCCTGGTCAACCACGTCCTCGCCGACCAGCTCCATCTGACCGGCGGGGACCGGCCGTTCTGGCTGATCGGCGACAACAGCTTCTGGGCGCTGGTCACCGTCATCGTGTGGCGGTCGTGGCCGTTCGCGTTCCTGGTGCTCATGGCCGGGCTGCAGAACATCCCCCGCGACCTGTACGAGGCGTCCGCGCTGGACGGCGCGGGCGTGTGGCGGCAGATCCGGCACATCACGCTGCCGGCGCTGCGGCCCGTCAACCAGGTCCTCGTGCTGGTGCTGTTCCTGTGGACGTTCAACGACTTCAACACGCCGTTCGTCCTGTTCGGCAGGGCGGCGCCCGACGGCGGCGACCTGATCTCGGTGCACATCTACCACGCGTCGTTCGTCACCTGGAACTTCGGCACCGGCTCGGCGATGTCGGTGCTGCTCCTGCTGTTCCTGCTGGTGGTCACGGCGGCGTACCTGCTCGCCACGTCGAGACGGAGGCCCGCGCATGGCTGAACCGCGCCCGTCCCGAAGGGGGCCGGCCGACCCGCCGGCGTCGTTCGTGTGGACGCGCCGCATCGTGCTGACGCTGCTGGCTGTGTTCACCCTCGTGCCCGTCTACGCGATGGTCAGCTCGTCGCTGAAACCGCTGCAGGACGTCCAGGGAGCGTTCCGCTGGATCCCGTCGGAGCCGACGGTCCGCCCCTACGTCGACATGTGGTCGACCGTCCCGCTGGCCCGCTACTTCGTCAACAGCGTGATCGTCGCGGGCGGCGCCACGGTCGCGTCGGTCGTGATCGCGGTCGGCGCGGCGTACGCGGTGAGCCGGTACCGGTTCGCGGGGCGCCGGGTGTTCACCGTGACGGTGCTGTCCACGCAGATGTTCCCCGGCATCCTGTTCCTGCTGCCGCTGTTCCTGATCTTCGTGAACGCCGGGAACGCGACCGGCGTCGCGCTGTACGGCAGCCGGGGCGCGCTGATCCTGACCTACCTGACGTTCTCGCTGCCGTTCTCGATCTGGATGCTGGCCGGCTACTTCGCCTCGATCCCGCACGAGCTGGACGAGGCGGCCCGGGTGGACGGCTGCGGGCCGCTGGGCGCGCTGCTGCGGGTGATCGTCCCGGCGGCGCTTCCGGGCATCGTCGCGGTGACCGTCTACGCCTTCATGACCGCGTGGGGCGAGGTGCTGTTCGCCTCCGTCATGACCAACGACCAGACCCGGACGCTGGCCGTCGGGCTGCAGGGCTACTCCACCCAGCACGAGGTCTACTGGAACCAGGTGATGGCCGCCTCCCTCGTGGTGAGCGTCCCCGTCGTCGCCGGGTTCCTGCTGCTCCAGCGCTTCCTGGTGGCCGGCCTGACCGCCGGCTCCGTCAAATGAGCTCCGTGAAATGAGCTCCGTGAAATGACCCGTCTCGACGACATCCGAGGGAGACCCGTGCCCATCGACGACCTGACCGCGTTCGGACCCGGCTTCGCCTGGGGGGCGGCGACGTCCGCCTACCAGGTCGAGGGAGCCGTCGCCGAGGACGGCCGCGCCCCCTCCATCTGGGACGCGTTCTGCCGCGTCCCAGGCGCGGTCGCCCGCGGCGAGACCGGCGACACCGCCTGCGACCACTACCACCGCTGGGCCGAGGACGTCGCGCTGATGAAGGCGCTCGGTCTCGGCGCCTACCGGTTCTCGGTGGCGTGGCCGCGGGTGCTGCCCGCCGGCGGCGGCCCGGTCAACCCGGCCGGGCTCGCGTTCTACGACCGGCTCGTGGACGCCCTGCTGGAGGCGGGCATCGAGCCGCACGCCACCCTCTACCACTGGGACCTGCCGCAGGCGCTCCAGGACCGCGGCGGCTGGCCGTCCCGCGACACCGCCGAGCGGTTCGCCGAGTACGCGGCCGTCGTCGCGGCGGCGCTCGGCGACCGCGTCGCATCGTGGGCGACGCTGAACGAGCCGATCTGCGCCGCGTGGCTCGGGCACCTGCAGGGCGTGATGGCGCCCGGCGTCGCCGACGTCCGCGCGGCCGTGCCCGCCTCGTACCACCTGCTGCTCGCCCACGGCCTCGGCGTGCAGGCCGTCCGCGCCGCCGCGCCCGGCGCCCGCGTCGGCATCGTCAACCTGCTCACCGACTGCGAGCCCGGCAGCGACCGGGAGGAGGACGTCGCGGCGGCGCGGCGCGAGGACGGCCACCACAACCGGTGGTGGCTCGACCCGGTGCACGGCCGCGGCCTGCCCGCCGACATGATCGAGGTGTACGGGGTGGAGCCGCCGGTGCGCGGCGGCGACCTCGCGGCGATCGCCGCGCCGCTGGACTGGCTCGGCGTCAACTACTACCGCCGGTCGGTGAACGTCGCCGACCCGGACGGGCCCGTCCCGCACACCCGGCAGATCACCCCGGCCGGGACGCCGCGCACCGGCATGGACTGGGAGATCCACCCCGACCGGCTGGAGAAGATCCTGCTGCGCGTCACCCGCGAGTACGCGCCCCGCAGCGTCATGGTCACCGAGAACGGCTCCGCGTACACCGACACGGTGACGCCGGACGGCGCCGTCCACGACACCGAGCGGACCGCCTACCTGGAGGCGCACCTGGCGGCGTGCGCGTCCGCGATCCGCGCCGGCGTCCCGCTGGACGGCTACTTCGCCTGGTCGCTGCTGGACAACTTCGAGTGGGCCTACGGGTACGCGCAGCGGTTCGGGCTCGTCCACGTCGACTTCGCCACCCAGCGGCGCGCCGTCAAGGACAGCGGGCACCGCTACGCCGAGATCATCCGCGCGCACCGGGACCTCCACGGGCACCAGGACCTCCAAGGGCGCCGGGACCTCCGGGCGCACCGCCTCGCGGGCCGCTCTCTAGAGTGAGGGCCGATCGGCTCAGGCGATGGTGAGGAGGCCGGGTGGGCGGGATCCTTGTGGCCAACCGGGGAGAGATCGCGCTGCGGGTCGTGCGGGCCGCGGCCGAGCTGGGCCTGCGGACCGTCGCCGTCCGCACCCGCGACGACGCGGCCTCGGCGCACACCCGGCGCGCCGACGAGGTGCGGGAACTGCCCGGCGAGGGCGTCGCCGGCTACCTCGACGCGGACGCGCTCATCGCCGCCGCCAAGGACGCCGGGGCCGCCGCCGTCCACCCCGGCTACGGCTTCCTCAGCGAGAACGCCGCCTTCGCCGCGGGCTGCGCCGCCGCCGGGCTCGCGTTCGTCGGCCCGCGGCCCGAACTGCTGGAGCTGTTCGGCGACAAGGCGCGGGCGCGGGACCTGGCCCGCGCGGCGGGCGTGCCCGTGGCGCCGGGCACCGGCGGCGCCGTGGACCTCGCGGGCGCCGAGGCGTTCGCGCGCGAGCACGGGCCGGTGATGCTGAAGGCGCTCGCGGGCGGCGGCGGGCGCGGCATGCGCGTCGTCGAGGACCCGGACGAGATGGCCGCCGCGTACGAGCGGTGCCGGTCGGAGGCGCTCGCCTCGTTCGGCTCCGGCGACCTGTACGCGGAGAAGTACGTGCCGCGCGCCCGCCACATCGAGGTCCAGGTCGCCGGGGACGGGACGGGCGCCGTCACCCACCTGTGGGAGCGCGACTGCAGCGTCCAGCGGCGCCACCAGAAGCTGATCGAGGTCGCGCCCGCGCCCGCGCTGCCCGCCGCGACGCGGGACGCGCTGCTGGACGCGGCGGTGCGGATGGCCGCCCGCGTCCGCTACGAGGGCCTCGGCACGTTCGAGTTCCTCGTCGCGGGCGCGGAGTTCTGGTTCCTGGAGGCCAACCCGAGGCTGCAGGTCGAGCACACCGTCACCGAGGAGATCACCGGTGTCGACCTGGTGAAGGCCCAGATCCGGCTCGCGCTGGGGGAGGACCTCGCGGGCGTGGGCCTGGCAGCGCCGCCGGCGGCGTCCGGCTGCGCCGTCCAGGTGCGGGTCAACACCGAGACGATCGGCGCGGACGGCGTGCCGCACCCCCGCGCCGGGACGCTCACCGCTTTCGCGCCGCCGTCCGGGCCCGGTGTCCGCGTCGACACCTGCGGCTACGCCGGGTACCGGACCAGCCTGCGCTACGACCCGCTGCTCGCCAAGGTGATCGCCCGCGCGGAGGACCTGCCGTCCGCGGCCGCGCGGGCGCACGGGGCGCTCGGCGAGTTCGAGGTCGCGGGCGTGGCCACGAGCATCCCGCTGCTCCAGGGCGTCCTGCGGCACCCCGAGTTCACCGCCGGCCGGGCGGACACGTCCTTCATCGGCGGCCACCTGGCCGAGCTGCTGGAGAGCGAGCACCGCCGCTACTACCCCGAGACCGCCGCGCACGCCGCCGAGCCGGAGGCCGCCGCCGTGCCGGACGCGCCGCCGGGAACGGTCGCCGTCGCCGCGCCCATGCAGGGCACGGTCGTGAGCGTCGAGGCGGCCGAGGGCGACCTCGTGCGGGCCGGGGCGCCGGTCGTGATCATCGAGGCGATGAAGATGGAGCACGTCGTCCGCGCGGGCGAGGCGGGCGTGGTCCGGATGCTGGCCGCCGCCCCCGGGGACACCGTCGCCGAGGGCGCGCCGCTGCTGTTCACCGAACCCGCCGACGCCGGCGGCGACCACGCCGCCGAGCAGGACGGGGCCGACCACGACGCGATCCGCGCCGACCTCGCCGAGACGCTGCGCCGGCACGAGATCGGCCTCGACGCCGCGCGGCCCGAGGCCGTCGCCAAGCGGCACGCGCGCGGCCACCGCACCGCCCGCGAGAACATCGCCGACCTCTGCGACCCCGGCACGTTCGTCGAGTACGGCGCCCTCGCGATCGCCGCGCAGCGGCAGCGCCGCTCCCTGGACGAGCTCATCGAACGCACCCCGGCCGACGGCATGGTGTGCGGCATCGGCGACGTGGACGGCGCCCAGGCCGTCGTCATGTCCTACGACTACACGGTCCTGGCCGGGACGCAGGGCTACCAGAACCACCGCAAGACCGACCGGATGCTCGACATCGCCCACCGCCGCCGCCTCCCGCTGGTGCTGTTCGCCGAGGGCGGCGGGGGACGGCCCGGCGACACCGACACCTCCACCGTGTCCGGCCTGGACGTGACGACCTTCCACGCGATGGGGCGGCTCAGCGGCGTCGTCCCGTCCGTGGGGATCGCCTCCGGCCGCTGCTTCGCCGGGAACGCGGCCCTGCTCGGCTGCTGCGACGCCATCATCGCCACCCGCGACGCCAACATCGGCATGGGCGGCCCCGCGATGATCGAGGGCGGCGGCCTCGGCGTTTTCGCGCCCGAGGAGATCGGCCCGATCACCGACCAGGAGCCCAACGGCGTCGTCGACATCGTCGTGGAGGACGAGGCCGAGGCGGTCGCCGCCGCCCGCCGCTACCTGTCGTACTTCCAGGGGCCGCGCGCGGAGTGGGAGTGCGGCGACCAGCGCGTGCTGCGGCACCTCGTCCCCGAGAACCGGATGCGCGCCTACGACGTCCGCCGCGCCGTCGAGCACCTCGCCGACACCGGGTCGGTGCTGGAGCTGCGCCGCGCCTTCGGCGTCGGGATCATCACCGCTCTGGTGCGGGTCGAGGGCCGCCCGATGGGCCTCATCGCCAGCAACCCCGCCCACCTCGGCGGCGCCATCGACCGCGACGCCGCCGACAAGGCCGCCCGGTTCCTGCAGCTGTGCGACGCGCACGGCCTGCCCGTGGTGTCGCTGTGCGACACCCCCGGCTTCATGGTCGGCCCGGACGCCGAGCGCACCGCGACCGTCCGGCACTTCGGCCGGCTGTTCGTCATCGGCGCCAACCTCCGCGTCCCGGTCGTCACGGTCGTGCTCCG
Organism: Actinomadura geliboluensis; assembly: GCF_005889745.1. Classification (GTDB taxonomy): domain Bacteria; phylum Actinomycetota; class Actinomycetes; order Streptosporangiales; family Streptosporangiaceae; genus Spirillospora; species Spirillospora geliboluensis. Next base: position 18,750 of record NZ_VCKZ01000012.1, read on the forward strand.
CAAGGGCTACGGGCTGGGCGCGCAGGCCATGGCGGGCGGCGGGTTCAAGGCGCCGCTCGCGACCGTCGCCTGGCCGACCGGCGAGATCGGCGGCATGGGGCTGGAGGGCGCCGTCCGGCTCGGGTTCCGCAAGGAGCTGGAGGCCGCCGAGGACCCGAAGGCCCTGTTCGAGCAGATGGTCGCCGCCGCCTACGAGTACGGCAAGGCGCTGCACGCGGCCACGGTGTTCGAGCTGGACGACGTCATCGACCCCGCCGACACCCGCCGCTGGATCACCGCGGTGCTCGCCGGAGCGCCGCCCGCGGAGGACCGTCCCCGGCCGTGGATCGACACATGGTGACCGGCCGCCCGGCGCGGTAGGCGTCCCGCACCCGCGGGTCGGCGCGGACCTCGGCGGGCGCGCCCGCCGCGATCACCCGGCCGCCGTCCAGGACGTGCACGACGTCGCAGACGCCCAGCACCGGCTCCAGCTCCCGACCGGCCACCAGCACCGCAAGACCTTCGGCGGCCAGGTCGCGCAGCAGCACCTCCAGGGCGCGCGCGTACCGCACCGGCAGGCCGTCCCACGGCTCGTCCAGCAGCAGCACCGCCGGTTCGGCGGTCAGGGCCCGCGCCAAGTCGGCCAGCAGCGCGACGCCGGGCGGGGCCTCCCGCGCGCGCCGGTCGGCGTGCTCGGCGATGCCGACGCGGGCGAGGACCTCGTCGGCGCGGGGCCCCGCGTCGCGGCGGGCGTCCAGGCGGCGCCGCCACCGGTCGCGCGCCGTCCGGCCGGCGACCTCCGCGGTCAGCGCGTGCCGCGCGGCCGCGGCCCGCACCGCCTCGCGCACGGTGCGGGAGCCGGCCGGCCCGGGCCGGGGGGCCGCGCGGGCGATGCCGCGCCGGGCCCGCTCGCGCGCGGCGCTGCCGGTCAGGTCGGCGTCACCGAGATGGACGGTGCCCGCGGCGGGGCGGCGCAGCCCGGCGATCACCTCGCACAGCGTCGTCTTGCCCGCGCCGTCCGGGCCGATCAGGCCGGTGACCGCGCCGGGCGGCGCGGTGAGCCCGGCGCCGTCCACGGCCGTCACCGCGCCGAACCGCACCGTGACGTCGCGGACCCGGAGCCCCGCTGGAGCGGTCATGCCCATCCGCACCTCGGCTCACTGTGATGTGGGTCACTGGGGGATCCACACCCTACTGACGCGCGCGGGCGGCGGCAACGGCCTCCGGTCAGGGCGGCGGCGGCTCCAGCCGGTCGCGCGTCCACTCCTTGACGCCCGCGACGAACGCGTCGACGTCGGCGGCCTTGCCGGACGCCATCTCGTCGAACCAGTCCGGCACGTACTGCTCGAACTTCCCGGTCTCCAGCGCGGCCAGGACGGCGTCGGCGACCCGCTCCGGCGGCAGCGCGTCGGACACGTCGCTCAGCGGCGGCTCGTTGCCGGGCAGCGTGAACAGCTCGGTCCCGGCGATGAGCGCGGGCTGGACCACGTGGACCTGCACGCCCGTGCCGTCGAGGTCGACCGCCATGCTCTCCCAGAACGCGGTCAGCGCCGCCTTGGACGCCCCGTACGCGCCCTCGTGCGGCGGCCCGAGCCGCGCCGCGACCGACCCGATCGCCACCAGGTGCCCGCGCCCCCGCGCGATCATGCCCGGCAGCAGCGCCAGCGTGAGCCGCACCGGGGAGGCGTAGTTCAGCCGCATCACGTCCTCGGCCTCGGCGGGCGCGAGGTCCTGGACGCGGCGGCGCTTCGGCATCCCCGCGTTGTTGACCAGGACGTCCACGCCGCCGAGCTCGCGCTCGGCGGCGGCCGCGAGGTCGGCGATCCCGTCCAGGTCGGCGAGGTCGGCGGTCCACATCGCCGAGTCGGGGGAGTGCTCACGGCAGCGCGCGAGGACCTGCTCGAGCCGGTCCTTGCGCCGCGCCACCAGGCCGACGCGGGCGCCGGCGGCGGCGAGCGCCTCCGCGACGACCGCGCCGATGCCGGACGAGGCTCCCGTGACCAGCGCGGACCGCCCCGTCAACGTCACCCGTCCCGTCGAAGTCACCATGGCGCCCAACGTCACACACGCACGCCCGGCCGGGCAAGGCGAAGCGCCGCCGCCTCCGGATCCGGCCGTTGGGGGAGCGGATGAAGGAGCCGTCCAGGCCGTCCCGGCGGCCGGTAAGGTTGTGGGTTTCCCCTGTACGCCCCTCGCACCGCCGGAGGTCTGCCCGCATGCCCGCCGAACCCGCCGGATCCGACGAAACGGAGATACTCACCGCCGAACGCGCCCACCTGGCCGAGTCGCGCGCCGCGCTGCGCCGGATGCGCGAGCACGCCGCGAGCCTGTCCGCCGACGTGGCCGCCGACTGGGTGAGCCGGCAGATCCTGGAGGCGATGCTCGACCAGCGGGTCGCCGCGCTCGCCGACCACCCCGACACGCCCCTGTTCTTCGGCCGGATGGACCGCGCCGCCGCGGGCGACCCCGAACTGCCCGAGGTCATCTACGTGGGGCGGCGGCACGTCCACGACGGCGCCGAGGGCCGCCCCCTCGTGCTGGACTGGCGCGCCCCCGTCTCGCGCGCCTTCTACCAGGCCGGCCCCGCCGACCCGATGGGCTGGCGGCTGCGGCGCCGGTTCGGGTTCCAGGCCGGGGAGCTGACCGCATTCGAGGACGAGCCCCTCGACGGCGGGGCCGGCGCCGGGCCGTCCCGGATCCTCACCGAGGAGATCGAGCGGCCCCGCACCGGGCCGATGCGCGACATCGTCGCCACCATCCAGCCCGAGCAGGACGTGATCGTCCGCGCCGACCTGCCCCGCACGGTCTGCGTGCAGGGCGCGCCCGGCACCGGCAAGACCGCCGTCGGCCTGCACCGCGCCGCCTACCTGCTGTTCACGCACCGGGAGCGGCTGTCGCGGTCCGGCGTCCTCATCGTCGGCCCGAACCGGGCGTTCCTCGGCTACATCTCGGCGGTGCTGCCCGCGCTCGGCGAAGTCCGGGTCGAGCAGGCCACGATCGACGACCTGCTCGGGGCGCCGCTGGGGGAGGAGCCGGCGGCGGTGTCGGCCGCCAAGGGCGACGCCCGGATGGCGGACGTCCTGCGCAGGGCCCTGTGGCTGCACGTCCGCAAGCCCGCGGAGGGCCTCGTCGTCACCCGCGGCTCGGTCCGCTTCCGGCTCGCCGACCACGAGGTCCGGGAGATCGCGGCGGGGCTGCGCGGCACCACCCGGTACGGCGCCGGCCGCGCCGCGTTCGCGCAGCGGCTCGCGCACCGGGTGCTGGTGCTGATGGAGCAGCGCGGCGAGGCGCCCGACGACCGCGTCCAGGACCAGGTCGCCCGGAGCCGGCCGGTCCGGGAGGTGCTCGACGCGGTGTGGCCGAAGGTGACCGCCGAGCAGGTCCTGCACAGGCTGCTGTCGGACGGCGAGTTCCTCGCGCGGGCCGCCAAGGGCGTCCTGGACGAGGACGAGCAGGCCGCGCTCCTGTGGCCGAAGGCGCCGCGCTCGCACCGGTCGGCCAAGTGGACCGCCGCCGACCGGGCCCTCCTCGACGAGCTGGGCGACCTCATCGACCGGACGCCCTCGCTCGGCCACCTCGTCGTGGACGAGGCGCAGGACCTGTCGGCGATGCAGCTGCGGGCGCTGGGCCGGCGCTGCGGGACGGGCTCGGCGACCGTGCTCGGCGACCTCGCCCAGGGCACCACCGCCTGGTCGGCCCGCTCCTGGAAGGAGGTGCTCGGCCACCTCGGGCAGGACGGGGAGGTCACCGAGCTGACCCTCGGGTTCCGCGTCCCGGGGACCGTCCTGGACTACGCCGCCCGGCTGCTCCCGCACGTCGCGCCCGGCCTGGAGCGGCCGCGCTCGCTGCGGCCCGGCGCGGGCGCCCTGGAGGTGCGCCGCGTCGCCGACGTGGTCCCGGCCGCCGCCGGGGCCGTCCGCGCGGCCCTCGCCCGCCCCGGCTCGGTCGGCCTGATCGTCCCGGACGCCGCCGTCGCCGCGCACGCGGCCGAGCTGGCGGCGGCCGGGCTGGAGCACGCGGTGCTCGGCCCGGAGTCGGACGGCTCCGCCCGGCTGCTGGTCATCCCCGCGACCCTCGCCAAGGGCCTGGAGTACGACCATGTGATCGTCGCCGAGCCCGCCGCGATCGCCGCCGCGGAGGAGCGCGGACTCGCCCGGCTGTACGTCGTGCTGACCCGCGCCGTCACTTCGCTGACCGTGCTGTACCGCGACGACCTGCCGGCGGAGCTGGCCGCCTGACGGGCGGCCGCCCTACCCGCGCGCGGCCCGTTCCGCGGCCGCGCGCGGGCGCAGCCCGTCGAAGGCGATCCGCAGGACGTCCTCGCGGGCCCCGGCGTGCCCGGCCGCGTAGGACATGCCGACCAGCAGCGCCATGACCACCTCCAGGTCGGCGTCGGAGCGGACGGCCCCCGCCTCCTGCGCGCGTTCGAGGAGGACGGCGAGCGCCGCCCGCAGGCCGGGGCCCGCGCGGCCGGTGGCGGCCCGGGCGTCGACGCCCGCCTCGGCCAGCGCCTCGGTGACGGCCTGCTTCGCCGCCGCCTGCGCGACCACCCGGGACAGGAACCCGAAGAACGCCGCGCCCGGGTCGGCGGCCGAGCGCAGCTCCTCGGCCTCGCCGGCGAGCCGCTCCAGCAGCGCGACCAGCACGGCCTCCAGGAGCGACTCCTTGGTGGGGAAGTGCCGGAACACCGTGCCGATCCCGACGCCCGCCCGCCGCGCGACCTCCTCGGTGGACGCCGAGGTGCCCCGGGCGGCGAAGACCTCCTCGGCCGCCGCGAGGACCTTGGCGCGGTTGCGCAGGGCGTCGGCGCGCAGCGGCCTGCCGGACGCGGGAGAGGTCATCGGCGCCTTCCGTTGACAAGTGGAGTCGTGACTCCATATTTTGCATACGGAGTAGAAACTCCGATTGTAGGGGAGTCAGCCATGTCCGAGTTCGCCACCCCCCGGGCCGTCTTCCAGCGGCTGCTCGACGGGATCATCGCGCGGCGCCCCGGCGACCTGCCGCGCCTCTACGCGGAGGACGCGGTGGTCGTGCAGCCGTTCGCCCACCCCGCCGCGCGCCTGGAGGGCCGCGCGGCGCTGCGCGAGCACTTCGCCCGGCTGGAGACGCTGCCACTGGAGATGGCGGCGCGCAACGTCACCGTCCACCAGACCGCCGATCCCGAGGTGATCATCGCGGAGTTCGAGTACGCGGGGCGCAACACCGCGACGGGGCGGGAGTTCCTGCTGCCGAACATCGTGGTCATGCGGGTCCGCGACGGGCACATCGTGGAGTCCCGCGACTACCACGACCACTCGGGGCTCGGCCTGGCGGCGGGCGCCTGACCGGCGCCCCGCCGGGCCGCGCGGTTGACTCGCGGGTCCGGCGGTTCCTAGGCTGGACGGGCCATACCGACCGGTTGGTATGTCCGTTCGCGGGCGGCGCGGCCGCCGCCCGCCGCCCCGCGCGGAGGTCCGCCCTGTGAGCACAGCACCGCCCGACGCCGACGAGCTGAGCCGCCGGGTCGGCGAGTTCCTCGCCGCCCACGACCCCTCGGTCACCGAGCCCCTGGAGTTCCTGCGCGCCCGGTTCGACGCCGGGCTCGCCTGGGTGCACTACCCCGAGGGGCTCGGCGGGCTCGGCGCCCCGCGGCACCTGCAGCCCGCCGTCGACCGGGCGTTCGCCGGGGCCGGCGCGCCGACCAACCACCCCGAGCGCAACGGCATCGGCCTCGGCATGGCCGCGCCGACCATCCTCGCGTTCGGCACCGAGGAGCAGAAGCGCCGCTTCCTGCGCCCGCTGTGGACCGGCGAGGAGCTGTGGTGCCAGCTGTTCAGCGAGCCCGGCGCCGGCTCCGACCTCGCCGCGCTCGCCACCCGCGCCGTCCGCGACGGCGACGCCTGGACCGTCGACGGGCAGAAGGTCTGGACGTCCATGGCGCACGAGGCGCGGTGGGCGATCCTCGTGACCCGCACCGACCCCGGCGTCCCCAAGCACCGCGGCATGACCTACTTCGTGTGCGACATGACCGCGCCCGGCGTCGAGGTCCGCCCGCTGCGGCAGATCACCGGCGAGGCCGAGTTCAACGAGGTGTTCCTCACCGGCGTGCGGATCCCCGACGCGCACCGGCTCGGCGAGGTCGGGCAGGGCTGGCAGGTGTCCACCACGACGCTGATGAACGAGCGGGTCGCGATCGGCGGGAACGCCGCGCCGCGCGAGGGCGGCATGATCGGCGTGGTCGCCGCGCTCTGGCGGGACCGCCCCGAGCTGCGCACCCCCGGCCTGCACGACGCGCTGCTGCGCGCCTGGGTGGAGACCGAGGCCGCCCGGCTCACCGGGGAGCGGCTGCGCCAGCAGCTCACCGCCGGGCAGCCCGGCCCCGAGGGCTCGGGCGCCAAGCTCGCCTTCGCCGCGCTCAACCAGGAGGTCTCCGGGCTGGAGCTGGAACTGCTCGGCGAGGACGGACTGCGCTACGACGACTGGACGATGCGCCGCCCCACCGAGGTCGACTTCACCCGCCGCTCGCCCGGCTACCGCTACCTGCGCGCCAAGGGCAACTCCATCGAGGGCGGCACCTCGGAGATCCTGCGCAACATCATCGCCGAGCGCGTCCTCGGCCTGCCCGGCGAGATCCGCGTCGACAAGGACGTGGCGTGGAAGGACCTGCCCAAATGAGCGACCTGCTGTACTCCGAGATCGAGACCGACCTGCGCGCCGGCGTCCGCGGGCTGCTCGACGACAAGGCGCCCTGGACGTCCGTGCTCGCCGGCGTCGAGAAGGACGCGCCCTACGACGCGGAGCTGTGGCGGGCCGTCGCCGGGCAGCTCGGCTGCGCCGGGCTGCCCGTCCCCGAGGACCTCGGCGGCGCCGGTGCCACCTGGCGCGAGACGGCGGTGGTCATGGAGGAGCTGGGCCGGTCCGCCGCGCCCGTCCCGTTCCTGACCAGCGCCGTGGTCGCGACCGCCGCGCTGCTGGCCGCCGGCGAGCGGGACCTGCTCGCCGAGCTCGCCGCGGGGGAGCGGATCGCGGTCCTGGCCGTCCCGTTCAGCACCCCGCCCGGCGGCGCCGCCGCCACCGTGCGGGCGGCGGACGGGACGCTGACCGGCGAGGTCACCAGCGTCGCCGACGGCATGGCCGCCGATGTCCTGCTCGTCCCGGCCTCCGGCGGCCTGTACGCCGTGGACGCCGCCGACGCCCGCCGCACCGCCGTCACCTCCCTCGACATGACCCGGCGCCTCGCCGACGTCGCCTTCTCCGGCGCGCCCGCCCGGCGCGTCGCGGACGGCCTGGACGCGGTCCGGGCGGCCCTGCTGACCGGTGCGGCGATGCTGGCGTCCGAGCAGCTCGGGCTCGCCGAGCGCTGCCTGGACGACACCGTCGCCTACGTCAAGACGCGCTACCAGTTCGGCCGCCCGGTCGGGTCCTACCAGGGCCTCAAGCACCGCCTCGCCGACCTGTGGACGTCCATCACCCAGGCGCGGGCCGTGGCGCGGCACGCGGCGTCCTGCGTCGCGGCCGGGGACGGGGACGCGCCGATCGCGGTGGCCGTGGCGCAGGCGCACTGCTCGGCCGTCGCCCTCAAGGCGGCGGAGGAGTGCGTGCAGATGCACGGCGGCATCGGCTTCACCTGGGAGCACCCCGCGCACCTGTACCTGAAGCGCGCCAAGGCCGACTCGATCGCCCTCGGGACGCCCGACCACCACCGCGCCGCCCTGGCGGAGCTGGTCGACCTGCCCCCGGCGTGACACCGGGCCGGGCGGCCCCGCGCCGGGGCCGCCCGGCCGTCAGCCGGTGATCGCAGCCGTCAGCCGGTGATCACGGCCAGCACGCGCGCCCCCGGCGGGAAGGCGCCGCGCTCGGCCAGCGCCAGCACGCCGAACATCATCTTCGCCGTGTAGACGCGGTCGAGGACGACGCCGTGCCGGGCGGCGAAACCGGCGATGAACGCGTCCAGGTCCGGGGTGCGCCTGGCGTAGCCGCCGAAGTGGAAGCCGCCCTCGACGCGCCAGTCCCCCCGCCGCTCCCCGTACGCCTCGCGCTGGAGCCGCTCGACCTCGCCGGCCATGAAGTCGCCCTTCAGCACCGAGAACCCGAGGGCCCGCTGGCCCGGGGCCAGGCCCGCGGCGAGGCCGGCGAGCGTCCCGCCCGTCCCGCAGGGGCAGCACACCACGTCGAAGCCCGGCACCTCGGCGCCCAGTTCCGCGCACCCCTTGAGCGCCAGGGCGTTGCTGCCGCCCTCCGGCAGCAGGTAGAAGTCGCCCCACCGCTCGCGCAGGGCGGCCACGACCTCGGGGTCGTGCTTGCGGCGGTAGGCGGCGCGGTCCAGGTAGGCGAGGCGCATGCCCATCCGCTGGGCGTACGCCAGCGAGTCGTTCAGCGGCAGATGCTCCTCGCCCCTGATCACCCCGATGGTCGCGAACCCGAAGATCCGCCCCGCCGCGGCCGCCGCCCGGATGTGGTTGGAGTAGGCGCCGCCGAACGTCAGCAGCGTCCCGCTCGCGCGGGCCGGTCCGATGTTGTGCCGGAGCTTGCGCCACTTGTTGCCGGGCAGCTCGGGATGGACGAGGTCGTCGCGCTTCAGGAACAGCCGCACGCCGCGCCGCGCGGCCCGGTCGTCGGCCAGCTCCACCACGGGGGACGCCGGCAGGGCCGGAACCGGCGGCGTCACCGGGGCGCCGGGAGCCCGAGCTTCGCGCGCAGCGTCCGCTGCACCTCGTCGATGCCCGGCCGCGCGTCCACGGTGACCACGTACTCCTTGCGGCCGAACAGCTCCAGGATCGGGTCGGTCTTGGCGTGGTAGTCGCGCAGCCGCTCGGCGAGCGCCTCCGGAGTGTCGTCCTCGCGCGTCACCAGCTCGCCGCCGCACACGTCGCAGCGGCCCTCCTGCGTCGGGCGGTCGGCGATCAGGTTGTAGTCCATCCCGCACCGCGCGCACAGCCGGCGGCCGAGCACCCGGCGGCGGACCTCCGCGTCCGGCAGGTCGAGGTGGATCACGCCGTCGATGTCGTAGCTCTCCAGGAAGAACTCGGTCTGCCGCCGGCTGCGCGGGAACCCGTCGACGACGAACCCGTAGTTCCAGTCGTGCTGCTCCAGCCGCTGCCGGACGACGCTCTCGGCGAGGTCGTCGCCGACCAGCTCGCCCGCCGCCATCGTCCGCCGCACCTGCGCGCCCAGCTTGGTGTGGTTCTTGACGTGCCAGCGGAAGATGTCCCCGACGCTGATGTGCACGATGTCCAGATCCCGCGCGAGCAGTCCCGACTGCGTCCCCTTGCCGCTGCCGATGGCGCCGATGATGACGTACTTGCGCATGCGGCAAGCCTATGCGCCGGGCCGGGGCGGGAACGGGCGAACAGCGCGGCGCCCGCTCAGAGCGGCAGCCGCAGCCGCCGTCCCAGCCTGCGGAAACGCGAGCCGGGGACGTGCTCGGGCGACTCGTCCGGCACGACCAGGCCTTCCAGCAGCGTCTCGAACGAGGGCTGCCGGACGCACACCAGCGTCGCGCGGGCCCGCCGGGCGCAGTGCAGCCGCACCGACGGCCGCAGCAGCCGCGAGAACGGGCCGCGCGTCCCGTGCCCGACGACCAGGATGTCGTCGTCGCCCGCCAGCCGCACCAGCGCGGCGCCCGGCTCGCCGACCAGCGCGAGCGCGGTCAGCTCCACCCCGGCCGGCGGTCCGCCGGACACCTCGGTGAGCAGCCGGGCGATCAGCTCGGCGCCGGAGGCGCGCAGCGCCTCGGTGATGCCGCAGCCGAGCTGCCCGGCCGCCGACACGTGCGGCGGCAGCGGCGCCGCGTGCGCGATGAGCAGCGGCAGCCGGCGCAGCCGCGCCGCGCCGATCGCCCAGGAGAGCGCGCAGCGGGCGCCCGCGGAGTCGTCCACCCCCACCACGATGCGGGGACCGCCCTCCGGTCTCGCGATCACGACCCCTCCTGTGCGCCGGGTGCCAGCAGTTTAGGCATACCCCCTCCGGTGCGGGGAGTGCCACGTTGCGGAAACGGTGTTTTCCGCTGGAAGGCGTGGCCGCTGGACCGGCCGCCGCCGCGCGCGGCACACTTCGGGTATGGGAGCACCGCACGAGAACGACCCGTCCTGCGCCGTCGCGCACGGCGACGTCCCGCCCGCCGCGCAGGAGCGGACGCTGGTCGCGGTGTTCGCCGGCCCCGTCGCCGACCACCTGCTGCGCTACGGCGCCGACCTCGGCTACCGCACCTTCCTCGTCGACCCCGACAAGGACCGCGAGGGCGCCGCCGACCTGCCGCCGCTGGACGGCACCGCCGACGTGGTCGTCACCGACCACCACCGCCCCGAGCTCGGGCCCGTGCTGCGCGACGTGCTGACGCAGCCCGTCCGGTGGGTCGGCGTCATGGGCAACCCCCGGCACCCCGCCCCGCACATCCCGGCGCTCACCGAGCTCGGCGTCCCCGCGAGCGAGATCGCCCGGGTGCACCGGCCCATCGGCCTCAACATCGGCTCGAAGACCCCCGCGGAGATCGCCATCGCCGCGCTCGCCGGGCTGATCGCCGACCGCAACGGCCGCCCCGGCGGCTTCGAGTTCTAGCGGCCCGCGGGGTGCGAGCCGTCGCCTACGACGCGTTCCGGGCGCCGCCGGACGTCCGGGACCTGCCCGACCCGCCGGTGCCCGCCGGCGGCGCGGTCATCCGGGTCGAGGCCACCGGCGCCTGCCGCAGCGACTGGCACGGCTGGCAGGGCCACGACCCCGACATCCGGTCCTTCCCGCACGTCCCCGGCCACGAGCTGGCCGGCACGGTCGCGGAGGTCGGCGCCGGGGTCGCCCTCCACCGGCCCGGCGACCGGGTGACCGCCCCGTTCGTGTGCGCGTGCGGCCGCTGCCCCGCCTGCGCGGCGGGGGACCAGCAGGTCTGCGAGGAGCAGACCCAGCCGGGCTTCACCCACTGGGGGTCGTTCGCCCAGTACGTCGCCGTCCACAACGCCGACGTCAACCTCGTGCGGCTGCCCGAGGGGATGCCCTTCACCACCGCCGCCGCGCTCGGCTGCCGGTTCGCGACCGCGTTCCGGGCCGTCACCGCGCAGGGCGGCGCCGGCCCCGGCCGGTGGGTCGCGGTGCACGGCTGCGGCGGCCTCGGCCTGTCCGCCGTCATGATCGCCGCGGCGGCGGGCGCCCGCGTGGTCGCCGTCGACGTCTCGCCGCGCGCGCTGGAGCTGGCGCGCCGCTGCGGCGCCGCCGCCGTCGTCGACGCCTCCGGGCACGACGACGTCGCCGCAGCCGTCCGCGACGCCAGCGGCGGCGGCGCGCACCTGTCCCTGGACGCCCTCGGCAGCCCCGCCACCGCCCGCGCCTCCGTCGCCTCACTGCGCCGCCGCGGCCGGCACGTCCAGGTCGGGCTGCTGCCGCCCGGCGCGGGCCGCGCCGACCTCCCGATGGACCGGGTCATCGCCTGGGAGCTGGAGATCGCCGGCAGCCACGGGATGCCCGCGCACGCCTACGGCCCGATGCTGGAGCTGGTGCGCGCCGGCGCGCTGCGCCCCGACCTCCTCGTCGCCCGCGTCCTGCCGCTCGGCGACGGGCCCGCGGCCCTCACCGCGCCCGCCGGCCCCGGCATCACGGTGCTCGAACCGCACCGGGAGGCGTAGCCGGCGGACCCGCGCGGCGCCCGGTCCGGCCGCGGGACCGTGCGTAGGATGAAGGCGTTGCACGCGTTCTGTCGGTGGGGTCGCCTACGGTCGCCGGAGACGGGGCCGTCCGGCCGCGCCGTCCGAGCGATGCCGCCGAACGCGAAGGTGACCATCACCATGGCGAACACCACGATCCAGTCAGACCGCGACTTCCAGCAGCTCGCCGACCCGTACCGGCGGGAGCTGCTCGCGCACTGCTACCGGATGCTGGGGTCCATCCACGACGCCGAGGACCTCGTCCAGGAGACCTACCTGCGGGCCTGGCGGTCCTACGGCGACTTCGAGGGCCGGTCGTCGCTGCGGACGTGGCTGTACCGGATCGCCACCAACGTGTGCCTCACCGCGATCGACCAGCGCGGCAAGCGGCCCATGCCGTCGGGCCTCGGCGCGCCGAGCGAGGAGCCGGAGCGGCCCGTGGTCGCCTCGCCCGAGGTGCCGTGGCTGGAGCCCGCGCCCGACACGGTCCTCGGCGCGGACGCCGCCGACCCCGCCACGATCGTCGCGGCCCGCGAGAGCACCCGGCTGGCGTTCGTCGCGGCGCTGCAGCACCTGCCCGCCAAGCAGCGGGTCGTGCTGATCCTGCGGGACGTGCTGAAGTGGCGGGCGGCCGAGGTCGCCGAGCTGCTCGGCACCTCCACGGCGGCGGTCAACAGCGCGCTGCAGCGGGCGCGATCCCAGCTGGAGCAGGACGCGCCGATGCGCGACGAGCTGGTCGAGCCGACCGACCCCGCCCAGCGCGACCTGCTGGAGCGGTACGCCAAGGCGTTCGAGGACGCCGACATCGCCGGGCTCATCGAGCTGTTCAAGAAGGACGTCGTCTGGGAGATGCCGCCGTTCCCCGAGTGGTTCGTCGGCGCCGAGAACGTGGTGCGGCTCATCGCCGCCCAGTGCGCGCCCGGCCCCGGCGACCTCCGGATGGTGCCGGCCGCCGCGAACGGGCAGCCCGCGTTCGGCCTCTACAAGCGCGCCGACGACGGCGTCCACCGCGCCTACCAGCTGCAGGTGCTGAGCGTCACCGAGCACGGCGTCGCGCACGCCTCGGTGTTCTTCGACACGAGCCTGTTCCCGCTGTTCGGGCTGGCCGAGCGCCTCTGAGCGGCCGCCCCCGTTTCCATTGGGCGGAAACCCCGTTCCGGCGCACCCGGCGCGGGCTGCCAGGGTGGGTGCACGGTGTCCGCGACGTGGGAAGGGGAGGTCTATGGACCGCGCAGGGACCGGCGGAGGCGGGGAGGGGCGCACGACCCACCCGCCCTACCTGTACCCGGGCTACAAGAGCACCGTGCTCCGCGCCCCGGCACAGGAACTGGTCATGCCGAAGCTCGGCCCGGACAGCGTCGAGCTGACCTCGCCGGTCTTCGGCCACCAGGAGCTCGGCCGGCTGGACGAGGACCTCACCGTCCAGCACGCCGGCGAGCCGCAGGGCCAGCGGATCGTCGTGACCGGCCGGGTGTTGGACGGCGCCGGGCGACCGGTGCGCAACGCGCTGGTGGAGATCTGGCAGGCGAACGCCGCCGGCCGCTACAACCACCTCGGCGACATCCACCCGGCGCCGCTCGACCCGAACTTCACCGGCGCCGGGCGCTGCCTCACCGACGGCGACGGCCGCTACCGGTTCGTCACGATCAAGCCGGGCGCCTACCCGTGGGGCAACCACCACAACGCCTGGCGGCCCGCGCACATCCACTTCTCGGTGTTCGGGACGGCGTTCACCCAGCGGCTCGTCACCCAGATGTACTTCCCCGGCGACCCGCTGTTCGCCTACGACCCGATCTTCCAGTCGATCCCGGACGAGCGGGACCGGGAGAAGCTGGTCTCCCGGTTCGACCTGGACACCACGACGCCCGAATGGGCGCTCGGCTACCAGTGGGACATCGTCCTCGGCGACACCCCGATGGAGGTCTGATGAGCACACCGCCCCTCACCACTCCGTCCCAGACCGTCGGGCCGTTCTTCGGCTACGCGCTGCCGTACGCGGGCGGCCCGGAGGTCGTGCCGCCGTGGCGGCCGGAGGCGATCACGGTGCGCGGCCGGGTGCTCGACGGCGCCGGCGAGCCGGTGCCGGACGCGCTGCTGGAGATCTGGCAGCCGGACGCCGACGGCGCGGTCCCGCGCGGCCCCGGCGGGCTGGTCCGGGCCGGGCACGGGTTCTCCGGCTTCGGCCGCTGCGGCACCGACGCCGCCGGCGGCTACTGGTTCAGCACCCTCAAGCCCGGCGCGGCCGGCGGCGGCGCCCCCTACATCGCCGTGCTCGTGTTCGCCCGCGGCCTGCTGAAGCCCGTCTTCACCCGGCTGTACTTCCCCGAGGACGAGGCCGCCCACGCCACCGACCCGCTCCTCGCGCAGGTCCCGGCGGAGCGGCGCGGCACGCTGGTCGCCGCGCGCGAGGGCGAGCGGGAGTACCGCTTCGACGTCCGGCTGCAAGGGGAAGGGGAGACGGTCTTCCTTGCCTTCTGACGAGCACGGGCCCTCCGGTGATCACGGGCACGAGCGGGGCGCGGGCGCGGCGCCGGACGCGGGGCTGCTGTCCCCCGTCCGGGCCGGGACGGCGGCGGAGGCCGCGACGAGCGACCTCGCCTACCTGACCGCGATGCTGGACGCCGAGGCGGCGCTGGCCCGCGCGCAGGCCCGCCTCGGCATCGTCCCCGCGGCGGCCGCCGAGGCGATCGCCGCGGCCGCCGACCCGGGCCGCTTCGACCTCGTCGCGATCGCCCGCCGGGCGCGCGGCTCCGGCAACCCCGTGGTGCCGCTGGTCGCCGACCTGCGCGCCCTCGCCGGGCCCGCCGGCGAGCACGTGCACAAGGGCGCCACCAGCCAGGACATCGCCGACACCGGCGCGATGCTCGTCGCGGCCCGGGCCCGGCGCGTCCTCCTCGCCGACCTCGACCGGGCGCTGGACGCCCTGGCCGGGCTCGCGGCGCGGTACCGCGACACCCCGATGGCGGCCCGCACCCTCGGCCGGCAGGCGCTGCCGACCACGTTCGGCGCCAAGGCCGCGAACTGGCTGCTGGGCTGCCTGGAGGCCCGCGAGGGGCTGGCCGCCGTGCCGCTGCCCGTGCAGCTCGGCGGCCCCGCCGGGACGCTCGACGCCTTCGGCGACCGGGCCTTCGACCTGGTCGCCGCCTACGCCGCGGAGACCGGGCTCGCGTGCCCGGCGCTGCCGTGGCACACCCGCCGGGTGCCGGTCGCCGGGCTCGCGTCGGCGCTGGCGGTCGCCGCGGGCGCCCTCGGCAAGATCGCCACCGACGTGTGGCTGCTGTCGCAGAGCGAGGTCGGCGAGGCCGCCGAGGCGGCGGGCGCCGGGCGGGGCGGCTCGTCCTCGATGCCGCACAAGCGCAACCCCGCGCTGTCGGCCCTGGTCCGCTCGGCCGCGCTGCAGGTGCCGGCGCAGGCGCAGGTCGTCCTCGCCGCGCAGGCCGCGCCGCACGAGCGGCCGGCGGGGGAGTGGCACGCCGAGTGGCAGCCGCTGCGCGAGTGCCTGCGCCTGACCGGCGGCGCCGCCGAGACCGCCGCCGAACTGCTGGACGGCCTGGAGGTGTCCCCCGAGCGGATGCGCGCCGGCCTGGACGACCTGATCGGCGTGCTCGGCCGCGACCCCGGCACCGGGAACGCCGCCGCGCTCGTCGGCCGGGCCCTCGACGCCTACCGGAGGAGCCGCCCGTGAACGTCCCCCAGTACCGCCTGGACGGCCCGGAGGACGCGCCGCTCGTCGTCCTCGGCCCGTCCCTCGGCACCACCATGGACCTGTGGCTCCCGCAGCTGCCGGCGCTCACCCGCGCCTGGCGGGTGCTGCGCTACGACCTGCCCGGCCACGGCGGCGCCCCCGTCCCGGACGGCCCGTTCACCGTCGACGACCTGGCCGGCGGGGTCCTGTCCCTCCTGGACGCGCTCGGCGCCGACCGGGCCGCGTACGCCGGGGTGTCGCTGGGCGGCGCGGTCGGCACCGCGCTCGCGCTGCGCGCCCCCGGCCGCGTCGCGAGCCTGGTCCTGTGCTGCACGTCCCCGCGCTTCGGCGAGCCGGGACCGTGGCGGGAGCGGGCCGCGCTCGTCCGCCGCGACGGGGTCGGCCCCGTGGCCGACTCGGCGGCCGGCCGCTGGTTCACCCCCGGCTTCACCGGCGCGGAGCCCTACGTGGCGATGCTCCGCGCGACCGACCCCGAGGGCTACGCCGCCTGCTGCGACGCCCTCGCCGGGTTCGACGCCACGGCGCGGCTCGGCGCGGTCTCCGCGCCGACCCTGGTGATCGCGGGCGCGCAGGACGGCCCC
The DNA here is from genome assembly GCF_005889745.1 of Actinomadura geliboluensis. Taxonomy (GTDB): domain Bacteria; phylum Actinomycetota; class Actinomycetes; order Streptosporangiales; family Streptosporangiaceae; genus Spirillospora; species Spirillospora geliboluensis. The sequence goes on from NZ_VCKZ01000012.1 coordinate 34,625, forward strand.
ACCCCGCCCGCCGGCCACGCCGACCGGCTGGCCGCGGGCATCCCCGGCGCCCGGCTCGCCGTCGTGGAGGGCGCCGGCCACCTGGCGAACGTCGAACGCCCGGCCGCGGTCACCGAGGAGATCACCGCGCACCTGGAGCGCACATGGAAGGGAAACGAAGGATGAGCGCGGAGCGGATGACCGACGAGGACCGGCACGCGCAGGGCATGCGGACGCGCCGCGAGGTGCTCGGGGACGCGCACGTCGACCGCGCCGAGGCCCGCAAGAACGCCTTCACCGCCGACTTCCAGGACATGATCACCCGCTATGCCTGGGGGGAGATCTGGAGCCGCCCCGGCCTGGACCGCAAGACCCGCAGCTGCATCACGCTCACCGCCATGGTCGCCGGCGGCCATCTGGACGAGCTGGCCATGCACGTCCGCGCCGCCGTCCGCAACGGGCTGACGCCCGAGGAGATCAAAGAGGTGCTCCTGCAGACGGCGATCTATTGTGGGGTACCGGCGGCGAACTCGGCCTTCGCCGTCGCCCAGCGGGTCCTCGACGAAGGGGAGTGACGGGCGGGTTCCGGGCGGCCGGCCCGGGGAGCGGGCCGCGCGGGAGGTGGCAGGTGGCGGGGGACGGCGCGGAGCGCGCGCGGCCGGTGAGCGTGGCCGGCAAGGTGATGGCGATCCTGAACGCCTTCGCCCAGGGCGGCGTCCGGCTCAACCTGAGCGAGATCTGCCGCCGCTCCGGGCTGCCGCTCGCGACCGGGCACCGGCTCGTGGGGGAGCTGGTCGGCGGCGGGTTCCTGGAGCGGGTCCCGGACGGGACGTACCGCATCGGCACCCGGTTGTGGCGCATCGGCAGCCAGGCCCCGGCCGTCACGGGGCTGCGCGAGCTGGCGCTGCCGCACATGGAGGACCTGTACGAGGCCACCCACGACAACGTGCAGCTCGGCGTGCTCCGCGACGACCGCGTGCTGATCGTCGAGCGGCTGCGCGGGACCCGCTCGGTGCCGGTGGTCACGCAGGTCGGCGCGATGCTGCCGCTGCACACCACGGGCGTGGGCAAGGTGCTGCTGGCCTACGCGCCGCCGGAGGTCCGGGAGAAGGTCCTCGCCGGGGAGCTGGCCCGGCACGCGGCGCGGTCCATCACCGCCGCCGACGACCTGCGGCGCGCCCTGGAGCAGGTCCGCCGCTCCGGCTACGCGCTCACCCGGGACGAGATGACGCTCGGCGCCTCGTCGGTCGGCGCGCCGGTGCGGGACGCGGCGGGCGCGGTGGTGGCGGCGCTGTCGCTGGTGTCGGCCACGCGCAGCGCCGACCTGCGGCGGCTGCTGCCGCCGCTGACGACGGCGGCGCGGGCCCTGTCCCGGGATGTGGCCGCGCACTGGGGCGGCGATCCCGACCTGTTTTCCGTTGAGCGGAAGACCGGAGCCTGAACCAGCGGCGATGCACGCCAGCATCGCCGGGTAACCGACGACGAGGAGGCTCGATGCGTACCCAGGTCGCGATCATCGGCGGCGGCCCCGCCGGACTGCTGCTGTCGCACCTGCTCCATCTGCGGGGGATCGAGTCCGTGGTGCTGGAGAGCCGGGACCGCGACTACGTGGAGCACCGGCAGCGCGCCGGGATGCTGGAGCAGGGCACGACGGACGTGCTGCGCGAGACCGGCGTCGGCGACCGGCTCGACCGGGAGGGGCTCGTCCACCACGGGCTGGAGCTGCGGTTCGGCGGCGCCGGGCACCGCGTCCCGCTGACCGACCTCACCGGCCGGACGGTCACCGTCTACGCGCAGACCGAGATCGTCAAGGACCTGGTGGCCCGGCGGCTGGCGGACGGCGGCGACGTGCGGTTCGAGACCGAGGTCGTGGGCCTGGACGCGTCCGCGCCGAGCGTGACGTTCCGCAGCGGCGGCGAGACGCACACCCTGGACTGCGACTACATCGCGGGCTGCGACGGGTTCCACGGCGTCAGCCGCCCCGCGGTGCCGGGCCTGCGGACGTTCTCGCGCGAGTACCCGTTCGCCTGGCTCGGCATCCTCGCCGACGTCCCGCCGTCCACCGAGGAGCTGATCTACGCCAACCACGACCGCGGCTTCGCGCTGCACAGCCTGCGCTCGCCGCAGGTCAGCCGGCTGTACCTGCAGGTGAGCCCGGACGAGGACCTCGCCGCCTGGTCCGACGCCCGGATCTGGGACGAGCTGGCGACGCGGTTCGCCACCGACGACGGCTGGAAGCTGCACGAGGGCCCGATCACCGACAAGTCGGTCACGCCGATGCGCAGCTTCGTGGCCGAGCCGCTGCGCCACGACCGGCTGTTCCTCGCCGGCGACGCCGGGCACATCGTCCCGCCGACCGGCGCGAAGGGCCTCAACCTCGCCGTCTCGGACGTGATCGTGCTGGCGCGGGCCCTGACCGAGCGGTACGCCTCGGGGTCGGAGACGCTGCTGGACGGCTACTCCGACACGTGCCTGCGGCGGGTCTGGCGGGCCGAGCACTTCTCCTACTGGATGACGACGCTGCTGCACGTCGACCCGGCGGCGACCGACTTCGAGCGGCGGCTCCAGCGCTCCCACCTGGACTATGTGGCGTCGTCGGAGGCGGCCAAGACGTCCCTGGCGGAGAACTACACCGGCCTCCCCATCTTCTAGGGGCGGGCCGCCCCCTTCGACGGAACCGTCCGGCGCCCTGGCGCGCAGTGAGATGCACATCACGCGAATTGGCAGTGCCTGAAATTTTGCCGCCTGGGCAAGTTCGGTTTAGCGTGGACGGGTCGCGGACGAGCCGTCCGCGTTTCGCGACCGTCTGGGGGATGACTTGGCCACGCTGCTGTACCGGCTGGGCCGGTTCTCGTTCCGCCGGCGCGGCCTCGTGGTGCTGCTGTGGGCGGCGCTCCTCGTCCTCGCCGGCGTGGGCGCCGCCGCGCTGAAGGGACCGACGTCCAACGACTTCTCGATCCCCGGCACCGAGTCGCAGCAGGCGATCGACCTGCTCGAGAGGAAGATGCCGCAGGCGTCCGCGGACGGGGCCACCGCCCGGGTCGTCTTCGCCGCGCCCGCCGGGTCGACGGTCACCGAGCCGTCCGGCAAGGCCGCCGTCGAGCAGGTCGTCGGCCGGCTGAAGACCGCCCCGCAGGTCGCCTCCGTGGTCGACCCGTACCAGGCCGGGGCCGTGTCGAAGGACGGCCGGATCGCCTACGCGCAGGTCACCTACAAGGTGTCGCCGATCGAGGTGACCGACGGGGCGCGGGACGCGCTCGCCGCGGCCGCCGGCCCCGGCCGCGCCGCCGGGCTCCAGGTCGAGATGGGCGGCACCGCCACCGAGGGCATGCCCGCGCAGAGCGCCGCCGAGGTGATCGGCGTCGCGGTCGCCGCGGTCGTGCTGGTCATCACGTTCGGCTCGCTGGTCGCCGCCGGGCTGCCGCTGCTGAACGCGCTCCTCGGCGTCGGCATCGCGATGGCGGCGATCACCGCGGCCACCGGGCTGTTCGAGATGAGCTCCATGACCTCGACGCTCGCGCTGATGCTCGGCCTCGCGGTCGCCATCGACTACGCCCTGTTCATCGTCTCCCGCTACCGGCACGAGGTGGAGGAGGGGCGGTCCGGGGAGGAGGCCGCCGGCCGGGCCGTCGGCACCGCCGGATCCGCGGTCGTGTTCGCCGGCCTGACCGTCGTCATCGCCCTCGCCGGGCTCGCCGTCGTCGGCATCCCGCTGCTCACCGAGATGGGCCTCGCCGCCGCGTTCGCCGTGGTCGTCGCCGTCCTCATCGCGCTCAGCCTGCTGCCCGCGCTGCTCGGGCTCGCCGGCCGCCGGGTGCTCGGCGGCCGGCTCCCCGGCCTGCGCGGCGGCCGCCACGCCCACCGCTCCGGGCGGGGCCGCGCGCCCGCGGGTGAGCGGTGGGCGCGGTTCGTCGTCCGCCGCCCGCTGCCGGTGCTGCTCGCCGCCGTCGCCGGCCTCGGCGTCATCGCCGCGCCCGCCCTGGACCTGCGGCTCGGGCTGCCCGGCGACGAGGTCTCCGCGCCCGACACCACCCAGCGCAAGGCCTACGACCTGATCGCCGACGGCTTCGGCCCCGGCTCCAACGGCCCGCTGATGGTCGTCGTGCAGGAGGACGCGGGCCGGGCGCAGGCCGCCGCGCAGCGGTTCGCCGGGGAGGTCGGCCGCATGGCGGACGTCGCCGCGGTGACCCCGCCGGTCGCGAACGCGGCCGGGGACACCGCCGTGCTCAGCGTGGTGCCCAAGAGCGGGCCCAGCACCGCGCGGACCGAGGAGCTCGTCGCCGACATCCGCGACGGCGGCGAGGCCGCCGGCGTCCGGGCCATGGTGACCGGGCAGACCGCGATGGCGATCGACGTGTCCGCCAAGCTCGGCCAGGCGCTCGCGCCCTACCTCGCCGTCGTCGTCGGCCTCGCGTTCATCCTGCTGCTCCTGGTGTTCCGGTCGCTGCTCGTGCCGCTGAAGGCGACGCTGGGGTTCCTCCTCACCGTCGCCGCCACCTTCGGCGCGGTCGTCGCCGTGTTCCAGTGGGGCTGGCTCGCCGGCCTGCTCGGCGTCGCCGAGACCGGCCCCATCATGAGCATGATGCCGATCTTCCTGATCGGGGTGGTGTTCGGCCTCGCCATGGACTACCAGGTCTTCCTCGTCACCCGGATGCGCGAGGAGCACGTGCACGGCGCCGCGCCCACCGAGGCCGTCGTCACCGGGTTCCGGCACGGCGCCCGCGTCGTCGGCGCCGCCGCCGTCATCATGATCGCGGTGTTCGCCGGGTTCGTCGCCTCCTCCGAATCGATGATCAAGATGATGGGGTTCGCGCTCGCGGCCGGCGTCGCCTTCGACGCCTTCGTGGTCCGCATGACGCTCGTCCCCGCGGTGATGGCGCTGTCCGGCCGCGCCGCCTGGTGGCTGCCCCGCCGGCTCGCGCGTGCCCTGCCCAACGTGGACGTCGAAGGTGAGAGGCTTCGGCATCTGCTCGACGAGCCCGGCGAGCGCCCCCGCGAGCGGGAACCCGCGGCCTCGCGGAGCTGAGCCGGCCCGTCCCCCCACAGAAGGACAGCGATGTGAGCCTCCTCGACCGACCCGCCCGGCCGGCCGGCGCCCTCGCGCGGCTGCGCCGGCCGGGACGCCGGAACGCGCCCGCCGCGGGACGGCCAGGCCGTGAGCGCCCCGGCGGGCGGCCCCACGCCGTCCGCGAGCTGGTCCTGATCGTGGTGCTGTTCACGGTCTACAAGCTCGGCCGGCTGCTGGCGAGCGGGCGGGTCGGGGAGGCGTTCGCCAACGCCCGCGACGTGTGGCACCTGGAGCGCCTGCTGCGCCTGCCCAGCGAGACCGGCGTCCAGGACGGCCTGCTGAACAGCCAGCTCCTCGTGCACGCGGCCAACTGCTACTACGCCTACGTGCACTTCCCGGCGGCGATCGCCTTCCTGCTCTGGATCTACCTGCGGCGGCCCGCCCACTACCGGTGGGTCCGCCGGGTCATGGTCGCGCTGACCGGCGTCGCGCTCGTCCTGCACCTGCTCGTCCCGCTGGCCCCGCCGCGGATGCTGCCCGCCACCGGGCTCATCGACACCGCGGCGCGGTTCGGCCCGGCCGTGTACGGGCCGCCGCAGACCGACACCGTCGCCAACCAGTACGCGGCCATGCCGTCCCTGCACATCGGGTGGGCCGCCGTCATCGCGCTCGGCCTCATCGTCACGTCCCGGACGCGCTGGCGCTGGCTGTGGCTCCTGCACCCCGCCGTGACGGTCGCGGTCGTGGTCGGCACCGCCAACCACTACTGGCTGGACGGCATCGTGGTGCTCGCCCTGCTGGCGGTCAGCGTCCTGGTCCTGCGCCCTCCCGCCGCCGGGCGGGCCGCGGCGCCCGGCTAGCCCGCCGGCTCCGCCGCCCGCCCCGGATCCCCCTCCGGCTCCGCGTCCAGCGTCTCCAGCAGCTCGGTCACCGGCTGCAGCTTCTCGTACAGCAGCAGCACGGGCTCGCCCGGCTCGGCGAGGTCCAGCGCGGACGCCAGCGCCCCCTTCAGGTCGCCCGCCGGATGGTGCAGGACGTCCGGGCGCGCCTCCCGCAGCCCCTGCACGATCAGCCGGGTCATCTCGCCGGAGCGGCGGCCCCGCAGGTCCTCGTCCTCGTAGACGACGACGCGGCCGAACGACGCGGCGAGGGCCCGCGCCGTCTCGCCGACGAGCTCGTCGGACCGGTCGCCCGGCAGCGTGACCGCGGCGACGCCCCCGGCGCCCCAGCGCCGCTCCACGAACGCGCCCATCGCGGCGACCGCCGCCGGGTTGTGCGCGTAGTCGACCAGCACCGGGTTCTCCCCGACCCGGTACACGCAGCCCCGGCCGGGGTTGCGGGTGTGCGGGTCGAACGAGCGCAGGGCGCGCGCCACCACGTCCACCGCGACGCCGAGGGCGCGGGCGGCGGCCGCCGCGGCCAGCGCGTTCGCCAGCACGTGCGCGGCGTGCCCGCCGAACGCGCCCGCCACCTCCGCGGCCGGCAGGATCCGGGTCCGGCGGTCGCCGCGCGCCTCGGTCAGCCAGCCGTCCGCCAGGTAGTAGCCGAGGCCGCCGCCGCGCAGGTGCGCGACGAGGACGGGCGCGTCCGGCGACAGCGCGAAGAACCGCAGCACCGGGTCGCGGCGCCGCACCGAGGGCCGCTCCGCCAGGCTCGCCGACGGCTCGTCCTCGGCGTTCAGCACCACGTGCCCGCCGCGCCGGACCTCCTCGGCGACCAGCGCCTTGATGTCGAGCAGGTCGGCCACCGACTCGGTGTCGTCCACGCCGAGGTGGTCGCGGGTCACGTTGGTGACGACCGCGACGTCGGCGCGGTCGTAGCCGAGGCCGCGCCGGACGATGCCGCCGCGCGCGGTCTCCAGCACGGCCGCCTCCACCGACCGGTCGCCGAGCACCATCTCCGCCGAGCGGGGCCCGGACGCGTCCGACAGGTGGACCTGCCGCCCGCCCACGTGCACGCCCTCGGTGCTGGTCATGCCGGTCCGCCGGCCGTCCAGCTCCAGTATGTGCGCGATCATCCGGACGGTCGTCGTCTTGCCGTTGGTGCCGGTCACCGACACGATCGGGATCCGCGACGGCGTGCCCGCCGGGTACATCAGGTCGATGACGTCGCCGGCGACGTCCCGTCCCGCCCCCTCGTGCGGCGCCAGGTGCATGCGCAGCCCCGGCGCGGCGTTGACCTCCAGGATCCCGGCGGCGCCGCGCTCGGCGGGCACCGGGGAGGCGATGTCGGGCAGCCGCAGGTCGATGCCGCACACGTCCATGCCGACGGCCGCGGCGGCCCGCACGCACATCGCGGCGACGTCCGCGTGGACCTCGGCGGTCACGTCGCGGCTGGTGCCGCCGGTGGACAGGTTCGCGTTGCGGCGCAGCCACACCCGCTCCCCGGCGCCGGGCACCGAGTCCGGGCCGTGCCCCTGCCGCGCCAGCAGCGCCAGCTCCGTCGGGCCGAGCGCCAGCCGCGTCAGCGGCCGGTCGTGGCCCTCGCCGCGGGCCGGGTCGGCGTTGACCCGCTCCACCAGCGCCGCGATCGCGCTCTCCCCGTCGCCGGTCAGATGGGCGGCGGTCAGCTCGGCCGCCGCCGCGACCCGGCCGCCGACCACCAGGACCCGGTAGTCCTTGCCCGGGATGTAGGACTCGACGAGCACCTCGCCGGCCTCCCCGGCGGCGGACGCGAACGCGGCCACCACCTCCGGCGGCTCGGTCAGCTCGATGTGGACGTTCTCGCCCTGGTGCCCGGCGAGCGGCTTGACGACCACCGGCCCGCCGATGTCGCGCAGCGCCGCCAGGGCCTCCGCCGGCGACGCCGCGACCCGCCCCTCGGGGACGGGGACGCCCGCGTCGGCGAGGACGCGGTGCGCGAGCCGCTTGTCGCCGGCGACCTCCATCCCGATCGCGGAGGTCGCGTCCGTCATCGCCGCCCACACCGTCCGCCGGTACCGCCCGTACCCGAGCCGCAGCAGGTTGAGGCCGCCGACGCGGCGGACCGGCACGCCCCGCTCGCGCGCCGCCCGGGCCAGCGCCGCCGTGCTCACCCCGAGGCGCTCGGCCTCGTGCGCGGCGGCGACCTCGGCGAGGTCGCCGGACAGGTCCGGCACCTGCCCCTCCAGCGCACCCGTCACCGCCCGCACGGCCAGCATGATCAGCCGTTCCACCACGGTGCTGGAGGCGGGCTCGTCCCGCGGGCACTCCAGGATCACCTCGTACTCGCCCGGCCCGCCCGCGAGGACGGTGCGGCCGAAGAACACCTCGCGGCCGATGAGCCCGGACAGCTCCAGGGTGACGTGCTCGGTCACATGGCCGAAATAGGTGCCGCGCGCCATCGCGGCCAGCAGCCCGCCGGGGCGGCCCGCCGAGCAGTGGTGCCCGGCGAGGCCCGGCAGCGCCGCGACGAGCCGCTCGGCGAAGCCGGGATGGTCGGTCGTCTCATGGCCGGTCAGGCTCTGCAGGTCCAGCCGCGCGATCGCGACCGGGCGGGACAGGTAGGTGTTCGGGCCGCTCAGGCGGCGCACATGATCGAGCCGCACGGCTCAGTCCTCCTCGTCCGGGCCGCGCATGTTGCCGATCGCGGGCAGCTTGTCGTTCATCTGGAACGTGCAGCCGGCGGGCAGCAGGTGCAGCGACACGTCGAACATCGCCATCGGCTCGTCGTCGGAGGCGGCGTAGGCGATGGTGGACTGCCCGGCGTCCACGACCGTCACCACTCCGGTCCCGACCACCTCGAACTGGCCGTCGCCCACGACGATCGCCGTGTCCTCGTCGATCCCGACGCCGAGCAGCCGGGTGTCGAGCGCTATGCCGCTCATCAGTCTCGGCAGCCGCCCGCGCTCGTTGAAATGCATGTCGATCAGCACGTTGTCGAGCAGCGCGAGGCCCGGCCCGACCTTCACACTGGACGCGGCGACCTCGTGGCCGTGCCCGCCCAAGATCATCCAATGCCCCATCGCGGTCGCGCCCGCGCTCGTCCCGGCGATGACCAGGCCCTCCTGGTCGAGCCGCCGCTTCAGCAGCTCGTTGGTCCGGGACCCCACCAGGGTCCGGATCCGCGACTGGTCGCCGCCGCTGAACAGCACGCCCGTCGCGTTGTCGAGCGCCCGCAGCGTCGCCGCGTCGTCGGCCGCGGCGCGGCCGAGCAGCCGCAGCTCCCGGACCGACGACACGCCGAGCCGCCCGAACACCGCCGTGTACTCCTCCGCGACCTCCTCGGGCACCTCCGTCGCCGTCGTCACGACCACGATCCGCGCGTCCTCGGCCCCGGACAGCTCGACGAACGTCTCCAGCGGCCCGGCCCCGCAGGTCCGGTTCTCCGCCCCACCGATGATCAGCAGCCGGCCCTTGCGTCCGGCACCCCCATGTTTGACCTTCACACTGAGCTGACTACCCTTTGATCACGTGTGGTAGTCGCGCGATCGCGAGGAGTCCGGGCCGGGCCCGCCGGCGCCGCTGTGCCATGCTGTGCGGATGAGCGGCAGCCCCGTTCCCCCCGGCGCGCCCGCCCGGCCCGCGGCCGGGCCGTCCGCCGCGCTCGCCGCCGCGTCCGCGCACTACCTGCGGGGCGAGCCGATCGACATGTCGGCGCTGGCGGCGGAGCTGGGCGTCGGGCGCGCGACCCTGTACCGGTGGGTCGGCGGCCGCGAGCAGCTCCTCGGCGCGGTCCTCGCGGAGATGACCGAGCGCACCTACCGCGTCGCGGCGCGCGGCGTCGGCGGCGCGGGCGCGCCGCGGATCCTCGCCCTCCTGGAGCGCTTCATGCGCGCGGTCGTGGACGCGGCGCCGCTGAAGGCGTTCACCGAGCGCGAGCCGCGGCTGTTCGTCCGGCTGGCCACCATGCCCGGCACCATCGAGGACCGCGCGGCCGAGCTGCTGGCGCGCGAGCTGCAGGCGGAGATCGACCGCGGCGCGCTGCGCGTCCCGCTGCCCACCCGCACGCTCGCGCAGGCGATCGTCCGGGTCGCCGACTCGTTCATGTACGCCCACTACCTGGGCGGGAACCAGCCGGAGATCGAGCGGGCCCTGGAGGTCGTCGAGCTGCTGCTGCGCCCGTGCGCGCCCGGGGACGGTGGCCGCGTGTCCGGGGACGGCGGCCGGGAATCTCCGGGCCCCGCCGAACGCTGAACAATGGACGGCGATTGACCACTTTGTGGCTTTCGTTCGCCATGAGAGGCTAAGGCATTGGACGCATCGTCGAAAAAGGGACGGCCGGGCCGTGAGTGACATCCCCCGCCGCGCGGTGACGCGCACCGCCAAGCTGGCGACCCTCCCGCTGGGCTTCGCCGGGCGCACCGCCCTCGGGTTCGGCAAGCGGACCTTCGGCCGCCCCGCCGAGGCCGTCGCGCTGGAGGTCCAGCGCCGCACCGCCGAGCAGCTGTTCGCCGTGCTCGGCGAGCTGAAGGGCGGCGCGATGAAGGTCGGCCAGCTGCTGTCGATCTTCGAGGCGGGGCTGCCCGAGGAGATCGCCGGCCCGTTCCGCGCCAGCCTCACCCGCCTCCAGGAGGCGGCGCCGCCGATGCCCGCCGCCACCACGCACCAGGTCCTCGCCGAGGGCCTCGGCGAGGACTGGCGCGACCTGTTCGCCGAGTTCGACGACCGCCCGGCCGCCGCCGCGTCCATCGGGCAGGTCCACAAGGCCGTCTGGCACGACGGCCGCACGGTCGCGGTCAAGGTGCAGTACCCCGGCGCCGCGCAGGCCCTGATGAGCGACTTCAACCAGATCGCCCGCCTCAGCCGGCTCTTCACCCCGCTGTTCCCCGGCGTCGAGGTCAAGCCGGTCGTCGCCGACCTGAAGCGCCGCCTGGAGAAGGAGCTCGACTACGCCGACGAGGCCCGCGCCCAGACCGCCTTCCACGACGCCTACGCCGGCGACCCCGACTTCGCCGTCCCCGCCGTCGTCGCGCAGGCCGGGAACGTGCTGGTCACCGAGTGGCTGGACGGCACCCCGCTCGCCAAGGTCATCGCCGAGGGCGACCAGGACCGCCGCGACCGCGCCGGCCTGCTGCTGTTCCGCTTCCTGCTGTCCGGCCCGGCCCGCTGCGAGATGATCCACATCGACCCGCACCCGGGCAACTTCCGGCTGCTGGACGACGGCCGCCTCGGCGTGCTGGACTTCGGCGGCGCCGCCCGCGTCCCCGCCGAGCTGCAGTGGTCGATCGGCCGGCTGCTGCGCATCGGCACCCTCGGCGACCCCGACGAGATCGTCGACGCCCTGTGCGACGAGGGCTTCCTCGTCCCGGACGCGGAGGTCGACCCGGAGGAGATCGCCGACCTCGTCGCCCCGCACGCCGCGCCGTTCGCCGTGGAGCGCTTCCGCTACTCCCGCGAGTGGCTGCGCGAGCAGACCGCCCGGGGCCTCGGGCTCGCCTCCGACATGCGCCCGGGCGCGCTCGCCCGCGCGTTCCGGCTGCCGCCGCAGTACCTGGCCGTCAGCCGCGCCCTGTCGGGCTGCGGCGGCGTGCTGTGCCAGCTGGAGGCCGAGGGCGCCTTCCGCGCCGAGGCCGAGCGCTGGCTGCCGGGCTTCGCCGACGACGACGGCCCCGAGGACCTCGACGGCCTCGACGACCTCGACGACCAGGCCCCGGCCACCGCCTGACCCGCGGCCGGGCCGGCCGGCGGGTCAGCCGAGGGCCGCGGCCTCCTCCTGCTCGACCTGGCGGTTCCAGTCGCGCTTGCTCGACTGCCAGCCGTCCTCGTCGCGGCCGCGGCGCCAGTAGCCGGAGATGGAGAGCGCGTCGAGGGGCAGGCGCCGCTCGACCCGCAGGTGGCGGCGCAGGGCCTTGACGAAGCCGGCCTCGCCGTGCACGAAGGCGTGCACCTCGCCGTCCGGGAAGTCGAGCTTCTGGACGGCCTCGACCAGCAGCGCGCCGACCTCGCCGGCGCCGCGGTGCAGCCAGACGATCTCGGTGGTCGCCGAGCCGCGCAGGGGCTGCTCCTCCTCCGGGCCCGCGACCTCGACGAAGGCGCGGGCGGGGGCGCCGGCCGGGAGGCGTTCGAGGGCCGCGGCGATCGCGGGCAGCGCGCTCTCGTCGCCGGCGAGCAGGTGCCAGCCGGCGGCCGGGCGGGGCGCGTAGGCGCCGCCGGGGCCGTTGAACATGATCTCGTCGCCCGGCCGGGCGGCCGCCGCCCACGGGCCGGCGAGGCCCTTGTCGCCGTGGTGGACGAAGTCGATCGTCAGCTCGCGCGCCCGCTCGTCCCATGCGCGGACGGTGTAGGTGCGGGTCGCGGGCCACTGCTCGCGCGGCAGCTCGGCGCGCACCCGCTCCATGTCGAACGGCTCGGGGTAGGCGACGCCCGGACGCGGGAACAGCAGCTTCACGTAGTGGTCGGTGAACTCGCCGGCGGCGAACTCCGCGAGCCCGGCGCCGCCGAGGACCACCCGGATCATGTGCGGGGTGAGGCGCTCGGTGCGCACCACCGTCCCCCGGTGGAGCGTGCGTCCCCTGCGTGCCGGTTCGCGTGCCGGTTCCGTCGCCATGCGTCCTCCGATGATCCGCGGTACTTAGGTAACCCTAACCCGTGCCGCCGTCCACTTTGTTCCGGACGCTCGAGCAACGGCGTTGAGCAGGCCCTCTGGGCGGGTCCATCTGCGGTACGTTCAGGGGACCCCGCGCACCCCCTCAGCCACCCGTGCCGCCGGAGGACCGGATGCCCCTGCTCGCCCAGTTGCTCGCCGCCGTCGCCGACGGCTCGGTGGAGATCGTCGACCTGACCGCCCCGCTGTCGGAGCGGACGCCGATCCTCCAGCTGCCCGAGCCGTTCGCCAACACCGTGCCGTTCCGGCTCAAGGAGATCAGCCGCTACGACGACCGCGGCCCCGCCTGGTACTGGAACGACATCGAGACCGGCGAGCACGTCGGCACGCACTTCGACGCGCCGGTCCACTGGGCCACCGGGCGCGACGGCGAGGACGTCGCGCAGGTCCCGCCCACCCGGCTGGTCGCCCCGGCCGTCGTGCTGGACGTGTCCGAGCGCGCGGCCGCCGACCCCGACTGC
>NZ_VCKZ01000130.1 GCF_005889745.1 Actinomadura geliboluensis
GGACGGCACCGTCCGGGCCTGGCTGCACGGCAACGCCGAGCGGCTGCTGCACCGGGCCCGTACCGGGACGGCGGCGTGAACGGCCGCCGGGTCCTGGTCACCGGCGCGGCCGGCGGCATCGGCACCTCGCTCGTCGCCGAACTGCTCCTGCACGGCGCGCGGGTGCTGGCGACCGACATCGACGAGGCCGGATGCCGCCGCCTGGAACGCCGCTTCGGCGCCGAGGTCGCGGACGGCCGGCTGCACACCATGCCGCTCGACCTGACCGCGAGCGGTGCGCCGCGGCGGCTCGTCGCCGCCGCCGCCGAGCGGCTCGGCGGCCTCGACGGCCTGGTCAACAACGCGGGCGTCGAGCACCGCGCGCCGCTCGGCGAGCACCGCACCGCCGACTGGACGCGCGTGCTGGAGGTCAACCTGTCGGCGCCGTTCCGGCTGGCCCGCGAGGCGGCCCCCGCCCTCGCCGGGCCGCCGGGCGCCGCCGTCGTCAACGTCTGCTCGATCGCGGTGACCGGGTTCGCGGGGCAGGCCGCCTACGACGCGAGCAAGGGCGGGCTGCTGAGCCTGACCCGGTCCCTCGCCGTCGAGCTGGGGCCGCTCGGCGTCCGCGCGAACGCCGTGTGCCCCGGCTTCATCGACACTCCGATGCTCGATGAGAGCGGGCTCCGCGGGCTGGCCGAGAAGGTCGCCGCGCGGCTGCCGCTCGGCCGCTGCGGGTACCCGGAGGAGGTCGCCGCCGCGGTCGTCTGGCTGCTGGGAACGAGCGCCGGTTACATCACCGGCCAAGCACTGTTCGTCGATGGAGGGATGGTCCGAGCATGACGCAGGGGCAGGAGAGCACGGCGTCCGGAGGCGGCGGGGTCCTGCTGGTCTCGCGGCCGGCGCCGGGGGTCCTGTGGCTGACCATGAACCGCCCGGACCGGCGCAACGCGCTCGACCGCGCGCTCGGCGAGGAGCTGCTGCGCGCGCTGGAGCGCGCCGAGACCGATCCGCAGGCCCGGGTCGTGGTGCTGACCGGCGCGGGCAGCGCGTTCTGCGGCGGGGACGACCTCGGCGCGGTGGACGAGCACCTCGCCGGGGAGCGCAGGCACTCGCCGGTCCTCGGCGACACCGCCGACCCGGTGTACCTGCGGATCGTCGAGGCGATCGTCACGGCGCCGCAGCCGGTCATCGCGGCGGTCAACGGCGCCGCGGCCGGAGCGGGCACCGAGCTCGCCTGCGCCGCCGACCTGCGGATCGCCGCGGACACGGCCCGGATCGGAAGCTGCCTGGTCAACGTGGCGCAGACCGGCACCGCCGTGATGCTGGCCCGCATCGTCGGGACCGCGAAGGCGACGGAGATCTACCTGTCCGGGGGGCTGCTCGACGCCGCCGACGCCGAGCGCCTGGGCATCTACACCCGGGTCGTCCCGCCGGCGGACCTGCGGGACGCGGCGCTCGCCGAGGCCCGGCGCCTCGCGGCCGGCCCGACCCGGGCGATCGGCCTCTACAAGCAGCTGCGCGAGCGGGTCTACGGCCAGCCGCTCGAACAGGCGCTCCGCATCCAGAACACCTTCCACATCCGCAACAACAGGGAAGTGCACGACGCGGTCGAAGGCGCGCGGGCCTTCGTCGAGAAGCGCAGCCCCGAGTTCACCGGCCGCTGAGGAGAAACGCATGACCATGACGGACGGCGACGTCTTCGGCCGCCTCGACGGCCGGGTCGTCCTGATCACCGGCGCGGCGAGCGGCATCGGAGCCGCCTCGATGAGACTCTTCCGGGCCGTGGGCGCGGAGGTCGTCGGCGTGGACCTGACGCCGGGGGAGGGGATCGTCCAGGCGGACGTCTCCGACCCGGCCCAGGTCGCCGAGGTCGTCGAGACGGTGGTCGCCCGGTACGGCCGGCTCGACGTCGTCCACGGCAATGCCGGCGTCAACGTCCCCGGGCGCCCGCACAGCCTCACCGACGCCGACTACCGCACGGTGATGGGGGTGTGCTGCGACGCCAACTTCTACCTGGTGCGCTCCGCCGTCGGGCATATGCGCGCGGACGGCGGCGTGTTCGTGTTCACGTCCTCGATGTGCGGGGTGGCGGCGACGCCGCGTTCCCCCGTCTACAACATGGCCAAGCACGCCCTCATCGGGCTCGCCCAGTCGGTGGCCGTCGACTACGGCGCGCAGGGCATCCGTGCGGTGGCGCTGGTCACCGGCCCGACGCACACCGGGATGGTGGACGAGTTGTGGCCGCCCGGCCCGCTGCGCGACTCCCTCGCCGCGACGACGTCCGCCGGGCGGCTCGCCACCCCCGAGGAGCAGGCCCGCGCCGCCGTGTTCGCGGCGCTGCCCGGCAGTTCGTTCATCACCGGCTGCGCCCTGACCGTGGACGGCGGCGCGACCGCCGGGTGGAACGAGATGGCCCGCACGATGCTCACCCTCAAGGCGGTGTGACGATGGAACTGGGGCGCATCGAAGGCGGCGTCGAGACCCCGATGCGGGACGGCGTGCTGCTGCGCGGCGACCTGCGGCGGCCCCCGTCCCCGGCCCCGGCCGTGATCTTCAGGACGCCGTACGGCCGGCGGCAGATCAGCTCCGACGCCCTGCACCCCCAGCACTGCCTCGCCGGCGGGTTCGCCGCCCTGGTGCAGGACACCCGCGGCCGGTTCGACTCCGGCGGCGAGTGGCAGGCCGTCATGTGGGAGCAGGAGGCCGAGGACACCTTCGACACCGTGGAATGGGCGGCGGCGCAGCCCTGGTGCGACGGCAACGTGTTCCTCGCGGGCACGTTCTACCTCGGCATCGTCGCCTGGCTCGGCGCGGCGCTGCGGCCGCCGCACCTGCGGGGCATCGCCCCGGCCATGACGACCGGCGCCGCGGCCGACGCCCGCGACACCGGCGGCGCGCTCCGGCTCGACCACCTGGTCGGCTGGCTGGCCTACATGGCCGCCGACTGGCTGGGCCGGCAGGGGCCGGACGCCGACCCGGCGCTCGCCGCGAAGGTCGCGGCCCTGATCCACGACCCGGAGCGGGCGATGCGGCGGCTGCCGCTCGCCGGCATGCCGGAACTGGACCTGCCCGGATTCCCGATCCGCATCGGCGACCTGCTGGACGGCCAGGTCCGGGCCCTGCCCGACTGGGACCACGCGGCCGTGGAGGTGCCGGTCCTGTCGGTGACGGGCTGGTACGACGTGTACGCCACCGCGACCGTCCGCGGCCACCTGGAGATGCGGCGGCTGTGCCCGGACCTGCGGCACGAGCTGATCGTCGGACCCTGGGCGCATACCGGTGCCCTGACCCACTTGCAGGGCGAGGTGAACTTCGGCGTCGCGGCCTCGGCGGCCGCCGCCCGGCTCCCCGCCCGGCACCTGGACTTCTTCCGCCGCTGCCTGGACGGGCCGGGCGAATCCGACCCCGTCCTCTACTTCATGATGGGCGCGGACGAATGGCGCACCGCCGAGCGGTGGCCCCCGGCCGACGCCGCCGGCCACGCCCTTTACCTGACCGGCCCCGCGGTCGCCGGCGGAACGCCCGGCAGGCTGACCGCCGTGCCCGACCCGGCGGAACCCGACGGCTACGTCCACGACCCGGCCGACCCGGTCCCGAGCCGCGGCGGGCGCGTCCTGCACCTCGGCCGGCTCGCCCCCGGGCCGCTGGACCTCGGCCGGATCGCCGCGAGACCCGACGTCCTGCTCTACCTCGGCGACGTGCTCGACGAGGACACCGACGTCACCGGCCGGGTCCGGCTGCGGCTCACCTTCGCGACCGACGCCGCGGACGCCGACGTGATGGCCCGCCTGGTGGACCGGCTACCGGACGGACGGCTCCTGCCGGTCTGCGAAGGAGTCGTCCGGCTGAGCCACCGCGACGGCCCGGGCACCACCGTGCCGCGCGGAGAACCCGTCCAGCTGGAGATCGACCTCGGGTACACGGCCCAGCGCTTCCGGGCGGGCCACAGCATCGGCCTGCTGCTGTCCAGCAGCAACTTCCCGCACTTCGACAGCAATCAGGGCGGTGGGGAGCCGGTCGCCACGGCCGGGGCGGGCACACCGTCCAGCCAGAGCGTCCACTACGGCGCGTCGGTGCTCCTCCTGGGCGACGAGCCGTGACGCTGCGGCACCGGACCGTCCAGCGCACCGGCTGCGAGATCCACTACTGGACCGGCGGCTCGGGCGACGGACCCCCGATCGTGTTCACCCACGGCGCCACCCTCGACCACCGCACGTGGGAACCGCAGATCGAGAGGTTCGCCGCCCGCCACCGGATCCTCCTATGGGACGTCCGGGGACACGGCCGCTCCATCCCCAACCGGACCCCCTGGTCCCTGGGCGCGGCCACGGAGGACCTGCTCGCGATCCTCGACGGGGAGGGCATCGAGCGGACCGTCCTCGTCGGCCAGTCGATGGGCGGCAACCTCTCCCAGGAGATCGTCTACCACCACCCCGACAGGGTCTCGGCTCTGGTCGCGCTGGGCTGCGCCGGGAACACCCTGCCGCTGACGCGCCGGGAACGGATCCAGGCCGCGGCGGTCGTCCGCATGCTGCCCTGGTACCCGCGCAAGGCCCTGATCCGCCAGGAGGCCAAGGCGTCCGCCCGGGATCCGCGCGTCCGCGAGTACGTGCTCGACACGGCGAGCCGGATGGCGCACGCGGACATGGTCGCGGTCATGGCGAGCCTGGTCGGCGCCCTCCACCCCGAGCCCGGCTACCGGATCGACGTACCCGAACTGCTGCTGCACGGCGAACACGACCGGCTCGGCAACTTCCGCACCGCCATGCCCGCCTGGGCACGCCGCGATCCGCTGGCGCGGTACCTCGTCGTCCCGGACTCCGCCCACCTGGCCAACCAGGACAACCCCGCCTTCTTCAATGACGCCGTGCTGCGCTTCCTCACCGAGCACGGACTCGACTCACCCAAGGACTGACATGACGATGTGGACCCGGGAGGACGGCGACGGCGTCGCCGTCCTCACCTACCGCAACCCGCCGCGCAACTTCCTCACCTTCGCCGCGCTCGAAGAACTGGACGCGGAGCTCGCCCGGCTGGAGACCGACCCGGACATCGGCGTCGTGATGCTCACCGGCGGCGTCCCCGGCTACTTCATCGCCCACGCGGACCTGGACGAACTCGCCGAACTGTCCCGGGGGCCGGTGCCGCGGGCCAGGATCTGGTACACCGCGATGCGGCGCATCGAGCGCCTCCCGCAGCCCGTGATCGCCGTCATCGACGGCCAGGCGTGGGGCGGCGGCCTCGAACTGTCCCTGGCGTGCACGCTGCGCTGGGCCTCGGCCGGCGCCCACTTCAGCCTTCTGGAGACCGCGCTCGGCATCATCCCCGGCGCGGGCGGCACCCAGCGTCTGGCCAGACTGATCGGCCCCGGCCGGGCCGCCGACGTCGTCCTTTCCGGCGACGTCCTCACCGCCGAGCAGGCCAGGACGGCCGGAATCGTCGAGCGGGTCCTCCCCATCCCCGCCTTCCAGACGGAGGCGCTGCGCCTGGCCCGCCACATGGCGTCCCGTCCCGCCGCCGCGCTCGCCGCGGCGAAACGCGCCCTGGTCGAGGGGACCCGGCTGCCGCTCACCGACGGTCTCCGCCTGGAGGCCGGGCTCTTCGCGGAGCGCCTCGCGAGCCCCGAGTCCTTGGACCTCCAGCGGGACGCGCGGCGCCGCTACGCCGAGGCGGCCGACGGCGACTGCGTCACGTTCGGGGACCGCCGATGAAGACCGCCGCCATCACCGGCGCCGGCCGCGGCATCGGCCGCGCCGCCGCCCTGGCGCTCGCCCGCGACGGCTACGCCGTGGCGGTCGGCTACCACCGGAACGCCGCGTCCGCCAACGGGGTCGTCGATGAGATCCACCGCAACGGCGGGCACGCCGCCGCCTTCGCGCTGGACGTCGCGGACCAGGACCAATGCACGGAGTTCGTGCGCGCCGCGAGCGAACGCCTCGGCCCCGTGCGCGCCGTCATCTCCAACGCCACGGGCTTCGGCGCGACCTCGCCGGCACTGGGAAAGGCCCTCGACACGCCCTGGCACACCTATGAGCAGATGTTCGCCACCCGCGTCGGCTCCCTCCTCGCCCTGGTGGCGGCGGCGCGCCCCCACCTTGCCGACGGGGGCCGCGTCGTCACGACCGTGAGCACCGGAACGAGCCGGCACGTCCCCGGCTACGCCGCGATCGCCGCCGCCATGGCCGCGGCCGAGTCCGTCGTCCGCTACCTCGCGGTGGAACTGGGCCGCGACGGCATCACGGTCAACCTGGTGAGTGGGGGCGTGATCGCCACCGACGCCCTGCGCGACATCAGCCCCGACCCGGAACGCCTCCTGTCCGCCGCCGCCCGCGCCACCCCCCTCGGCCGCGCGGGCACCCCGGAAGACCTCGCCGGCGTCATCTCGTTCCTATGCGGCGACAAGGCCGCCTGGATCACGGGCCGCTCACTCATAGCCGACGGAGGCAACTCCCTCCGCTGACGCCGTGCCCCGCACTCCTCGACGGCCCGGGCACCGACGTCACGGACGCTCGTGAACTCCTCCTCGGCTACCTGGAGTGGTACCGCGAGGCCCTGATGCGGAAGATCTCCGGCCTGCCCGACGCACTGCTCCGCACGCCGGTCGAGCCGCTGGGCTGGTCACCGCTAGGACTGGTCCAGCACCTCGGCCGGCTCGAACGCCGCTGGATGCGCTCCAGGAGTACGCCCGCCACGCCGGCCACCTGGACATAGCCCGAGAGTTGATCGACGGCGAAACAGGCGAGTAACGCCCCTTGGGATGCCCTACCGTCCCCAGAAACACGAAGTGGAGGCCCGAGAGATTCCGGAACCCCCACATGCGCGGTCAGTATGTGTCCGAGGGGTGATCGCAACCAATTGCACATGTCGACCACAATTCCGATCGGCGACGTCTACCGCGTCCCGGTGAGGCCCTAGCCTATAGCAGCCCATGGCAGCGATCCGGGCCCGTGCGCGGGGCAACCCGCGTCCGGGCCCACGCTACCGGAGAGCTGTCCGGCCTGAGTACCAACTGGCTTCAAAGACGCGGGACGGATATTCCGCGAGTACTGAGCCAAGCCTTGCGGGTCGTGGAGACACCTGTGGACGAACCCTCGCTGTGGCGATCCATGCTTCACGGTCGCCCACACTGGACCCTTTGCGCTTGCGTTGGTGTGATCGCCGATCACGACGTGATCGCGGACGGCGTGTCCGTCCTCGGCAGCGGACAACCCCGGGCGTCGTTCCTACGAGGCGGCCCTGGTGGGGACATCAGATCCGATCTTTACCAAGCCCGTCGTTCCTCTGGGCCGTAGGGGCTCCAGCCCTTGAGGTAGGGCTTGAGATCATCTGGGCGCAGCTCCGGATGTTCAGGGCGCGAGGGCAGTGTCCGAAGGGGATCGAGTGAAGCGGCGTAGTCACACGCCCATGACAGCCATTCGCGAGCCTCCCGCATCCCGGGCGTATCCGGTGTCTCGCGGTCGATACGTTGTTCCAGCGCTCGGCAATAGGCGCTAATCTCCTGACTCTCGCGCCACCGGGAGATCTGTTCGCGGAGCGCAGTCGCGTCGTTGGCCTCGTGTGCTTTGCGCCGTGCTTCGGCCATGGCGATTTCCCAGCGCCGTCGTCGTTCGACTCGGGCTCGCTCCTCCTCGACCTCACGGGCGGCATCTTCCACAGCGCGTTGCTCAAGCTCACGCAGGACTTTTTCAAGAATATCCTCGACTTGCCAACGCTTTCGGTCGGCCCACCGACACTGCCGGCCGTTCGAGCGGTACCGCGTGACTTCGACGACCAGACGCTCGACCTTTTCGAGATCGCTGCTTTGTGGGTTCTCCTCTGCGATGGTCACCGCGTAGGAGAATTTCCCGATTGCGATGCGTATCGCGCCGTCACGGCGAGAATACCTGCTCGGATAGTGCTTTCCCAGGTACGTGTAGGGTCGGCTCCTGTGATGCTCGGGCACAGGCTCGTCGTGCACGACGTGGCCACGCCGTTCGGCCTCGGCTGCCAGTGCCTGGAGGATGAGCAAGCAGCGTCGCCTGCGGGGGCGTGGCATGACGAGGCGTTGCTCATCATCGCGGAGGCGGGCAACCACCGGATGCAGGGCCCGAAGCTGCGAGGGCACCGGAATGCTCGGAGCATCGTCACTCGCATTGACGCGCTTGTTCGGAGGATCGCCGGTGAGGAGCTCGATGACGAGGTTTCCGTTCCACTCCTTCCGCTTTTCGATCCATCGACCGGGCGGCTCGAGCTTGTGCCGCTTGGCGTAGTTGATTGTGCGGCGCCACTGGCCGACGGTCTCCTCGTCCGGCTTTTCGATGATGATGCGCTGCTCAGAAGTCAGGCGCTCGACCAGGGCCGTGGCCGCCGCATGGCGCTTCTCCGAGACCAACGTCTGGGGCTGCGTCCGGTTCTTTCCCGAATAGTCTTGCGCGGCCGCTGCTCCTGGCGCCTGGGCGCGTGGACGAGACGACGGCCCTTTCTCCTCAGCCGTTGAGTGATCGCGCCTGCGGTCGGGGTGGTCGGGGTGGTCGGGGTGTTGACCATGCTCGAGGTAGAACCGTCCGGCCTCGGTGATGGATGCCTGCCACCTGCCAACGCGACGGCTGACATCGACGAGTCCGCGGCTCTGCAAGGCCCGAGCCGAGGTGCGTAGAGCGACTTCTTCCGGCCGGCTCAGGTCATTCCCTTCGCCGATCCGGCGCAAGACGTCCAGTTGGCGCTCGTTGAGCGGATCCCACCGATGCATCCATCAGCTCACTCATCTGCAGCCGAGCCGGGGGCCCTAAGCTGTGCGCCGAGTTCCTCGATCCGTCGTTGTGTCTTCGTGATCGCCTTGTTCTGCCGCTCCAGCTTCGCCTCCGCGGCTTGGAGCTCTTCGACCAGTCGTGCCGTTCGCACACGCCCCTCAGCGTCGTCCGTGGGCCCGATGCGATGGGCTTGGACGACACCTCGGCGAGCGCTGCAGGTGGGACAGTCGACGACCCGCCGGGAGTAGTAGTCGTGGTCGCGGTGCTGCGTAACGCGAACCATGTGATCGCAGGTCAGCGTGAGATCCCAGTCATCGAGATCCCGTTTCCGCACCTCCGACTTGACGGACGCGAAAATTCTGCTGATATGTTCGATCTGCCTGTGGCTCAAGGGATGTGGTGGGCAGCAATATCCGCAGTGCAAGGTGCGTGATCCCTGGATGCTCCATCGATGGGAACGGCATTCACTGTGACGCTCGAGGTAACGCGCTTCCTCCCGATCATGTTCTTCGCGCTGTTCCGGCGTCATCTGCGCCAGCGCAAGACGGTCGCCACGTTGATCCAGGAGGGGCTCGCCACAGCCCCGACAAGGCTCGCCTGCTTCGAACTCCTCACGGCTTAGATAAGCGCCGTCGCGTACCCACTTCTGTCGCCGTTCTTCCCGTCGGCGATCTTCCTGCTCGGCGGCGAGAGCCTCACGCCGCGCGCGCATCAACGCCCGACGTTCACGTTCTTCCTCGGTCAGCTTTGCCACAGGGGACTCCCGGAGCCGGTCTCTCACCTTCAGGTTAAAGCCAACTTAGCCACCAGCGGACGCTTTCCAGAAATCCGCACGCCGACGCTGGCAGGTGTTAGAGGAGATACTCACCTTTTCCTGGATATAGGTCACAAGAGTTTTCAATCGGTCAAATCGAATGTTTCAGACACCGGTCCAGACCAACTGCCCGCATGCCGGCTCTGCGATGAACGCGGGCAGAAATTCGCCGCGCGTGTCCAAGATCGGGGTGGGCGGGGTCAGTTACTTAGTGAGACAGGGGACCGGGCGACCATCACGGGTCACCCGACATGACCAGCACCAACAAGCCGAACCCGACGCCCGCCAGCGGTGCGCGGCAGCTTAGCGTCTGGCTCTGCCCGGACGACACCACTAACCAGCCCGCCCACGACGCGCAGCCCGCCAAGGCCGCCCACCGAGCGCCACGGCCTCGAACCTGTGAACGGCATCTGGGCACGATCAGTTCCGGGCTCACGCGCCACCTCATCACCACCGCCACCGGTGAAGGCGACGTGATAGCCGAGGTGTTCATCACCAACTCCGCCACCCTGCGCGCCGCGGCCGAACTCCACCGGCGCGCCGTGGCTTGCGGCCCGCACCTCCCACTCGCCCAGCACATCGGCGCTCAGCTACGCGCCCCACCTGCCGCACGAGCACCTCGGACGAGTCGCGATACGGCACTGCCGCGCCGACCAGATGCACCTCGGTATCGCCGACCACTCCGGACAGGTCGTGCTGGTCATCGCGGCCACGCCCACGGTCGGCAGGCGCCGTCTTCAATCAGCGTGGTCACCAGTCCCCGTCGCCGCAGCGCGTACACGGTGTGTGCTAGGTCGTGATCTCGGCGGGGCACTGGGTTGGTGCCGGTGTCGATGCGCCGTAGAACATCCAGTTGCCGATCGTTGAGCTTCGTCCAACGGTGCATCTCGCTAGACCTGTCCACGAAGGCTTTGCCGCAACGTGTTCGCGAATCGTTCGGTCTTGGTCGTGATCGTTGACGTGATACTGCAGGTCGCATCTCGCACCTGAGTACGGGCCAACCGTCGTGGTGTGATCGCTGTGGGAAGAGAGGGGGATCAGGAGTCGTCGGGGACGTGGTCTGAGTCCGGAATGCCGATCGCATGTGCGTTGTCGTCGAAAACACGGGGTGTTCGCGCCCCTTTCCCGGCCAGGCCCTGTGGCCGAGGCGGGACAGAAGCCAGCCGCCCGCGGCGCCGCAGCGGGCGTCGGCGCCGCCCTGGAGGCGCATGCGTTGGAGTCGGGCACCTCGTAGAAGGTTCTCGGAGGTGCTCAGGTCCCCGGTGTAAAGGGGGGGCAGCTTGTGGCTTAGGCGGGGGGGATTGCCGTCTGCTTTCACTCGCCTTGGGTCCGCGTGGGTGGGGGCGGATGGCGATGATGCGTGCGCACGCGTTGTCTGACGGGGCGGTTGTGCGCCGGTCTTCGGAGAGTTGGACCAGGCAGGCGGCGGTGTCGGCGAACAGCAGCAGCTGACGGGCGGTGGAGGGGCTGAACGGCTCGGCGTTGGACCGTGCGAGGACGGCGAGGACTCCGTGGGTGGCCTCGCTGTTGTCCAGCGGCAGGATCAGGATCGGTCCGGCTGGCAGGGCGCTGAGCGTCTGATCGGTGACGATTCGCGCCGACAGGGCCCGTGGGAGGTGAATGCCTGGCCGAGCATCGACCGCCCGCGCCGGACCGTCAGCCCGCGTATCCGGTCGCTGCCGATGCTGACCGCGACATCGATCCGCAGGCTGTGGGCCTCTTCGGCGGGCAGGGCGATGGATGCCAGCGGAACGCCTGCCATGGAGCGGGCCCGCTCGGTCACGAGCTTCAGCAGGCTGAGCAGGGTGGTCTCGTTCAGGACCGCCGCCATCAGGTCGAAGGAGGCGGCCAGCCGCCGCCAGTCGGTCGCGCCTCGGGTCATGTCGGAAGGCCCCAGACGGTCGCCGGTAGGTCATCGCCGGTCATGTCGTCATCACGCTCTCTTCGTTAGCCGGGCGGTGGCCGGGCCCGGATGCCCCGGGCCACAGGTCCGCACCGGCCGGGCCCGGTCCCGTGCGTGCGAGGTTCTTTGCGCCGTCAGGCCGCGGTCGATCGGATGTCCGGACTGGTGTTCTGGGCGCCGGTGGCAGAGGAAGCGGAGATGAACACGCGATGCAGTCGGGTGGCCCGTAGCAGATCGGCCGGCTGTGGGCGGGGGCGGGCGTGGGTCAGGATGGTGCCGGTCGCCGCGGCCTGGTGGTGGGCGCCGGCGAGCATCGCCAGGCCGGACGCGTCGCAGAACGTCACGTCCGACAGGCTGATGATCACGTACGCGCCTGAGTCCCGCAGCGTGGCGTACAGGCGTTCCAGCAGGTACGGGGTGGAGTGCGAGTGACCCGATTGCTGATCGCAAACTTAGGCATTGACCGCTGGAAGGGGCATTGTTTCCTTGCCACTGTGTCAAGCGTGGGTCCGCGCGGCGGTACGGAGATGGTGGCGAAGTGCGTTCGAATTTTCGAACGGACGCACCTTCCGATCGACCATGTAGCACACGAGGTCAGGGATATGCGACTGTGGATTAGACGCCGCGATCACCTACTGGTTTAGGACACCAAACCCATACTCGACGTCGGAATCATCCAGGTCGCTACCCTCAATGGGGGCTACTCGCTGGATAGCGGACCAAGACAGCCCTGCCGCCTCTCGCCTCAGAATGATCGCCTTTCTTACCGTGTCAGTGATTTCCAGCCTAAGCTCACGATCCTTAGGGAGTGGCAGAACTAGTTCGCGCCACCTACCGCCAAGCGTATCGATGATGTCTTGCGTGAATCGCTTGGCGTAGATTTGTTGTTTAACTATCGGCGATGAGAGTAGAGCCAACAGCAAGTGCGGGTCGAGACGATCTCTATCGAGAACCTTGAATTTGAGTATGTGTGACTGGTAGACGATCTTCCAGTCAAGGTCGGTGACGATGGCGCAGGTACCTACGAGGTACGTGCCGTCACGAACCATTAGAATATCGCCCGGCTCGACATTCTGCCGTTTAGCTAGTGTGTCGTAGAGGGCCTGACTCAAGCCATGCTTGGGGTCGCCCTTTACTTGCCAGTTCGCTATATCGCTCGTGCGAATGAACGGAATAGATCCGCCCCCATAAGCGAGCTTCCCAACTTCGTCGCCTGTATCGACCTGGATAACGCCCTGTTCTTCGAGATCGCCGAGGTTAATCAGTTCGTGAGTCGACGCCAAAGACTCGATCGATGCTGACAGTTCTGGGTTGTAGTACTTGGGAAGATAGATCATGTCTCGAATCTGCTTGGACGAGACGATGAAGCCCAGATGGTTGAAGTCTAGTTCTTCCCCAGTCTTGTACCTCTGCCAGCGTGCTTTGATCTTTGGAATATCGTCGTGAGGGATGGCGTGACCCCGTGAGTCATGCCCGCACCATCTAGCAATCGCCATAAAGATATCGTAATCCTCATCTGGCGCAGCGGCGCCTTTCTCGATGAGAACGACGCAGGTCTTGGCATGGGTATGAGGCTGAAAAAGGTTCTCGTGGACGGAAACAACTGCCCTGATGCGTGCACGAGTAAGTATGTACTGCACGATGTAGCGATGAGATGGGTTGCAAAGCATTGACTCGGGAAGGACGATGCCGAGTCGACCGCCATCTGCCAGCAGATCAAGGCATCGTTCAATGAAAAGAATCTGTGGGGTTTGGCCATCGAGCAGCCTGTCGGTCTGCTCAAAGTCTGCGGACCTGCGAGACTTCTTCCACTTTCGCCCAAGTGTGTATTGCGACAAGATGGACTCTTCGGTGATCTTGAGCTTTTTGCCGAAGGGTGGATTTGTCATAATGACATCGAATCCGCCCATCGGGACCTCTTGTCGGGTCTTGGGGCTCCAATCTGTGAGCCGCGCAAGGCTGTTTTCGCAGTAAACGCCTCCACGCCCGTCACCGAGCAACGCCATGTATGCCTTAGCTACCCTTGAGAGGAACTCGTCTTTATCTATCCCCCGGAGCTGCTTTATCGCCACCTTCTGTCGCTCTGACTCGCGCTCGGACTCTGGCCAGTCCAATTCATATGCCTGCTTGTCTACCTTGGCCCAGAGGCCTCTTAGGCCTTCGACAAGAAACCCCCCTGACCCGCAGGCTGGGTCAAGAACTGTGTCAGTCACCTTGAGGCGAACCAGTTCGCGTACGAGTGAGGTGACGTTTCGAGGGGTGAAGAATTGCCCCTGACCACCCTTGAGAGAGGGGCCGATGAAGATTTCGAAGGCGTCGGCAATGATGTCACGTTGACATTCGATCAGACAATATTGCTGCAGTTCGCCAACTACGTAAGCGATCGACCGGTCGTCGAGGCTTATCTTGTCGCCGCTTCCGAAGACATCGGAGTATTGGCGAACAACTTTATTGAAACGGTCCTTCACTCGAGCCGCTACGTCCTTCACAGGCTCATCTACACCCGCGCGGAACGAGACGATGGAGTCGCGACGCGTGAACCGTTCGTCATAGATCTTGCAAAAGATAAGATCCATGATCTGCTGCGCCAAAGCCTCATCACGAGTCATGCCAACAGCGTTTGCGGCAAGATAGTTCCTAATGGACCGAAAGACGGCCTTGAGGTTGTGAGTTGGCTTGAGGTCCTCCCTTTTGAACTGACCGATGTCATCTACGCGCTGGCCAAAGCGGGGGATGTTGGGTATCTCGGCAAAGGTGATGCGGCCTTTGCTTTCGTACTTCCTAAGGAAGAGGCGCTCATTGCCATTGAACCATACGCCCAACTCTGCGCGGGACATGCGCATATAGTCTTCGAGTTGTGTGCGTCCGTCTTTGCGTCCCGGCTTCTTGCACTCAACAACGATATATAGATTGTCGTCTGTGTGTTGGGGTCCCTTGAAGACTGCCAAGTCCACTGGGTACGTCTTAGTCGTGTCCGATGGGCGAGCCTTAACGTGCCACTGTGGCCTGGAGTGAATGTGCTCCTTTGGATACCCATAGTCTTCAACTAGCTGTTTTGCAAAGGGCTGAACTGCAAGCAATTCTTCAGATTTGGCTTGAACTGGCGTGCCTGAAATGAAGTCGATTATGCGGCCATCGGGAGCTTCCGCATCGCTCGGTAGAGCTTCGGTCGCACTGGGGTTAGGGGTGTTGGTGCTCATGTTGTCAAGCCCCCTCGGTTCATGCCCACCTCCGAGTGGAGGCTGGGACGCTCGCTTGGCAGCGAGTAGCTTATCCATGTTTCAGCCCCGTCGACGCGCGAAGACGCACAGACAGGCGACTGACTGCTGGAGAGCACTGCCGTTGCCGCGGGGCCGCTCGCCAACCGCGTCACCCGCGTTGGCCGTCTGGTCGTTGACGTGTACTGCCCCGCTCGCGTGCTCCTCGTGCGCCATGCAGTTGAGGACCTTGAAGTAGGCACCGTCTGTCTCATCCTAGGGACGAGGAGCTCGGGCGCCCCGGTGGCGGTAGGTCAGCACGTGCAGCGTCCGGGGCGTAGACAGTTGCGATCGTTTTGATGGTGGACCACTGCGCGGCTGCGGCCACTTCTGGTATCTAGGCGCGTACGGAAGACCTCGCCGGCCACCCGCCGCCTTCAATAGCCGGTAGCTCGAGGTGTACAGGCTAGCCGCTACTTTTGCGGTGATTTCGGCAGAGTGAAGCACTTGCTGCCTTGCTGGTGGTGCGCAGTGAGGACCACGGAGGTCGGAAATGAAGGAGTCTTCCGGACTTCGGCGTTAGGAAAAGACGTGCCTGCCGGGCATCTGTCGGGTTTTATGGCACTCTGTCGCGGCTGCGAAGGGTTGGTCTGTAGCCGCCGCGACATGCGGGGTCGTTTCGACCGAGGTGAGCGCGTGTAGAAAGATTGTCTGATTCCGGTCTGCCGGATGGCACGTCGCGCCGGCCCGGCCCGACTCGGTGGTGTCATCACAGCTTAAGTTGCGGAGGGGCTAAGGACGTGCAGGTGGAAGAATGTGCGGTCTGGCTGAGATTGGTCGACTCTGGGTTGCGAAGAGATTTACCTTGTTCGCGTCGCTTCTAGTAGTCGTAGTGCGCAATCTCCGTCTAGGATCGCTCGACGTCACAACAGCGCCGGAGTTATGGCGGATGCTGCAGGGAGCAAACGATCAAGCTTGGGGAGGGGAGACTTGCCGAAGAGGTGTCGATGGGTAGTGACACGCACCTACTGGCTTGGTATCGCGGGTGCGTTGCTCTGCTCGGCCTGCGGTGGTGCTCCGAAAGCTGTTGCCTTGCCCTCGTCGACGGATTCTGTTAGTCCAATGCCCTCGTCGACCGTATCGGAAGAGGATGTCGTGGCGTCCGCTTACGTAGAGTTTGTCGCGATGCTCGACCGCGCGGACTCTCTTCCAGTTGAGTCGCGTAAGCGGGACCTCGCTACGGTCATGGTTGACCCCCAGCTTTCGCGTGTGCTGCGACGTATCGAAGAGATGAAGAGGAAGCACATTGCGACTTACGGCCAGGTCGCCGTTCGCATAAAGAGTGTTCAGCTGACTGCGAGTGGTGCCACGGTGTTTGACTGTCAGGACTCCAGTGGCGCTGGAATTCTACACTCGATCACAGGTAAGAAGATCAACCGGGGGGTTCGGGAGGGAAACACCAAGGCGCTGTTGGTGAAGGGAGTTGATGGGCAGTGGCGAGTCAGAAAATCCATCACGATCGGTGAAGGGTGCTGACGGGTGGAAGTCGTTGCGCCCATGCTTGGAGTCAGTCTTCTTGTTTCCTCTTCCGTTACGGTGCCGCCCCTGCGAGATCCACTGCCACCGGACGCGAACTTGTACAGCTACAATTTCGGCGCCCAGGATGGTGGGCGGTCGGCAGGTGGCGGGCGAGCTTCTGCCGCTGCACCCAGAGGGAACTACGCGGACGTTCCGCAGGAGCCGGGGCCGCGTGATTGCCAAGCATTGACCGAGTACGTGCAGGTGGTCTGCTCGGAATTGAGTGAGAGCGGCAAGGCGTCCAAGGTCTCTTCGGCCGAGCTGGCGTTGACCAAGTGGACGCGTATGCCGATTCCGGTTCCGGTGGTGCGGACGGCGCCGCCGCGCCGGAAGGGCGGACTAGTGGGACTGCCGGAGTGGTTCTGGGTGACCAACTGGCATCCCCTGAGCGGTCGCGTGTCGGCTCGGAACGTGTGGGTTGAGGTGACTGCTCGTCCGCAGAGCATGACGATCGCCCCGGGACCCGGCGAGCCGGTCGTCCGCTGCTCGGGGTCCGGTACGGCTTATGACAAAACACGGCCAGCCGCGTCGCAGCGCACCGATTGCTCCTACACCTTTGCGCGGTCTTCGCTGCATGAGCCCGGTCAGGTTTATCGGGTGCGAGTGACCGTGCTGTGGGGCGGCACGTGGCGCGCTTCTGACGGATCCGGTGGTGCGCTTCCGCCGCTGAGCCGGTCCACGACCTTCCGGTTGCGGGTGGCTGAGGCGCAGGCCCTTTACGGATGAGGATAGGCATGAAGTCGAGTGGCCGAGTGTTGCCGGGGCCCATCGCTGCCAAAAACGTGGGCGGTGCGGGTGCGGCGCCGTCCAAGCGACTGGCGCGGCAGCGTCGTCCAGGGGTGATCGTGGCGGCGATGCTGTTGTTGGTGCTGGCTGTGGCGACCAACGTGTACCTGTTTCGCTCCTCGGACGACCGAGTCTCGGTCGTCAGGGTGGCGCGTGACGTCGCGGTCGGACACAAGATCACCCAGGCCGATCTCGACAAGGCTCGGGTCCCGGTGGTACCGGGCGTGATGGTGATCCCAGGCCGTCAACTCGAGCAGGTCGTCGGGCAGCGGGCCGCCGTGGCGCTGCGGAAGGGGACGCTCCTGGCGGCATCGCAGCTGACGGCGGAACAGAGCCCTCCGGCGGGACGGGCACTGGTCACCGTGCCGTTGAAGGCGAGCGCGATGCCGCCCGGGCTGGCTCCCGGCTGGAGTGTCCGGGTGGTGTTCACCTTCGGCAATCAGGGACAGGAGTCCGTGGCCGGCGCTTCGCAGAGTCGCGCGCAGACCACCGCCCTGCGGGACGTCGCCGCGGTGGTCGATGGAGTGGACGGACCAGACGCCGAGGGCGCGATGGCGGTGTCCTTGATCGTGCCCGATGACGACAGCAGCGCCGTGGCGCGGCAGGCGGCCGCCGGGATGGTCGTTCTCGTGGTGACGGAGAGGCGGGGTTGACCGTGGCTCTGCATTGCGTGATCTCGCCGGGAGGATCTCCGGGCGTCACGACTACAGCGTTGGGGCTGGCCATGACATGGCCGGGGGAGGTGCTGCTGGCCGAGTGCGATCCCATGGGGCGCCGTGTACTGCCGGGCTTCATGGCGGACCGGCTCCGCGAGTCGGCCGGTCCCGGGCTGCTTGGATTGGCGATGGCCGCCGAGTCCGGTCCGAACCTCCGGCTTCCGCTGGAGGACTATGTGATTCCCATGCCGGGTGCGGATTCCGGGAAGGTGCTGCATGGTGTCCGCGATCCTCGGCACGGCGTGCGCCTGGAGCCGTTGTGGGGCCGCCTGGCCGAGGCGTTTGCCTCGCGGCCAGACGATGTGATCGCGGATCTCGGGCGCATCGGAGGCCGGGACACGCCGGATGCCTTGCTGCGGGCGGCGCAGACCGTGGTCATGGTGTTGAAGCCGACGTTGACGCAGGTCGATGTCGCCGGTCCACGACTCGATGCTCTGAGGGATCTGGTGGGCGATCGCGCGATGATCGGGCTGTGTCTGCTCGTGGATGGGCCCTACAGCGCGGCGGAGGTCGAGCGCGTCCTTGAGACGCCAGTGCTGGCTGAACTGCCGTGCTCACCTACCGATGCCCAAGTCCTCTCGGACGGCGCTCGGCCCCGCAGGACCTTCAAGACGTCGCTGCTCCTGCGGTCCTTCAAATGCCTCGGTCGGCGCCTCCGCGCGACCACCGAGTCATTGTCGACGGACATCGGAGGCGAGCGCGGCGCGGTTCGTGCCGGTGCCGGTGCTCGGGGCGACCGGTGAGCGCGTCCGGCTGGGCGTTCGCCAGGCCGCAAGGAGTCCGCTACGCCGGCCCCACACCCGCTGGAACAGCCTCGCCAGATGAGGCGGACGACGCGAACGTGTGGACGGCGGTCCGAGAGGTGTCCGCGCAGCTCGTGGACGTCCTGACCGATGGCATCGACCGGATACGGGCCCGACAGCTGATCGACGCGCAGGTCCAGGCGTGGGCGCATGGGCTGCTGACGTCCGGACGGGTGATGTCAGCGGAGGCGCTGCGCGAAATCGCTCGGCTGGTCTTCGACCGCAGGTTCGGGCTCGGCCCGTTGCAGCCATACCTGGACCGTTCCGACGTCGAGAACATCGTCGTCAACGGCTGTCGACAGACCTGGATTAGCTACACCGACGGCACCAAGCGACCAGGACCACCGGTCGCCGAAACCGATGACGACCTCATCGAGTGGGTTCAATTGCTGGCGCGCCGCGGGAACACCGGCCGCGAGTTCTCCCACGCCTCGCCGCTGCTGGACGCCGCGCTGTCTGACGGCGTCCGGCTGGCCGTAGTGGGCTGGGTGTCCAGGCGCCCGCATCTGGCGATCCGGGTGCACCGGCTGGTCGATGTCACCTTGCGGCAGCTCACCGAAATCGGCACCCTGACCGAGCCACTGGAAGCGTTCCTGAAAGCGGCGATCCGGGCCCGGCGCAACGTCATCGTGTGCGGGGAGGTCAACACCGGCAAGACGACGCTGGTGCGCGCGTTGGCCAACGAGATTCCGCCTGAGGAGCGGGTCATCACGTTGGAGAGCGACTTCGAGCTGTTCCTGGACGACCCGCGCCTGGCGCACCGCCATCATGACGTCGTCGCCATGGAGGCTCGGCAGGCCAACGCCGAGGGCGCGGGCGAGGTCCGCTTGCAGGACCTGGTGCCGGCGTGTCTGCGTCTGAATCCCGACCGGGTGATCGTGGGGGAGGCGCGGCACGGGGAGCTGGCGCCGATGCTGGAGGTGATGTACTCCGGGGCGCGCGGCTCAATGTGCACACTGCACGTCCACCGGCCGGAACACGTGTTCAGCCGCGTTGTCCAACTCGGCCGCCGTGCCGACCTCGGCCTCGGGGCCGATGACGTGCACCTGATGTTCGGGCTGGCCGAACCCGTGATCGTCTACCTGGAGCGGGACCAGGCGAGCAACGAACGGTTCGTTTCACAGGTGATGGAGATCGGGCCACCGGCGGACGCGGTCGAACCGACGCGCAACCTGATCTTCACCCCTGGGCCTGACGGCCGAGCCACCCCGGCGGGTGGGCACATCAGCGCCGCCCTGTTCGATGAACTCGTGGCGCAGGGCCTTGATCCCGAGATGCTCAAGGCCGGTCCGGACGTGGGGGGCTGGCTGTGACGAGCATGCTCGCCGCCCTGGCTGGCCTGTGCGCAGCCGGAGCTGTCCTCACGATCGTGGTTGGACTTCGGGCGCCCGAGCCTGCGGAACGGCGAGTGCGCCCGCCGTCGCGGTTGCAGATGGTTCTGCGCTCGCCGGCCTGGCCAGGACGCCGTAACCGGTTGCTCGCCGGTGCCGTGGCGGCCCTCGTGTTGTTCCTGCTGTCCGGCTGGCCGGTCGCCGCCCTCGCGATGGGTGCCGGGGCGTACGCGGTTCCGCCGATGCTGTCGGGACGGGCATCGCAACGCCGGATCGCGCGCCTGGAGGCACTGGCGCAATGGTCCCGCCGACTGGCCGAGATGATGGGCGCCAGTCGCGGCCTGGAACAAGCTCTGGTTGACAGCGCCCGCATCGCGCCCGAGGCGATCCGCGCACCGGTGTCCGTCCTGGCGGAACGGCTGAACAACCACGCCAACACCGAGCAGGCGCTCCGGGTGTTCGCCGAGGAGCTGGACGACCCGATCGGGGATCTGATCGCGTGTGCGCTGGTGCTGGCCTCACGTCGGCGCGGTCCCGGGACGCGGGAGGCGTTGCGCCTGCTGGCCGACGCGGTGGAACACGAGGTTCTCGTCCGCCGGGACGTCGAGGCTGAGCGAGCGGGGCTGCGTACGACGCTGATCGTCATCGTTGCGTCCGTCGTCGCCTTGAGCGCGTTGTTCGCCTCGTCTCAGACGTTCGCCGCGCCCTACGGCACCGCCCTCGGGCAGACGGTCATGGCCGTGGTCGCCGCGATCTACACGGCGGGGCTCTGGTGGATGCGGCGGCTGGCTGTGTTGTCGACCGGCACCCGTTTCCTGCACAAAGACGGTGGGTTCGCGAAAGCTGAAGGGTCGATCGGCTCGAACCCGAGGGTGGGTGG
>NZ_VCKZ01000637.1 GCF_005889745.1 Actinomadura geliboluensis
ATGTCCGGGAGGGCGGCGGCGTAGGCGGCGGAGACGACGCTGCCGAGGACGGCGACGCCGAGCGCGCTGCCGAGTTCCTGCCCGGCGTCGTTCACCGCCGACCCGACCCCCGCCTCCTCGGGCGGGACGGCGGCCATGAGCGTGCTGTAGGCGGGCGGGGTGCCGAGTCCCGCGCCGAGGCCGAGGACGGTGAGCCCGGCGGCGAGCGCGGCGTAGCCACCGTCCGCTGAGGTGAGGCCGAGGGCGCCGAAGCCGGCCGCCACCGCGGCGAACCCGGAGACGAGGGCGGGGCGGGCGCCGAACCGCGACTCCAGGGACGCGCCGACGCCGTTGCCGACGGCCGCGGCGACGGCGACGGGCAGCAGCGCCAGCCCCGCCTTGAGCGGCCCGTACCCGAGGACGAACTGCAGGAGCTGGGTCAGCGCGAACAGCATCCCGGCGAGCGCGAAGCCGAACAGCGCGATCATGGTCGCGGCGCCGGCGAAGTTCCGGTCGCGGAGCAGGCGCAGGTCCAGCATCGGCTCGGGGTTGCGGTGCTGCCACAGGACGAACAGGGCGAGCGCGGCGATCCCCGCGGCGAGGCCGCCGACCGTGCGGGCGCCCGTCCAGCCGTGCGCGGGCCCGGAGATGATCGCCCACACCAGCGCCGCCATGCCGGCCGTGGACAGCACGGCGCCGGGCACGTCGAGGCGGCGGCGCGGCCCCCGGGACTCGGGGACGAGCAGCAGCAGCCCGGCCACGGCGACCACCGTGACGGGCACGTTCACCAGGAAGACCGAGCCCCACCAGAAGTGCTCCAGCAGGAACCCGCCGAGCGTCGGCCCGGCGGCGAGCCCGACCATGGACGTGGCGCCCCAGATGGCGAACGCCTTGGCGCGCTCGTCCGGCCCGAACACCTGCGCCATGATCGACAGCGTCCCGGGCATCAGCAGCGCGCCGCCCGCGCCCATGAGGCCGCGCATCGCGACGAGCTGGGCGGGGCTCGCGGCGAAGGCGGCGAGCAGCGACCCGGCGCCGAACAGCGCGAAGCCGATCAGCATCGCGCGGCGGCGGCCGTGCCGGTCGCCCAGGCTGCCCGCGGTGATCAGCAGGCCGGCGAACACCAGCGAGTAGGCGTCGATCACCCACTGGACGTCGGCGGTGGTGGCGTCCAGCTCCCGGAGCAGGGACGGGATCGCCACGTTCAGGATCGTGTTGTCGACCACGACGACGAAGAGGCTGAGGCACAGGACGCCGAGGATCTGCCAGCGGCGCGGATGCGGTGCCATGCGTCGCCCCCTTTCTCGTACACCGTTCGATTAGACCCGCACACTGTACGACTCGGATCGCACGGTGTTCAAGTCTCGTACCCTGTGCGAGAACGGAAGGAGGCCCCCGTGCCCGAGGAGAAGCCGTCCGGGGAGCAGGTGCCCGAGGAGAAGGTGGCGTCCGTCTGGGTGCGTCCCGAGCGGGCCCGGCGCGGGCGGCCCGCGCTCAGCCGGGCGCAGATCGTGGACGCCGCGCTCGGCCTGCTGGACGCCGAAGGGCTGGACGGGCTCAGCATGCGCCGCCTCGGCACCCGGCTGAACTCCGGCGCGACCTCGGTCTACTGGCACGTCGCGAACAAGGACGAACTGCTGGAGCTCGCCCTCGACCGGGTCATGGCCGAGGTGGAGGTCCCGGCGGGCGGTGACTGGCGGGCGTCCGCCACCGGGTACGCGCGGAGCCTCCGCGCGATGATCCACCGGCATCCGTGGACGGTCACCCTGTTCGGCGGCCGTCCGATGATCGGCCCGAACGCGACCCGCGTCCTGGACGAGGTGCTCGGCGCGTTCGGCGCCGCCGGGTTCACCGGGTTCGGCCTGGAGTACGCCTGGTCCGCCGTGGTCGACTACGTGATCGGCGCGGCCGGGAGCGAGGCGAGCTGGCAGCGTGGGCAGTCCGGGACGTCCTCGGCCGACTGGGTCCGCAGGCTCGGCCCCTACCTCGCAGAGCTGGACGCGCAGCGGCCCGCCCTCGCGTCCCACATCCGCGAGATCTGGATGAAGGAGACCGGCGACGTCCTGGAGGGCCGGTTCGCGTTCGGGCTCGCCTGCGTCCTCGACGGCCTCGAAGCCCGCCGCCTCTAGAGGGGTTCATGCACGATGCCCTCCGCCCGGACGGTGGGCGGAGGGCATCGGCAGGGGGGAGGCGGTTTCTCGCCACGGGATAACGGCAGCGCTCACCCCCAGTCCGGAGGCATCAGAACGGCAGCTCCGCGGGCGGCTTCGGCTTGGTGTCGGTCCAGCCCGACGACCGGACGGCCACGTAGTTGATGATGAAGCCGGGCTTCATCTCCGCGTACGGCCCGCCGGGCTTGGTCAGCGTGTCCTGGACGGACAGGACGCCACCGGTCTTCTCATCGAAGACGATCACCAGCCGGTGGCCGTAGTCGCCCTGCTCGGCCTTCGGCCCGCCGTACTCGCCGGTGATCTCCGCGGTGCGCTCAGGGGCGGCCAGCGCGACGCCGTCGCGGCCCAGCGGGTCGGCGACGCGGCCGATCGCCTGGATGCCCGGCCGGGAGGCCAGCGCCCGCATCAGCCCCGCGCGCACCTTCGGCGGGACGGGGGTGCCGCCGAGGATCCCCGACGTCCGCCAGATCCCGGCGGAGGCCGTCGCCTCCTCGGTCGGCTTCCGGCCGCGCTTCGCGAGGGGACCCATCCCCCGGAGCATCTCCTCGCCGCTCAGGAACTTCTCGGCGAGCGCGGCCGGGTCGGTCGGCAGGTTCTGCCACTCCTCGGCCGGCTCGCCGAGGAACTCGCCGCCGCCCTCCGGATCGACGCCGACCTCGGGGCCGTCCGACCGCCACTTCGTCGCCTCGGCGCTGTAGGTGTAGTAGTGGTCGTTCGACCAGACCCGGAACTTCGACGGCGACCCGGCCTTCTTCCAGAGCGCCTCGTCCTGCGCCGTGAGCGGGCGGGCGGGCAGGTCGCGCCCGTAGTACGCCTCGCCGGTCCCCTTCTTCACGCCGGTCCAGTTGAACGACTCGCTCGCCGCGCCGACGATCGCGTACGTGCCGGTCTTCGCCCGGATGATGTACGACTGCCCGTCGATGCGGTCGGTGTACCAGTACTTGCCGGTCGGGGTCAGTTCGACCTTGGCGGCCGCCGCGAGCACCGCCTGCTTGTTGAGGTCGACGCCGCCGGGCGTGTCCGGCGACCCCGGCGATCCGGGCGTCCCCTGGCCGGTGAGCGCGACCGCGACGGCCGCCGCGGCGCCGGCGGCGACCAGCCC
>NZ_VCKZ01000131.1 GCF_005889745.1 Actinomadura geliboluensis
ACCCTGACCCGGCCCAACGGCGTTCCGCCGGCCGGGCCGCGCAGTCAGTGCTCGCGCGTTACTCCGTCAGTCTTGCCAGCCCTCGGGGTTCGTACAGGACTCGCGGGAGATGCCGGAGCCGGTGTCGGGGAAGTCGCCGAAGCGCTCCCGGTGCACGTGCGCGAACAGGTAGCACATCGACTCGCAGCCGGCGTCCTCGACGGCGATCCGCGGGTCGGCGGCGACGGCGGTGTAGAACTCGCGGCCCAGCGCGAGGATGAAGCCGCGCGCGTACAGGAAGCCGTCGTCGGACCCGTCCGTGACCTCGTGGACGTCGCGGCGGTCGATGGCGTGGAGCAGGCGCTCCGCCACCCGGTCGAGGTCGGTCAGCTCCGCCGCGCCGAGGTCGCGGGCGAGCCCGCGGAGGTTGTCGACGAACCCGTTGAGGGCCTTGTCGACCGCCGTGAACTCCGGCATCTCGTAGCCGGCCGACTCCGGGTCGCGGGTGGCGAGCGCCGTGCGCGCCGCGTCGACGCCCAGCGGCGCCCACGCCGCCTCGATCAGGTCCCAGAACCGCTGTTCGTCCACGTCGTCCTCCTTGGCTCGGTGGCCCGCATTCGACCAGCCGCCTCCGACAGAACGCCCGGTGGACGGGGAGCGCTCAGGAGATCTCCTCCTCGACCCGCTTGCGGAGGACCTTCCCGGTCGCGTTGCGGGGGAGCGGGTCCGAGGTGATGTGCCAGCGGGACGGGACCTTGAAGTAGGCGAGCCGCTCCCTGGCGAACGCCGCCAGGTCCTCGACCGCGGGGGGCGTGCCGCCGCACACGACGACCGCCGCGACCTCCTGGCCGAGGTCCGGGTGCGCGACGCCGATGACGATGCACTCCGAGACGCCCGGGTACTCGGCGAGGACGTTCTCGACCTCGGTCGGGTAGACGTTCTCGCCGCCGCGGATGATCAGGTCGGAGCGGCGGGTGGTGAGCCGCAGCCGGCCGTCGTCGATCCTGCCGAAGTCGCCGGTGCGCAGCCAGCGGTCGCCGTCGATGGCGCCGGCGGTGGCCTCCGGGTCCCGCCAGTAGCCGATCATGTTGTAGGCGCTGCGGGCGCAGACCTCGCCCTCGGTGCCGTCCGGGACGGGCTTGCCCTCGGCGTCGCGGATCTCCAGCTGGACGCCGATGTTCGGGGTGCCGAGCGTGCCCGGCGCCTCCGCGAGGTCCATCGGGGTGGCGACGGAGATGGCGGTGCACGACTCCGTCAGCCCGTAGCTGTCGACGAGGGCGCCGCGCGCCGGCGGGAACACCGACTGGAGCCGCTCCTTGAACGCGGGCGACGACGGCGCCGAGGCCAGCGCGAACGCGGTCAGCGACGACAGGTCGTACTTCGACAGGTCGCCGTGCTCCATCATCCGGTGCGCCATCGTGGGGACGGCGCCCCAGTTCGTGACCTTCTCCTTCTCGACGAGGCTGAGCACCTTGTCCACGTCGAAGCCGCCCATGTGCATGACCACGGCGGTGCCGGTGGCGAGCCGCGGGACGGCCAGGTTGTGCAGGGACGCGATGTGGAAGAGCGGCAGCGCGAGCAGGTAGCGGCGGGCCGAGGGGTCGATGCCGAACAGGCCCATCAGGGCGTCGTTGTAGCGGTGGTACTCGATCACCGAGGTCAGGTTGCGGTGCGAGTGGACGGCGCCCTTCGGGCGGCCCGACGTGCCGCTCGTGTAGAGGATGACCGCCGGGTCGTCCTCGGCGACCTCGGGCACGTCGAGTTCGGCGCCGGGGTAGCGCGCCATCAGCGACGGGACGTCCTTCTCGATCGTCAGCACGTCCTCGGAGATCAGCGCGGCCCGCTTCTCGTCGGCGATCACGATCTTCGGGTCGGTGTGGCCGAGCGCGTACTCGATCTCGGCCGGCGCCCACCAGGCGTTGTAGCCGACGGCGACCGCGCCGGCGGCGATCGCCGCCCAGAACGACACGATCCACTCGGGGGAGTTGGCCGCGTTGATCGCGATCCGGTCGCCCGGCCGGACGCCGAGGTCGTCGCGCAGCGCCTTCGCCATGGACGCGACGGCGGCGGCGTGCTCGGCGAAGGACAGCCGGCGGGACGCGGTGACGAGGTAGTCGCGATCGCCGTGGGCGGCCGAGCGGGCGAGCACCTCGCCGAGGCTGCGGGCGCGGCCGGCGAACACGGGCAGCCGGGTGCCGAGCACCTCCTCCTCGCGCAGTTCGAACTCGCCGCCGGGACCGGTCAGCTTCGCGATGCCGTCCATCGAACCCCCTCCTCCTCGCCGGGACGGCCCATTGTGGGCTGCGGCACACCGGCTCCACCAGGGCATTCCGCTCAGCGGGACGGTCACGGACCGTTCCAGACCGAACTCATTCCCGCTCAGCGGGACTGGAGCTTTTACGTGCGCCGCGTCACATCACCATGACCGCACCAGGACTGAGCAGACCGGACCGGCCGGGCACGACCCCGGCGGACCGGGCTGGGCGCGCAAGCAGGACTGAGCGGGAGAACCAATGGGAAGCCTCAGCGACAAGGTCGCGATCGTGACCGGAGCGGGACAGGGCGTCGGGCAGGGCATAGCGCTCGCGCTGGCGTCGGAGGGCGCGGCGGTCGCCGTGCTCGGCCGCACCGCGGCCAAACTGGACGCGACCTGCGGGCTGATCCGGGAACGCGGCGCGAAGGCGGAGCCCTTCGTGTGCGACGTCGCGGACACCGAGGCGATCCCCGGGGTGGTGGAGCGGGTCGCCGGCGCGTTGGGCGGCGTCGACATCCTGGTCAACAACGCCTACGCGGGGTCCTACGGCCCGCTGCTGGAGATGAGCGACGCCAAGTTCCAGAAGGGCTTCGTCACCGGCCCGTTCGCGGCGTTCGCGTTCATGAAGGCGTGCCACCCGCACATGAAGGCGCGCGGCGGCGGCAGCATCGTCAACCTGGTCACGTCGGCCATGGTCCGGTGGGACCCGGCCACGTACGGCGCCTACGCGGCGGCCAAGCAGGCCCTCCGCTCGCTGACCCGGACGGCCGCGGCCGAATGGGGCCCGGACGGCATCCGCGCCAACAACATCGCCCCGCACGCCCTGTCGCCGGGGCTGAAGTGGTGGGCCGAGAACAACCCCGAGGCGGCCGAGGAGTTCCGCAAGACGATCCCGCTCGGCTACATCGGCGACTGCGAGGACGACATCGGCAAGGCCGTGGTCGCGCTCGTCCAGCCGGCGATGCGCTACCTGACCGGTGCGACGATCCCGCTGGACGGCGGCCAGGCCAACTTCGGCTGACTCAGGGGTCCGGACGGAGCCGTCCGGACCTCCCACAAGACACCCGCCGCACCTCACCGCGGCTGAACGCACGCCACAACACCGGTAACTCCCTCTGACGCCCGGCCATGCCGCGGTGCGGCAGTGACGCAGCGCCGCAGAGCCCCAGTGCCGCCGGGCCGGATCCCCCTACCCGAGAACCACGTCCCCCGCCTGCCCGAAACACCACTTGCCGCCCCGGCGGCCGGTGAAAGGAGTACGACCGAATGAAGGTCGACAAGATCGGGCGCCTCGCCGCAGGCGCCCTCGCGGTGGCGCTCGTGACCGCGTCCTGTTCCAGCGAGCGCTCGGGCACCGACGGGGTGTCCGGCGGCGACTCCGGCGGCGCGACCGCCGCCGCGAGCAAGACGTTCGGGACGCTGGCGTCCCCGTGCGGCCCCGGCGACGCCAAGGGCAAGACCGACCAGGGCGTCAGCGACGACGCGATCACCATCGGCTTCGGCGACGACCGCGGCTTCGCGTCCGCGCCGGGCCTCTCCAAGGAGATGGGCGACGCCGTCTCCGCGATGATCGACTGGTGCAACCAGCAGGGCGGCATCAACGGGCGCAAGATCAAGGGCAACCAGTACGACGCCGCCTACGCGCAGTCCGCGAAGGTGATGCAGGAGTCCTGCAAGCAGGACTTCATGCTCGTCGGGCAGGGCTTCGCGATGGACGAGGCCGCCGAGCAGTACCGGGTGGCGTGCAAGCTGCCGACGGTCGCCGGCTACACCGTCGGCCCGAACGCCGCGATGGGCCCGATGAAGTACGAGGCCGTCCCGTACCCGGTCGACATGATGAACATCGGCGGGCTCCGGCTCGCCGAGAAGCAGTTCCCCGACTTCAAGGAGAAGACGGACCTGCTGCTGTCGACGTCCCCGGCCGTCAGCACCGGCACCGGCAAGATCGCCGGCGCGATGAAGGAGATCGGCGTCAAGCCGCTGGAGTGCGGCGTCCGGCTGAACGACGCGGGCGAGAGCAGCTACATGCCGTTCGCCGAGAAGATCAAGAAGTGCGGGGCGGGCTACCTGTGGTCGTCCGACTCGCCCGACCCCGGCCAGTTCAGCCTGCTGGAGTCGATCGAGCGGGCGGGCGCCGAGCCGAAGTACGTGTTCGAGGCGACCTGGTACAGCACGATGGTGTCGAAGTGGAACACCTCGGGCGCCGGTGACAACCTGCACGTCGGCATGATCTTCCAGCCGTTCGAGAACGCGGAGAAGGTCCCCGCGGTCAAGCAGTACATGGACGTCGTCAACGCCAAGCAGGGCAAGGTCGCGCTGCTCGGCATGCAGGCCACCTCCGCGTTCCTGCTGTGGGCGCAGTCCGCGCAGAAGTGCGGCTCCGACCTCACCCGGCAGTGCGTGATCAACGAGCTGTCGAAGGTGCACGAGTGGACGGGCGGCGGCCTGCACGCGCCGACCGACCCGGGCAACAACAAGCCGGCGTCCTGCTCGCTGATGGTCAAGCTCAACAAGACCAAGTACGAGCAGGTCTACCCGAAGAACGTGGGCGAGTTCGAGTGCGGCCCCGAGTTCGTCGTCAAGACCGACCCGAAGGCGTCGGGCGTCCAGCTGAACGGCGACCGGATCTCGACGAAGTTCCTGAACGACGACGTCATCAAGCCCCAGTCCTCCTGATCCGAACCCGCCGGAGGCGGTGACCCACATGGCGGTGAGCAAGTGACGACGTTCCTGACCTACACGATCCTGGGGCTGGTCCTCGGGTCGGTGTACTCCATCGCGGCATCGGGGCTCGTACTGACGTACAACACCTCGGGCATCTTCAACTTCGCCCACGGCGCGCAGGCGATGTTCGGC
Source organism: Actinomadura geliboluensis (assembly GCF_005889745.1). GTDB lineage: Bacteria > Actinomycetota > Actinomycetes > Streptosporangiales > Streptosporangiaceae > Spirillospora > Spirillospora geliboluensis. Next base: position 5,090 of record NZ_VCKZ01000131.1, read on the forward strand.
ACGTTCCTGTACTGGCACTTCACCGAGCGGTGGGGCTGGCCGGTATGGCTCGCGCTGGTCGTCGTGATCGGGGTGGTCGGTCCCGCGATGGGCGCCGCGCTGCACGCCGCGATCATGAAGGGGCTGCGCGGCACCGCCGACGTCACGAAGATCATCGTGACGGTGGCGGTGCTGCTCGGCACCGTCTACCTGGCGCAGTGGATCTGGAATCCGGACGAGGCCCACACCGTCGACATGTTCTTCGGCGCGGGCTCGAAGATCACGGTCGGCGGCGTGGTGGTCCGCTACCACGAGATCGTCTGCCTGGTCGCCGCCGTGGCGATCGCCGCCGGGCTGCGGGTGCTGTTCACCCGCAGCCGGATCGGCGTCGTCATGCGCGGCTCGGTCGACGACCCGGACCTGCTCCGGCTGAACGGCCACGACCCCGAGCGCGCCGCGATGCTGTCGTGGGCGCTCGGCTCCACCCTCGCCGTGCTCGCCGGTGTGCTGATCGTCCCGATCAGCGGTGGCGGCCTGGACGCGAACATGCTGACGCTGCTGGTGATCGACGCGTTCGCGGCGGCGATGTTCGGCCGGCTCCGCAGCATCCCCCGCACCTTCGTGGGCGCGATGGTGCTCGGCCTGGCCGCCAACTACGTGCTCGCCTACCTGCCGTCGGCGGGCACGTTCACCGGCAACCTGCGCGTCTCGCTGCCGATGATCCTGCTGTTCGTGGTGCTGGTGGTGCTGCCCCAGGACCGGCTGCGCGGGGCCGCGATCCGGACCCGCGAGCGGTACCGGGTGCCGACCGTCCGGGGCGCGGCCGTGTGGGGCCTCGTGCTCGTCGCGGTCGTGTACCTCTACAGCCTGCTGCTGTCGGACGGCGCCGTCACCACGTTCGCGCTCGGCATGACGTTCGCGATCATCGCGCTGTCGCTGACCGTCCTCACCGGCTACGCGGGCGAGCTGAACCTCGCGCCGCTGGCGTTCGGCGCGGTCGGGACGGTGGTGGCGTTCCACGCCGGAGTGGTCGGCACCGGCCTGGACGCCCGGATGAACATCCAGGGCGTGCTGCTGGCCGTCGTCGCGGCGGCGGTCGTCGGCGGGCTCGTCGCGCTGCCTGCGCTGCGGCTGCGCGGCCTCTACCTGGCGCTCGCCACGATGGCGTTCGGCGAGTTCCTCTCGAACATGGTGCTGCGCGACACCACGCAGCACGAGCTGTTCGGAGTGAAGTTCACGCTGTTCCCGGACGGGTCGCTGATCGTCCCGCCGCTGAAGGTCGGCCCGCTCGACCTGCGGGACGGGACGACGTCGCTGATGACGGCGACCGTGCTGTTCGCGCTGATCGCCGTCGGGCTCGCCGCGCTGCGCAACAGCGGGTACGGGCGGCGGCTCGCGGCGATGAAGGACAGCCCGGCGGCGTCGGCGATGCTCGGGCAGAACCTGGTCCGGCTGAAGCTGAGCGTCTTCATGATCTCCGCGGCGATCGCGGGGCTCGGCGGCGTGCTGATGTCGGCGGCGACCGGCACCGTCGCGCAGGAGAACTTCTCCTTCGTCGGCAGCCTCGCGCTGCTGATGCTCGTCGTGGTCGCCGGCATCGGCTACCTCAGCGGCGCGCTGCTCGGGGGGCTGATGGCGGGCGTCGGCTCGGCCGTCCTCGTGTCGACGTTCGGCGACCTGGCCTTGGAGAACGAGGGCATGGCGACGATCTACACGGCGCTCGGCCACCTCGTCCTCGTCGGGACGGCGCTGGTCGGGATGGGCGTCGGCCGCAACCCGAGCGGCTTCGTCCACGACATCATCGACGGCTACCGCGCGACGCGGGACGCCAAGCCCGTCCTGTACGGGGCGGGGGCGTTCGGCGCCGTCCTCTACGTCCTCGCGCTCACCGGCGTCATCGGGACGTGGCTGTTCGCGATCATCGCGCTCTGCGCCGTCATGCTGCTGCCGGTCTTCGGCCGCATGTACCTGGACGAGGGGCGGCGCAACCGTCCGACGCCGCTGGAACTCCTCGGCGTGGACGAGCCCTACACCGACGAACTGCGCGCGCGCGTCGACCGCGAACTCGGCCTGAAGGGAGGGGTCCATGCCTGACACGACGTCAGAGCCCGCAGCGGCGCTGCTGGAGACGCGGAACATCACCGTCCGGTTCGGCGGCAACACCGCCGTCGACGACGTCGGCCTCATGATGGCCGGCGGGCAGATCACCGGGCTGATCGGCCCGAACGGCGCCGGCAAGACCACGATGTTCAACACCATCACGGGCCTGCAGAAGCCCGCGTCCGGCCAGGTGCTCCTGGACGGCGACGACATCACCAAGCTGTCCCCGGCCAAGCGCGCGCGGCGCGGCATGGCGCGGACGTTCCAGCGCCTGGAGCTGTTCCTGTCGCTCTCGGTGCGCGACAACGTCCGCGTCGCGGGCGACATCCTGCGCAGCCACAGCCGCAAGCGCTTCGACCTGGACGAGCAGACCGACAAGGTCCTCGAACGGACCGGGCTCACCGACATCGCCGACCGCGATGTGTCCGACATCCCGATCGGACGGGCCCGCGTCGTGGAGGTGGCGCGCGCGCTGATGAGCTCACCGCGCGTCCTGCTGCTGGACGAGCCCGCGTCCGGCCAGACCGAGCGCGAGACGGACGCGTTCGCCGAGATGCTCACCGGCCTCGCCGGGGAGGGCCTCGCGATCTGCCTGGTCGAGCACGACCTGCCGCTCGTGATGAGGCTGTGCGCCACGATCCACGTCCTCGACTACGGCGCGCTGATCGCGTCCGGCACCCCGGCGGAGATCAAGGAGTCGCCGGAGGTCATCGCCGCCTACATCGGCACGGAGGAGGCGTCCCATGCCTGAGTCGAAGGTGGTCCCCGAGCCGCGGGCGGCGGCCGAGGCGGACGCCGAGCCGCTGCTCGAACTGGCCGGGGTCCGCGCGGGCTACGGCGCGATCGAGGTGCTGCACGGCGTCGACCTGGCGCTGAAGCCCGGGTCGCTGCTGGCGCTGCTCGGCCCGAACGGCGGCGGCAAGTCCACCACGATGCGGGTGTGCGCGGGCCTGCACCCCCCGACCGGCGGGGAGCTGCGGTTCGCGGGCCGCAAGGTGAACGGCATCTCCGCGCAGGACGCGGCCCGCCTCGGCGTCTGCTCGATCCCCGAGGGCCGCGGGATCTTCCCGAACCTGACGGTGCGGGAGAACCTGTGGACGGCCACCGGCACCGGCGCGCGGCTGGAGGACCTGGAGGAGAAGGCGTACGCCCGCTTCCCGATCCTCGGGAAGCGCCGCCATCAGCTCGCCGGATCCATGTCCGGCGGCGAGCAGCAGATGCTCGCGCTGTCCCGGGCGCTCGGCACCGATCCGGCGGTGCTGCTGCTCGACGAGCTGTCCATGGGCCTCGCGCCCATGATCGTCACCCGGATGTACGAGACGGTCGCCGAGCTGGTCGAGGGCGGCCTGTCGGTGCTGGTCGCGGAGCAGTTCGCCCGCGCCGTCCTGCCGATCGCCGACACCGCCGCGCTGATGCTGCACGGGCGCGTGGCGGCGGTCGGCCCGCCCGCCGAGATCGAAGACCGGCTGTCCAGCGACTACCTGGGAGGTTGACCCCGAATGCTCACTGAGGAACGACGCAAGCAGTTCAAGGACGACGTGGCCGGCCAGAAGCTGAGGACCGACCAGTCCCGCTTCGACGGCGCCCTGCGCATCGCCGGCGCCCTCGCGATGGTCGCCGGCGTCGTCGGCGCCTTCATCGCCTACAACGTCTCGCTCACCAAGGACGACATGCGGGACGTGGGCTCGCTGCAGACGCTCGCCATCGGGTTCCTGGCGGTGACCGTCCTCGGCGCGGCCCTGTACCTGGCCGCCGCCGTGACCCGCGTCCTGCGGCTGTGGCTGCTGCGGCAGCTGATGGAGCAGCAGGCGCAGGCCGACCAGATCGCCGCCGCGCTCCGCGACCAGGGGTAGCGGGGCAGGTCGACGCTCCCAGTCAGCGGGATGTCCGGAGTGCCCGGACATCCCGCTGATTACCGTCTAGTCCGGATGGAGGACTCTGAATGAACGACCCGAAGCCCGACGTTTTCACCCCGGCCAAGCTCGGCCCGGTCACGTTGCGGAACCGCACGATCAAGGCGGCGACGTACGAGGGCCTGACCAAGGACGGCCAGGTCACCGACGCGCTGATCGACTTCCACGTCCGGCACGCGCGCGGCGGCGTCGGGATGACCACCGTCGCGTACTGCGCGGTCGCGCCGGAGGGGCGCACCGACCGCAGGCAGATCCACTGGCGGGACGAGGCCATGCCCGGCCTCCGCAAGCTGACGGACGCCGTGCACGCCGAGGGGGCCGCCGTCCAGGCGCAGATCGGGCACGCGGGCCCGGTCGCCAACCCCAAGAGCAACAAGCTCCCCGCGCTCGCGCCGAGCCGCCACTTCCACCTGACGACGCAGACCGTCGCGAAGGCCGCCACGCACGGCGACATCGCGCGGGTCGTCGAGGCGCACGCGCGGGCCGGCCGGATGGCGATCGAGGCGGGGTTCGACTCCATCGAGATCCACATGGGGCACAACTACCTGACCAGCTCGTTCCTCAGCCCCAAGGTCAACCACCGCAAGGACGAGTACGGCGGGTCGCTGGCGAACCGGGCCCGGCTGGCGCGCGAGATCGGCCGCGCCGTCCGCGACGCCGTCGGCGACCGCATCGCGGTCACCGCGAAGCTGAACATGGACGACGGCGTGCCCGGCGGCTTCTGGATCGACGAGGCCATCCAGGTCGCGCGGTGGCTGGAGGAGGACGGCTCGGTCGACGCCCTCCAGATGACCGCGGGCAGCTCCCTGCTGAACCCGATGTACCTGTTCAAGGGCGACGCGCCGCTGCACGAGTTCGCGTCCGTGATGAAGCAGCCGACCAAGCTCGGCATCCAGCTGATCGGCAAGCACTTCCTGAAGTCCTACCCGTACGAGGACCTGTACCTGCTGAGGGACGCCCGGCAGATCCGCGCGGCGGTGAAGCTGCCGATGATCCTGCTCGGCGGCGTCACCGACAAGGCGGGCATGGACACCGCGATGGCGGAGGGCTTCCAGTTCGTCGCGATGGCCCGCGCGCTGCTGCGCGAGCCCGACCTGATCAACCGGATCCAGGCGGAGCCCGCGACCGAGTCGCTGTGCATCCACTGCAACAAGTGCATGACCGCGATCTACGGCGGCACGCACTGCGTCCTGTCCACCGAGCCGGCCTGGGGATCCGCGAGTGCGTGACGAGACGATCGCGGCGATGCTGCTGGACCGGGTGGGCGACACCCGGCACGGCCTGCGCAGCCGCGAGCGGACGTGGACGTGGGACGAGGTCGTCCGGGAGAGCGCCGCGCGCGCTTCGCTCGCCCGCGAGCTGCGGCGGGACGGCCCGTTCCACATCGGGGTGCTGCTGGAGAACGTGCCGGAGTACGTCCTGTGGCTGGGCGCGGCGGCGCTCAGCGGCGCGACGATCGTCGGGATCAACTCGACGCGGACCGGCGCCTACCTGGAGCAGGAGGTCCGGCACACCGACCTGCAGCTGCTCGTCACCGACCAGGCCGGGCTGAAGCTCCTGGACGGCCTCGACATCGGCGTCCCCCGCGACCGCTTCGTCCTGATCGACGACGATGACTACGCGGCGCGGGTGGAGGCCCACGCCTGCGAGCCGTGGGTGGACGCGTCCGTCACGCCCGAGACGCAGATCCTGCTGCTGTTCACGTCCGGGACCACGGGCGCGTCGAAGGCGGCGCGCTGCTCGCAGGGCCGCCTCGCCGAGCTGGGCCGCAACAACAGCGCCAAGTACGACATCAAGCGCGACGACATCAGCTACTGCTCGATGCCGCTGTTCCACGGCAACGCGCTGATGGCGCTGTGGGCGCCGTCGCTCGCGGTCGGCGCGACCGTCGTGCTCGCGCCGAAGTTCTCCGCGTCCGGGTTCCTGCCGGACGTCCGGTTCTACGGCGCGACGTTCTTCAACTACGTCGGCAAGGCGATCGGGTACGTCCTCGCCACGCCGGAGCGGCCGGACGACGGCGACAACACGCTCACCCACGGGTTCGGCACCGAGGCGTCCCCCGAGGACAAGGCCGAGTTCCTGCGCCGGTTCGGCGCGCGGCTCGTGGAGGGCTACGGCTCCAGCGAGAGCGCCGGCATGATCAAGCGGGACCCGGCCGCGCCGCCGACCGCGTTCGGCCGCCCCGCCCACGACGGCGTCCGCATCGTCAACCCGGAGACGCGCGAGACGTGCGCCCGCGCCGTCCTGGACGAGCACGGCCGCGTCACCAACGCCGAGGCCGCCGTCGGCGAGATCGTCGACGTGCACGGCGCCGCGAAGTTCGAGGGCTACTACAAGAACCCGGAGGCGGACGCCGAGCGCGTCCGGCACGGCTGGTACTGGACGGGCGACCTCGGCTACATCGACGGGGACGGGTTCCTGTACTTCGGCGGCCGGTCCGGCGACTGGATCCGGGTCGACTCGGAGAACATCTCGGCGCTGCTCACCCAGAACGTCGTCCGCCGCCACCCGAGGATCGTGGACGCGGTCGCGTTCGGCGTCCCCGACCCGCGCTCCGGCGACCAGGTGATGGCCGCGATCGAGATCCCCGAGGGCGTCGCGTTCGAGGACCTCGACCTCCCCGCGTTCCTCGCCGCGCAGGACGACCTCGGCACCAAGGGCGCCCCGCGGTTCGTGCGCGTCTCGCACGCGCTGCCGACGACGGGCTCGGGCAAGCTCAAGAAGAAGGAGCTGCAGCTCGACGGCTGGCGCACCACCGACCCCGTCTACCGGTGGGCGGGCCGCGGCGCCCCCGAGTACGTGCTGATGACCGAGGCGGACAAGGCCGCGCTCCGGGACGAGTTCATCGCCGCCGGACGTGTGCGCTTCCTCCCGTGAACTGTGGCTCCGTAACCGAGAAAGGGCAGGTATGGATCTGCGTGAGTCCGACGCGCATCGTGAACTGCGCGCGGAACTGAGGGCGTACTTCGCGGGCCTGCTGCCCGAGGACGTGCGCCGCCGCGCCGGCGAGCAGGGCGTCGGCGGCGACCGGTTCCGCGAGATCGTCAAGATGCTCGGCAACGACGGCTGGCTCGGCTACGGCTGGCCGACCGAGTACGGCGGGCAGGGCAAGTCGATCGCCGAGCAGTACGTGTTCTTCGACGAGGTGCAGCGGGCCGGGCTGCCGTTCCCGTTCGTCACCGTGAACACGGTCGGCCCGACGCTGATGCGCTTCGGCACGGACGAGCAGAAGAAGAAGTACCTGCCCGGCATCCTGTCCGGCGACATCGTCTTCGCGATCGGCTACACCGAACCCGACGCCGGCACCGACCTCGCGTCGCTGCGCACCAGGGCCGTCCTGGACGGCGACGAGTTCGTCGTCGACGGCAGCAAGGTGTTCACCAGCGGCGCCAACACCGCCGACCACATCTGGCTCGCCGCCCGCACCAACCCGGACGCGCCGAAGCACAAGGGCATCTCGATCCTGATCGTCCCTACCGACGCGGACGGGTTCTCCTGGAGCCCGATCCCGACCGTCGGCGGCATGGTCGTGACCTCGACGTACTACCACGGCGTCCGGGTGCCCGCGTCCTCGGCCGTCGGGGACGTCGACGGCGGCTGGAGCCTCATCACCACCCAGCTCAACCACGAGCGCATCGGCCTCGCCGCCCTCGGCGGCCGGATGATCCGGCTGTGGGAGGACGTCCGGGACTGGGCCCGCGAGAACGGCGTGATCGACCTGCCGTGGGTGCGCGCCGACCTCGCCCGCGCGTACGCGCGGCTGGAGGCGATGCGGCTGATGAACTGGAAGATGACCATGGCGGTCGAGGCCGGGGAGCTCACCGGCGCGCAGGCCGGGGCCACCAAGACGTACGGGACGGAGACGCACATCTTCGTCCAGCGGACGCTGACCGGGGTGCTCGGGGCGGCCGGGCGGATCCGTCCCGAGTCGCCGGGCGCGGTGCTGCACGGGCAGATCGAGCAGCTGTCCCGGCAGGGGATCGTCAACACGTTCGGCGGCGGCGTCAACGAGGTGCTCCGCGACATGGTCGCCGTCCAGGGGCTGGGCCTGCCGAGGGTGAAGCGGTCATGAGCGACTACGCGGTTACGGATGATTACGAGGAGAGGCTGCAAGCCTGGGTCGGCAAGGAGCTGCTGACCCGGCGCTTCGGGCAGGACCCGGTGAACGTCCCGATGATCCGGCACTGGGTCGAGGCCATGGAGGACGGCAACCCGGTCTACCTGGACGAGGACGCCGCCCGCGAGACCGGCCGCGACGGCGTCGTGGCGCCCGCCTCGATGGTGCAGGCGTGGACGATGCGCGGCTACGCGGCGTCCGTCCGCCCCGACCCGGAGCCGACGGGCTCCGACGAGCTGACGGCGCTGCTCGCCGAGGGCGGGTACACCTCCGTCGTCGCCACCGACTCGGAGTTCGAGTTCGTCCGGGAGCTGGTGCCGGGCGACCGCGTCAGCGTCGAGGAGGTCGTGCAGGCGATCTCCCCAGAGAAGAAGACCGGCCTCGGAGCCGGCCGCTTCATCACCACCCTGCGGACCTACCGCGACGCGTCCGGCGAGGTCGTCGCGACGCAGGGGTGGCGGCTGCTGCGCTTCCGCCCCCCGGAGAAGCCCGCCGAGCCGGCGGACGAGGCGAAGCCGAAGGCGCTGCGGCCGCGGCCCGCGATCAACCTGGACAACGCGTTCTGGTTCGAGGCGGCGCGCGAGCACCGGCTCGTCATCCAGCGCTGCGCCGACTGCAAGTCGCTGCGGCACCCGCCCGGCCCCTGCTGCCCGCAGTGCGGCTCGTTCGAGTGGGACACCGTCGAGGCGCAGGGGAACGGCCACGTCTACAGCTACGTGGTCAACCACCACCCGCGCCACCCGGCGTTCGAGTACCCGCTGGTCGTCGCGGTGATCGAGCTGACCGAGGGCACCCGGCTGATCGCGAACATGACCGGGGTCGCGCCGGAGGACGTCGAGGTCGGCATGCCCGTCGTCCTCGACTGGATCGACCCGGACCCCGACCTGTCCCTGCCGGCGTTCCGCCCGGCCGACGCAGACGCTAAGGAGCGCTGATGGACTTCACCCTGGGCGAGGAGCTGGAGGCCGTCCGGGACCTGGCCCGCCAGATCTTCACCGATCAGGCGTCCCAGGCGCGGATCAAGGCCGCGGAGGCGTCCGAGCGCGGCGTGGACGAGAGCCTGTGGGCCGAGCTCGGCGAGACCGGGCTGCTCGGCGTCGCGGTGGCGGAGGACGCGGGCGGGGCCGGGCTCGGCGCCGCCGGGCTGGCCGTCCTGCTGGAGGAGCAGGGCCGCGCCGTCGCGCCCGTCCCGGTCTGGCCGGTCGTCGTCGCCGCGATGACGCTCGCCGCGCACGGGTCGGCGGCGCAGCGGGAGATCCTGCCGCCCGTGCTGGACGGGTCCGTGCGGCTGACGGTCGCGCTGGAGGAGTTCGGGCCGTCCGACCCGGCCGCGCCGCGCTGCGCCGCCGTCCGCGACGGCGACGGGTGGCTGCTGACCGGCACGAAGGCGGTCGTCCCCACCCCGTTCGGGACGAGCCACGTGCTGGTGTCGGCGTCCGCGCCGGACGGCCCCGGGCTGTTCCTGGTCGAGACGTCCGCCGCCGGGACCTCCTGGGTGGCGACCGAGACCACCACGCACGACAAGGCCGGCCACCTCACCCTCGACGGCGTCCCGGCGCAGGCGCTCGGAGAGGGCGCGCTGGCGGAGGCGCTGCGGCTCGCCCGCGTCTCGGTCGCCGCGCTCCAGGTCGGCGTGGCCGAGGGCGCGCTGCGGATGGCCGCCGACTACCTGTCCGGGCGGGAGCAGTTCGGCCGCCCGCTCGCCACGTTCCAGGCCGCGCAGCACCAGCTCGCCGACTGCTACATCGAGATCGACGCGCTCCGCGTCTGCCTCTGGCACGCGGTCTCGCTGATCGGGGCCGGGGAGGACGCCGAGACCGCCGTCCTCACCGCCAAGTGGTGGTCGGACGAGGGCGGGCTGAACGTCGTCCACCGCGTCCAGCACCTGCACGGCGGCATCGGCGTGGACGTCGACTACCCGGTGCACCGCCACTTCCTGTGGGGCAAGCAGCTCGCCGGGACGCTCGGCGGCGCGTCCGCCGACCTCGACCTCCTGGGGGCGGCCCTGTGAGCAAGAACGCTGTGAGCCGCGCCTACGCCGACGTCGCGGTGGGGGAGGAGCTCCCCGAGCTGCGCGTCCCGCTGACCCGCACGATGATCGTCGCGACCGCGCTGGCGAGCCGCGACTACCAGGACGTCCACCACGACCCGTCGCTCGCGGTCGAGCGCGGCTCCAAGGACGTCTTCATGAACATCCTGACGACGAACGGGCTCGTCGACCGGTACGTCACGGGCTGGGCCGGGCCCGCCGCCGTGGTGAAGGCCATCAAGATCCGGCTCGGCGCGCCGAACTACCCGGGCGACACGATGGTCCTGACCGGCACCGTCACCGAGAAGCGGGACGGCGGCCGGGTCGAGATCAAGGTGCGCGGCGTGAACGCGATCGGCCCGCACGTGACCGGCACCGTCGTGGTCCAACTGCCCGTCGTCCAGCTGGAAGGGAGCGGGGCATGAGCGTGCTGCCGGGAGCGGCCGCGATCGCCGGGATCGGCGCCACGGAGTTCTCCAAGGAGTCCGGGCGCAGCGAGCTGCGGCTCGCCTGCGAGGCCGTGCTCGCCGCGATCCTGGACGCGGGCCTCCAGCCGTCCGACGTGGACGGGATGGTGACGTTCACCGCCGACACCAGCTCCGAGATCCACATCGCCCGCAACCTCGGCATCGGCGAGCTGAAGTTCTTCTCCCGCGTCGGGCACGGCGGCGGCGCGGCCTGCGGCACCGTCCAGCAGGCCGCGATGGCCGTCGCGACCGGCGTCGCCGACGCCGTCGTCTGCTACCGGGCGTTCAACGAGCGGTCCGGCACCCGCTACGGCCTCGGCCAGGCGAACCGGCCGATGGACGTCAGCGCCGACAGCGCCGCGTACGCGTGGATGAACCCGTTCGGGCTGTCGACCCCCGCGCAGTGGGTCGCGATGTTCGCCCGCCGCTACATGTACGAGTACGGCGCGACCAGCGAGGACTTCGGCCGCGTCGCCGTCGTCGACCGGGCGCACGCCGCGAAGAACCCGGCCGCGTGGTTCCACGGCCGCCCGATCACGCTGGAGGACCACCAGGCGTCCCGCTGGATCGCCGAACCGCTCCGGCTCCTCGACTGCTGCCAGGAGAGCGACGGCGGCCAGGCGCTGGTGATCGTCTCCGCCGAACGCGCCCGCGACCTGCCGCACCGCCCCGCGCTGATCTGGGGCGCCGCGCAGGGGTCCGGCAACGACCAGCACATGATGACGAGCTACTACCGCTCCGAGATCACCGGCATCCCCGAGATGGGCCTGGTGGGACGGCAGCTGTACGCGCAGTCGCGGCTCACCCCGGCCGACGTCCAGGCCGCGATCCTCTACGACCACTTCACGCCGCTGGTGCTGCCGCAGCTCGAAGAGCTCGGCTTCTGCGCCAAGGGCGAGGCCAAGGACTTCATCGCGGACGGCAACCTCGAACTCGGCGGCCGGCTCCCGTTCAACACCCACGGCGGGCAGCTCGGCGAGGCGTACATCCACGGGATGAACGGCATCGCCGAGGGCGTCCGCCTGGTGCGCGGCACGTCGGTGAACCAGCCGGGCGACGTCCACAACGTCCTGGTCACCGCCGGCACCGGCGTCCCGACCAGCGGCCTGATCCTGGGAGCGGACGCGTGAGCGAATGGCAGGGCAAGGACCTCGGCACCCGGACCGTCACCTATGACGAGACCCGGGCGATCCTCTACGCGCTGGCGGTCGGCGCGGACGCCTCCGACCTCGACCTGGTCTTCGAGGAGCGGCTGCGCGTCCTGCCGACGTTCGCGCTGACCCTCGCCCAGTGGGCCCTGGACGCCCTCGGTGCGGCGGGCGCGTTCGACACCGGGACGGCCGTCCACGGCACCCAGCGCCTTCACGTGCTGAAGGACCTGCCGCGCTCGGGGGCGGTGGAGATGAGCGCCCGCGTCGCGGACGTCTGGGACAAGGGCTCGGCGGCGGTCTTCGACGTGACCGTGGACAGCGAGTACTTCGAGGCGACGTGGTCGGTGTTCGCACCGGGCGCGGGCGGCTTCGGCGGCGACCGAGGCCCATCCGCACGCCGCCGTCCCGAGATGGCCCCCTCCAGCACCTTGGACGTCCGTACGGCCACCAACCAGGCGGCCCTCTACCGCCTGCTGGGCGACCGCCACCACCTGCACATCGACCCGGAGGCGGCGAAGACGGCCGGGATGCCGCGCCCCATCATGCACGGCCTGTGCACGCTGGCGGCGATCACCCTGCCCCTGGCCTCGTCCGTCGGCGCCCACCCAGCCGACCTACGCGAACTAGAGGGCCGCTTCGCCGCCCCCGTCTTCCCGGGCGACGCCCTGCGCGTCGAAACCTGGAAGGACGGCGCCGGGGCGACCCTCTTCGAGGCCGCCGCGGACGACCGCACGGTCATCTCCGCCGGCCTCGCCCGCTTCGCCTGAGCTCACTCCCTGCGGGGGCTCGGCAGCACACCGCGCCCCCGCCTGCCCTCGCTCTCCTGAAACGGGGTCAGCCGGGCATCTGGGCCCAGACGATCTTTCCTTCGCCGGTGGCGGAGGGGCGCGTGCCGGTCTCCTTGGCCTATTCGTAGGCGGAGACGATGGCGAGGCCGCGTCCATTCTCGGCGGTGAGGGACGGCGGGGCCGGGGCCGGTAGGTCGAGGGACGGGTCCCAGCACTCCAGGAGAGGCGTCCCGTCCTCCAGAGCGCAGCGGAGCCGGATCTCCCGGCCGCGCGCCGCCGTGACGGCGTTGGTGACGATCTCGCTCATCACGAGGCCGAGTCGTTGATTACTTCGCGGCTGAATCCCCAGTTCGCGGATTCTGCCCTCACCCTTGGTGTTCGTTTTTTACGCGAAGTGATTTCGAGGTGGCGCGATACACCCGTGGGGGAGCGATGAGTGTTCGAGAGTCGATCGACCCGGCGTCCTCACTATGGGCCTGGCTGGCCTTTGACCTGTGGTTTCATCGCACCCAGCGAGGTCTCTCGCTCGCACAGGCCGCCATGGTCGTCCACGTGACCCGGGCGACCGTATCGAATTGGGGGGCCGGTCGCCTTCGGCCGCGCGATACAGACATGAGGCGGCTCGACCAGGCATGGGAGACCGGCGGTCACTTCGAGAGACTGCACATGTTCGCGTGCGGTGGGCACGACCCGGACTGTTCAAGCGGTACATCCAGTATGAAGAGACCGCAGACGTCCTCAAGATGTACCACGGCCAGACCGTCCCAGCGCTGGCGCAGACGCAGACGTACGCGGAGGCACTCCTCAAGGCCGCGCCGGGCGGAGCGCCGAGGCTGAGGCGGAGAGCAGAGCCCGGACGAAGCGCCAGAAGGTGCTGCAACGTGAGAACCCCCCGTACTTGTGGATACTCATCGATCAGGAGGTGCTCGAAAACGTCGTCGGAGGCCCCGCAGTCATGGCGGAGCATTTGCGCTACCTCATTCGGAATCAGGCGACCGGGTGTGGGTGCGGGACTCCAAGGACCCGGATGGGGAACGGCTGGCGTTCGAGCGTGAGGCGTTCGCCGGGTTGCTGGTCCGGGTGAAGCGCGGAGAGTTCAGCCTCTAGTGTTCATCCGCCATGCGGCGGATGTGGCGCTGGGGTCGATGACCGGAGGTGCATCTGGTCTGCGACGATCCGGCCACCCACGAGACACCGCGGGTCGACGACTGGTCGGGCCCGCCCCCCCGTCCGCCTTGTGGCCTTGTGAAGCCGGCGGTTCGGCAACTCGATGCCGTCGGTGGCGTGGGCGGCCGGGGTAAAGCCGAATTAGCGGGTGTTCTGTTGTTGGTCCCGGTTGCGGTGGTTTTTTACCGGATTAGTGTGGTTGCTGCAGGTGCCCGGTTGCGGTGGCCTCTGCGGGTCGGTGTGGACATTGCGGTCATGGTGGGCTGAAGTCACTTCGGCTGGGCTCGCTGGTGGGGGTGTGGTGGTTCGGCTGCAGGTCGGTGCGTGGCCGCTGACCTCTGACCCGGGGCCTTCGGCCCCGGCAAACCGCAGCCACAGGCGACCGGGACCGGTTTACGGCGCCCGGATGGGCGAAATATTCCCCGATTCGGCCCGGCGGTAAAGACGACAAGATTCTTTATCGAAATCGAGATGATCTTGCGTGACTGTTCGATAACATTGAGTCATGTGTTCGAGCCGAGTCGATGTCGCGTCGATGTCCACCGAGGAGTTGGTGGACGCGGCGGCAGCGATCGCGGCCGAACTCGCCCGCCGCGAGGCGCCCGCCTCGGCGGCCGACTGCCTGGCCCAGGCCGAGACCCTCGCCCGCGCCACCGACCAGCACGAAAGCGCACTGGCCGCTCTGATCGCCCGCGTCGACGCCTCCGGGGAGATGCGCCGGTGGGGACTGCCTTCCACCCTGGCGTGGCTGCGCACCCGGCTGGGCATGCGCGAAGCCCGCGCCAAGGAACGCCTGCACCTGGCCCGCCAGCGCCACCGCCTCCCCGAGGTCACCCGCCGCCTGATCGACGGGGAACTGTCCTACGGATACGCCGCCACCATCAGCGCCGCCGTCGCACGGCTGGACGACACCGATTGCGCCGCCGCCGAACACATCCTCCTCGACCTGGCCGGGCAGGGCTTCTCCGCGGGCAAGGTCGCCGCGTTCGGCAACAAGATCACCGACCTCATCGCCGAACGCGACGGACACGAGCAAGCCCCCGAGGACGTCGCACGCGGCTACGACCGGTCCTGGATCGACTCGACCCGCTCGCTGGACGGCGGCCGCTACATCAAAGGCTGGCTCAACGCCGAAGACGCCGCCACCTGGCACGGCACCCTCGCCCCGCTGGCCAAACCCGCCGGAACCGACGACCACCGCGACCTGTCCGAACGCACCGCCGCCGCACTCACCACGGTGTTGTCAGGTGGGCACAAGGCCACCAAGGTCACCGTCTTCTGCGACCTGGACACCCTCACCGGCGGCACCGCCCCGGCACGCCTCACCGACGGCACCCCCATCCCGGCAGAGCAGGCCCGGCGCATCGCCCTGAACGCCGGAGTCTCACCACTGCTGCTCGGCAAGGGGAACACTCCGCTGTACCTGGGACATCGCGTCCGGTTCGCCACCGCCGCGCAACGCCAGGTCCTGGAGGCCCTGTACGCCACGTGTGCGGTGCAGGGATGCGAAGTGCCCGGGACACTGTGCGAAGTCGACCACGTCCACGGCTGGGCACTCGGCCACAGCCCCACCGACATCGACCAACTCGCACTCACCTGCGGATGGCACAACCGCTTCAAGCACACCAACCCACACCAGATCGCCATCACCCAAGACCACACCGGACGCTACGCCTACCGCGTCCTACCACCCGACGACACACCCACCACCCGCACACCGCCGACGCGGCAACCATCAGCCACCAACCTCTGGACCACCACCACCCACCACGCCCGAGCCCACGAGACCCTAAGACATCTCGTATGCC
>NZ_VCKZ01000132.1 GCF_005889745.1 Actinomadura geliboluensis
ATGATGAGCTGGCTCAACGGCTGACCGTCCGCTCGACTGACCGGCGACCGGCGTGTCGCCCCGCGAACCGTGCGGGGCGGCACGCCGCGCTCATCGGGTGAGGCGGAGGCGGCGGAACCTGTTGAGCAGGGGCGGCCGCCCGGCGGTCTCGGCGACGGCCAGCGCCAGATGGCCGCCCTTGGTGAAGTAGACCCTGACGTCCTTGGCGTCGGCGGTGCGCCGCTGCTCGACGGTCTTCAGGTTCTCGCCGCGGACCGAGCCGAGGCGGGCCTCGCGCGTCACGCCGAGGCTCGTCGCGGTGACGTGCACGTCCCAGCGTCCCGGCTCGACGACGGCGGGGTCGGCGACGGCCTCGAACGCGCCGGGACGCTCCTGGCGGGGCTCGGCGAGGAAGCCGTGCTCCCGGCCGGACGTCCGTTCCCGCAGGATGACGTCCACGGCGGTCCGGTCGGTCTCGATGCGCTGCAGCGCCGCGAACCCGCGGATGCGGATCTTCCTGTTCTGCCAGGTGACGGCGTCCAGGCGGTGGTCGACGCCGACCTCGGCGGTGATGTCGGCGTCCTGGCGGGGGACGCCGCGCAGGTACGGGTACATGGCGTAGATCCGCCCGCCGACCACGACCGCGCCCGCCAGGACCCCCTTCGCCTCGTCGCTGATCAGCCGTTCCAGCTCGTCGTTCAGGCCGTGCTGGATGCAGAACGCCCTGAGCCTGACGGACGCGGGCATCGCGGCGCGGGCGGCGTCGCTGAGCCCCTCCTCGCCGATGACGCGGCGGGTGCCCTCCACGAGGCGCTCGCGCTGGACGCGGTCGAGGCTCAGGTAGCGGTGGTCGTACACGCGCAGGACGTCGCGCAACACGCTGATGGTGCAGTCCGAGGACACGGGTCTCTCCTGATTGGCCGGGGATCGGTGATTACGTTAAGCCTCCAAGTGATTGCACACAGTGAAATCCGCCTGGCGTGTCGCCCGGATGCATACTCGGTATTGCCCTAGCCATACGCGGTATGCATACTTGGTAGGTATGTCGATCCGTCATGGCCTCCTGGCACTGCTGTCCCAGGGGCCCCGCTATGGCTACCAGCTGCGCGCCGAGTTCGAGTCGTCCACCGGCGCCACCTGGCCGCTCAACATCGGCCAGGTCTACTCCACCCTGTCCCGCCTCGAACGCGACGAGCTCGTCACCCGCGTCGGCGCCGACGACGAGGGCCGCTTCGTCTACCGGATCACCCCGGCGGGCGAGGCGGACGTGCGGCGGTGGTTCGCCACCCCGATCGTCCGCGCCGACCGGCCCCGCGACGAGCTGGCGATCAAGCTGGCGATGGCCGTCACCACGCCCGGCGTGGACGTCGCCGAGGTCGTCCAGACCCAGCGCGGCGCCACCCTGCGCGCCCTGCAGGACCTCACCCGGCTGAAGGCCGACGCGCCCGCCGTCCCCGCCGAGCAGGGCGACCGCGCGTGGCGGCTCGTCCTGGAATCCATGATCTTCCAGGCGGAGGCCGAGGTGCGCTGGCTCGACCACTGCGAGACCTACGTGGCCCGCGCCACGCCTCCGGCACCGCCGCCGACGCCGGCGCCGACCCCGAACGTCCCGGCGGAGACCGATGAGGAGGCCCGCCGATGACCCTGCTCGCCCTGCGGGACGTCTCCCGCGACCACGGCAGCGGCCCCGGCCTCGTGCACGCCCTCGCGGGAGTGACGCTGGACGTCGCCGAGGGCGAGTTCGTCGCGGTGATGGGCCCGTCCGGTTCCGGCAAGTCGACCCTGCTGACGCTCGCCGGCGGGCTCGACACCCCGACGTCCGGGCAGGTCCTCGTGGCCGGCGCCGACCTCGGCGCGCTCGGCCGCGCCGCCCGCTCGGCGCTGCGCCGCCGCGCCGTCGGCTACGTCTTCCAGGACCTCAACCTCATCCCCAGCCTGACCGCCGCCGAGAACGCCATGCTGCCGCGCGAGCTGGACGGCGTCCGCGCCCGCAAGGCCCGCCGGGAGGCGCTGGAGGCGCTGGAGGAGGTCGGCGTCGGCGACCTCGCCGACCGCTACCCCGACGAGATGTCCGGCGGCCAGCAGCAGCGCGTCGCGATCGCCCGGGCGCTGGTCGGCGACCGGCGGCTCGTCCTCGCCGACGAGCCGACCGGCGCGCTCGACAGCCACACCGGCGAGGACGTCATGCGGGTGCTGCGGGGCCGCTGCGACGCGGGCGCGTCCTGCCTGATGGTGACGCACGAGTCGCGGCACGCCGCCTGGGCCGACCGGGTCGTGTTCCTGCGCGACGGCCGGCTCGTCGACGCCACCCCCGCCCGCACCGGCCCCGAGACCCTGCTGCAGGAGACGACGTGACCCGCTACGGATTCGCCTTCCGCCTCGCGCGGCAGGACGCGCTGCGGTCGAAGGGCCGCACCGCGCTGGTGCTGTGCATGATCGGCCTGCCGGTCGGCGCCGTCAGCGCCCTCGCGGTCCTGCGGGCGACGACCGCGGCGCGGGACGGCGCGGGCGGCGCGGGCGGCGCGGGCGCGGCGTCCGCCGCCGAGGCCGGCGTGCTGGCGCTGATCGTCGCGATGGCCGTGCTGGAGGTCGTGCTGCTGGCCGGGCCCGCGTTCGTGGTGGACGTCCGGCGGCGCCGCCGCGACCTCGCGCTCGTCGCCGCCGCCGGCGGGGCCGGCCGGCACCTGCGCGCCGTCGTGCTGACGAGCGGCGTCCTCCTCGGCGGGTCCGCGGCGCTCGGCGGGGCCGTGCTCGGCGTCGCGGGAGCGGCCGCCGTCAAGTGGATCGCCGAGGCCCGGGGCCCGGCCCCGCTCGGCCCGTTCACCGTGCCGTGGCTCCTGCTCGCCGCAGCCGTGCTGCTCGGCGCGGGCAGCGGGCTGGCGGCCGCGCTGGTCCCGGCCGCGCAGGCCGCCCGGATGGACGTCGTCGCGGCCCTCGCCGAGCGCCGCGAGCCGCCCGCCCCGGGCCGCCGGGGCTGGCCCGTCGCCGGGGCCGTGCTCGTCGCCGCGGGCGTGGCGCTGTGCCTGGAGGGCGTCCGGAGGTGGCGCGAGTTCGGCGCCGCGATCGGCGCGGCGGCGATCATCATCGGGCTCGTGCTCGCCTGCCCGTGGCTCATCGGCGCGGCCGGGCGGCTCGCGCACCGGCTGCCGCTGCCGCTCCGCCTCGCCGTCCGGGACGGCGCCCGCAACCGGGCCCGCACCGCGCCCGCGGTCGCCGCGATCATGGCGGCCGTCGCCGGGATCACCGCGCTGGCCATCGGGGGCGCCAGCGACCTCCGGCAGGAGCAGGTCGAGTACCAGGCGCGGCTGCCCATGGGCTCGGCGCTGGTCCGGCCGCCGCTGGACCGGGCGGACCAGGTCGGGGCCGCCGTCCGGGGCGACCTGCCCGGCGTGCCCGTCCTGCCGCTGAAGGCCATGCCGGGGCAGGACGGGGTCTGCGCGTCCGACGACTGGTCGCAGTGCCCCTCGGTGAGCTTCGCCGCCGAACTCGACGGGGACGCCTCCTTCACCCTCATGGACAACGTGGTCGGCGGCGCCCGCGAGGCCAGGCTCGTCCTCGGCCGCGACGATCCCGCCGTCACGGCCGCGCTGGCCGAGGGCAAGATCGTGCTGTTCCGGGTCAAGCCCCTGGCCGGAGGGACGACCACGGCCAAGGTGTCGTACTGGGCGGACGACAAGGAGCACACCGTCCGGACGATCGAGAACCTGCCGGCGGTCGCCGCTCCCGGCGACCCGCACGTGCGGGCCATCGTGCCCCCGGCGGCCGCCGCGAAGATCGGGCTGCCCGTCCGGACGGAGGCGTTCGGCGTCGACCGCGCCGACCACCGCGTCACCGAGGCCGAGCAGGCGCGCCTGGACAAGACCCTCGACTCCTTCACCCGCGACGACGGTTCCGTCTACGTCGAGCGCGGCTTCACCGGGTCGTTCGGCAAGGTCACGCTGATGCTGGCGGGAGCGGCGGGGGTCCTCGCGCTGGGCGGGGCGCTGATCGCGACCGGCCTGGCGTCCGCCGACGCCCGGCCCGACCTCGCGACGCTCGGCGCCGTCGGCGCCCGGCCGGGCACCCGGCGGCTGCTGGCCATGGGGCGGGCCGCGTTCATCGCCGCGCTCGGCTGCTGGCTCGGCATCGCCGGCGGGCTCGTCCCCGGCATCGCGGTGGCGCGCCCGCTCACCAGCGAGGTCCAGGAGACGGGCGCGGCGGCGCACGGTGTGATCGTCGACATCCCGTGGACGCTGCTCCTCGCGGTCGGGGTCGGCATCCCGCTGCTCGTCGCGCTCGTCGCCGGGGCAACCTCCGCCTCCCGGCTCCCGGCGACCCGCCGCACCGCGGCCTAGGAGGCCCACGCCGCGACTTGGGAACGCCGCCCCACGGCCCGCCAGGCCCGCACCGCGGTCTGGCGGGCCCCGCTCGGGGAGTGGCGGGCCCGCTCGGGGAGTGCGGGCCGCACCTGGAGAGCGGCGGCTCGCACTTGGGGAGTGGCGGCTCGCGCCCGGGGAAAGGCGCGGTCATGGAGCCGCGCCGACCGGGGAAACGCGCGGGCCGGAACTCAGCCGCGCGCCGGACCGGTGGTAGCGTCCGGCGCGTGGCCGAGGTCGTCGTGGCGCAGGAACCCGTCGGGGAGGTTCCGGCCGGCACCGGGGGAGGCGCCCGGCGCCGTCCCCGCCCGCCGCTCGCCGCGCTGATCGCGGCGAGCGCGCTGCTGTACGCGGCGTACGCGCTGATGCGGCTGCGCGCCTTCCGGACCGGAAGCTACGACCTGGTGATCTTCGACCAGGCGGTCCGCTCCTACAGCCGGTTCGACCTGCCGGTCGCCATGGTGAAGGGCGTCCACAACGGCTTCGGGCCCGGCTTCTCCGTCCTCGGCGACCACTTCTCGCCGATCCTGGCGCTGCTCGCGCCGCTCTACTGGATCCACGACGGCCCCGAGACGCTGCTGGTCGCGCAGGCCGTGCTGCTCGCGCTCGCGATCTGGCCGATCTGGCGGTACACCGAGCGCAGGCTCGGGCCCGGCGCCGCGTACTGCGCGGCGGGCGCCTACGCGCTGTCCTGGCCGATCGCCGAGGCGCTCGCGTTCGACTTCCACGAGGTCGCGTTCGTCCCGCTGCTGTCGGCGCTGCTGGTCGAGCGGTACGACGCCGGGCGGCGCGTCCACGCGGCGCTGGCGGCGGCCGCGCTGCTGCTCGTCAAGGAGGACATGGGGCTCCTCCTCACGGGCTTCGGCCTCTACCTGCTCACCCGGCCCGACGAGCCGGACGGCGAGCGGCGGCGGCTGCGCGACCTGCTGCCCCGGGGCGACCGCCGGGCCGGCCTCGCCTACGCGGCGGTCGGGCTGTGCGCCACCTGGGTCAGCTCGCGCGTGCTCATCTCGGCCTTCGGCGGCGACAACGGCTACTACTGGGCGTACGGGGCGCTCGGCCCCGACGTGCCGCACGCCGCCGTCCACGCCCTCACCCAGCCGTGGGACGTCGCCGCCGTGCTCGTCGACCCGCCGCAGAAGGTGCTGACGATGGCGCTGGTCGTCCTGCCGCTGCTCCTGCTGCCGCTGGCGTCCCCGCTGACCCTCACCGCCGTGCCGCTGCTCGCCGAGCGGATGCTCGCGAGCAGCTTCGGCAACTGGTGGGAGCCCCACTACCACTACAACGCGTTCATCGTCGCCGTGCTCGTCCTCGCGGCGGTGGACGGGGCCGCGCGGCTGCGCGGGCGCTGGGGGAGGGCGCGGCGCGTGCCGCCCGTCCTGCCGATGGCCGGAGTGCTGGCCGCGACGCTCGTCTGCGTGCCGTTCTTCGCCTACCGGCACCTGGCCGACCCGGCGCTGTGGCGGCAGAACGAGCGGGCCCGCGCGGCCGCGGCGGCGGCCGCGACGATCCCCGACGGCGCGCTCGTCGAGGCGGCCAACGGCGTCGGGCCCGCGCTGACGTCCCGCGCCCGCGTCCTGCTGTGGGACGAGCGGTCGCGCGGGGCGCCCTGGGTGGTCGCCTACGTCGGGCGGCTGGAGTTCCCGTTCCCGTCGGTCGCCGACCAGCGGCGGCGCGTCGCCGAACTGGAGGCCGCCGGGTACCGGACGGTCTTCCGGCAGTCCGGATACATCGTGCTGCACCGCGACGGCCCCGATCCCTGGTGACCCGACCGTTTGGGCGGATTGTCCAGTGACCGATGGACGACATCGCGGTCAGAATTCCAGTGAAGGTACCGTTCGGATAAATATCCCTATCGTTTCTGGGTACTTTGCCTGATACTTGAAGAAAGCCGTGACGGCCGCGGCCACTGCGTGGAGAACCTGCGCGAACACCCGTGTGACCGCCGCCGGAGCGGGTCCTGGGGCGGAGCGGATGAGCGGTGTGAGGCTGATCGAGGTCAACGGACGGACGCCGGCCGGAGGCGGTGCGCAATTCCCCGCCGGCGCGGCAATCGCGCGGCTAGTCAATTTTCTGAATAACGGTGCGGAGTCATGACATGCCGCCGCATGGGGACAAGGACGTCCGGCGCTGGGAGACGTGCGGCCTGGCGTGGATCGGCGTGCTGCGGCACGTCTGGTCCGCCGGCGAGGCCGGGCTGGAGGACGGCGGCCCCATCATCGAGGGGCCCCCGCTGCTGTTCGAGGTCAGCTCGCTGAGCTGGGAGGACCCGATCCTCCACGAGTACGGCGACCACGCGCGCCTGGTCCGGCGCGCCCAGGAGCGCACCCGCCGCGTCGTCCGCGGCCGGTACTGGCCCCGGCTGCACGACCTGGACGGGCACGACCAGATCCGCTGGGTGGTCGACCTGCTGCGGGCCAGGCCGTGGACGACCAGCGCGTGGATCTCGCTGACGATCCCGGGCGAGCCGGCCGACGGGCTGCCGGCGCTGACCGCGCTGTCGTTCCGGATCCGTGGCTACCGGCTGACCATGACCGCGATGTTCCGGTCGCAGAACGTCCACCGCGGCTACCTGATGTACATCCCGCTGCGCGAGGTGCAGCTCGGCGTCGCCGAGGAGCTCGGGCTGCCCGCCGGGCCGCTGCGGGTGTTCGTGGACGTCCCGCACGTGCACGTCGCCGACGCCGAGCGGGTGGCGTCCGTGCTCGCCGCCGTCCCGGAACCGAACGCGGCCTGACAGAACGGGGCGAACCCGTAGTTACCGGTGAGTCTTTCCCTGCCGGGAACCGGCGCGGCCCCCTGGTTATAGACTCGTCTGCCGGGGGCGAGGTCCACGACGAGGTGACTCGCGACTTCACCTGCACACAGCACACGAACATCCCACTTTTCCGAAGGACTGTTTCCTCTTGAGCAAGCCCGTCGTCCTCGTCGCAGAAGAACTCTCCCCGGCCGGCATCGCCGTGCTGGAGGCCGACTTCGACGTCCGGAGCGTCGACGGCGGTGACCGCGAGCAGCTGCTCCCGGCCGTCGCCGACGTCGACGCCCTGATCGTGCGCAGCGCCACCAAGGTCACCGCCGAGGTGTTCCAGCACGCCAAGAAGCTCCGGGTCGTCGCCCGCGCCGGCGTCGGCCTCGACAACGTCGACGTGGAGGCCGCCACCAAGGCCGGCGTCATGGTCGTCAACGCGCCCACCTCCAACATCGTCACCGCCGCCGAGCACGCGATCGCGCTGCTCCTCGCCACCGCGCGCAACGTCCCGCAGGGGCACGCCGCGCTCAAGCAGGGCGAGTGGAAGCGCTCGAAGTACACCGGCGTCGAGATGCAGGGCAAGACCGTCGGCGTCCTCGGCCTCGGCCGGATCGGCGTCCTGGTCGCCCAGCGCCTCGCCGCCTTCGACATGAACGTGATCGCGTTCGACCCCTATGTGCAGGCCGCCCGCGCCGCGCAGCTCGGCGTCAAGCTCGTCACGCTCGACGAGCTGCTCCGCGAGAGCGACTTCATCACCGTCCACCTGCCGAAGACCCCCGAGACGCTCGGCCTGGTCGGCGACGCCGAGCTTCACAAGGTCAAGCCGAACGTGCGGATCGTCAACGCCGCCCGCGGCGGGATCGTCGACGAGCAGGCCCTCGACCTCGCCCTCAAGGACGGCCGCGTCGCCGGCGCCGGGCTCGACGTGTTCAGCAGCGAGCCCTGCACCGACAGCCCGCTGTTCCACCACGACAACGTCGTGGTCACCCCGCACCTCGGCGCCAGCACCCACGAGGCGCAGGAGAAGGCCGGCACGCAGGTCGCCCGCTCGGTGAAGCTCGCGCTGTCCGGCGAGTTCGTGCCGGACGCCGTCAACGTGCAGGGCGGCGCGGTCGCCGAGGACGTCAAGCCCGGCCTGCCGCTCGCCGAGAAGCTCGGCCGCATCTTCACCGCCCTCGCCGGCGGCGTCCCCGTCCGGCTCGACGTCGTCGTCCGCGGCGAGATCGCCGAGCACGACGTGAAGGTGCTGGAGCTCGCCGCGCTCAAGGGCGTCTTCGTGGACGTCATCGAGGAGGCCGTGACCTTCGTCAACGCGCCGCTGCTGGCCCGCGACCGCGGCGTCGAGGTCACCCTCACCACCTCCGAGGACAGCCCCGACTGGCGCAACGTCGTGCAGGTGCGCGGCACGATGGCCGACGGCGACGTCGTCTCGGTCTCCGGCACGCTCACCGGCCCGAAGCACGCCGAGCGCATCATCGAGATCAACGGCTACAACATGGAGCTCGTCCCGACCGAGCACATGGCGTTCTTCTCCTACGTCGACCGCCCCGGCATCGTCGGCGCCGTCGGCAAGCTGCTCGGCGACGAGCAGGTCAACATCGCCGGCATGCAGGTCGGCCGGGACGCCAAGGGCGGCAAGGCGCTGATCGCGCTCACCGTCGACTCCGCCATCGCGCCGCAGCTCGTGGAGGCCATCACCCGCGAGGTCGGCGCCGACATGGGCCGCCGCGTCGACCTGGAGGGCTGACGCCCGCCCGCTCATCTCACATACTGAGAACCTCCGCCACGGATCGGGACAACCCGCCGTGGCGGAGGTATTCTCGCAGGTAGTCATGCGGCGCTTCGTAGTAATCCTTCGCTGCCGCAGCGGGGCCTGATCATCGGCAGGCCGGCACCCGCTGCGGAGGCTCTGCCTGGCCGTGAGCCCGATTTTCGCGCCGGACCGTGCGACCCCACGCTCCCGGCAGGCCCTCCCGCCACAGCACAGCGAATCTGGAGCATTTGCCATGGACGACACCTGGAACAACACCCCGGCCGAAGAAGCCGAAGAAGAGGCCACCCGAGCCCTGCAGACCGCCCTGGACCGTAGGGCGGAATAGCCCTCCATAGTCCCGCCCGTCCCGCTCGTCCTGGCGCGGGGTGCGAGACTTGGCCGGTGGACGTTGCCGAGGGCGATGAGGTCGCCCGGCTTTTGTGTGAGGTCGATCGGCTGGGGCCCTACTTCGTGCTCCTCACGGACGACGTGGACGGCGGCGCTTGGCGCCCGTTCGCCGGGGACGTCGAGCGGCTGCGGGAACTGACCCGCGATCACGCCGTGCGGCTCCGGACGCAGGAGCGGCGGGTCGCCGCCTCCCTGCTGTTCCAGGGGCTCGCGGCGCGGTTGTGGTCGCCGGTCGCCGCGTCGGCGGCGGGCGGGCTCGTGCCCGACCTCGGGGACCTGCGGTGGTCGTGGGCGCCCGGCGAGCCGATCAGGCTCGGCGTTCCGGAGCCGCGCGGGTGGCGGGTCGAGGGCGCGGCTGAAGCCGCCTCCGTGATCCATCCCATGGTCGTGGACGGCGCTCTCCGGCCGTTGCTGGCGGCGATGTCCGAGTTCGTCCGGCTCGCGGACGGGCTGGCCTGGGGGAACGCGGCGTCCGCGCTGGCGGGCACTCTGCGGGTGCCGGGGTCGCCGGTGCGGGGCGCGCTGGTGCGCGACCTGCTCGCGCGGGAGCCGCTGGCGGAGGCCCTGGACGACCGGTTCGTCCGCCGGAGCTGCTGCCTGTACTACCGGGTGCCCGGCGGCGGGAAGTGCGGAGATTGCGGGCTGTTGACCGAATCGTGAGACGCAAGCCCAAGCATTGAGACGTTTGCAGTAGAGTGCGCGCATGGCTTCGCGCAGCATTCGTCTGGCCGTCATCCCCGGTGACGGGATCGGCCCCGAGGTGGTCGCCGAGGGACTGAAGGTCCTCGACGCCGTGTCCGGCGACCTCACGTTCGAGCAGACCTCCTACGACCTGGGCGCCGCCCGCTGGCACCGGACGGGGGAGACGCTGCCCGACTCGGTGCTGGCCGAGCTGCGCGAGCAGGAGGTCATCCTGCTCGGCGCCGTCGGCGACCCGAGCGTGCCCAGCGGGACGCTGGAGCGCGGGCTGCTGCTGCGCACCCGCTTCGAGCTCGACCACTACGTCAACCTGCGGCCCGTGAAGCTGTTCCCGGGGGTCGCGACGCCGCTGGCCGGCGTGTCGCCCGCCGACATCGACATGGTCGTCGTCCGGGAGGGCACCGAGGGCCCGTACACCGGCGTCGGCGGGGTGCTGCGCAAGGGCACGCCGCACGAGGTCGCCACGCAGGAGAGCGTGAACACCGCGTTCGGGGTCGAGCGGGTCATCCGGTACGCGTTCGAGGTCGCGGCGTCCCGGCCGCGCAAGAAGCTCACGCTCGTCCACAAGGACAACGTCCTGACCTTCGCCGGCGACCTGTACCAGCGGGTCCTCAAGCGGGTCGGCGAGGAGTACCCGCAGATCGCCACGGACTACGTCCACGTCGACGCGGCCACGATGTTCTTCGTCAACCAGCCGCAGCGGTTCGACGTGGTCGTCACCGACAACCTGTTCGGCGACATCATCACCGACATCGGCGCCGCGATCGCGGGCGGGATCGGGCTCGCCGCGTCCGGCAACGTCAACCCCGACCGGACGGCGCCGTCGATGTTCGAGCCGGTGCACGGCAGCGCGCCCGACATCGCCGGGCAGGGCAAGGCCGACCCGACCGCCACGATCCTGTCCGTCGCCATGCTGCTCGACCACCTCGGCGAGGGCGACGCCGCCCGCCGGGTCGAGCAGGCCGTCTCCGACGACCTGGCCGAGCGCGCCGCCCTGGGCGCCCGGTCCACGTCCCAGATCGGCGACGCGATCGCCAAGCGAGTATCCGGGTAGGGCACGCCGCCTGTCCGGACGGACCGGGCGTGCCCTCGCGGCGCGCCCGGTTTTCGGCATGCGCCGCGCGTGGAGGAGCAGGTCTAGACGAAGTACGACAATAGGGATGAGAGACGCCACAGCGGCGATGGGGCCGCCCGGCGATCCGCGAGAGGACGAACCGCGATGAGCGACACCCTGGAGTTCGAGATCACGCGCACCGAGCGGCCCGCGAGCGCCGCCGAGCGGGCCGCGGTCCTGGCCGATCCCGGCTTCGGCCGGCACTTCACCGACCACATGGTCACGATCAGGTACTCGGCCGAGCGCGGCTGGCACGACGCGAAACTCGAACCGTACGGGCCGATCCCGATGGACCCGGCCTCGCAGGTGTTCCACTACGCCCAGGAGCTCTTCGAGGGTCTCAAGGCCTACAAGCAGCCGGACGGGTCCATCGTCACCTTCCGGCCGTACATGAACGCGGCGCGGATGAACCGGTCCGCCAAGCGGATGGCGATGCCGGAGATCCCCGAGCAGCTGTTCGTCGACGCGATCGAGCTACTCGTCGGCACCGACCGGGACTGGGTCCCCGACGCCGAGGGCCACAGCCTCTACCTGCGGCCGTTCATGTTCGCCACGACCCGCGCGCTCGGCGTCAACAGCCCCGCGAACGAGTTCCTGTTCATGGTGATCGCGTCGCCGTCCGGGCTGTATTACCCGCGCGGGATCAAGCCCGTCTCGGTGTGGCTGTCGCAGGACTACACCCGCGCCGCCCCCGGCGGGACGGGCGAGGCCAAGTTCGGCGGCAACTACGCGGCGTCGTTCGCCGGGCAGGCCGAGGCCGTCGCGCAGGGCTGCGACCAGGTCGTCTGGCTCGACGCGGTGGAGCACCGCTGGGTCGAGGAGGTCGGCTCGATGAACCTCATGTTCGTCTACGGCTCCGGCGCGGACGCCCGGCTGCTCACCCCCGCGCTCACCGGCACGCTGCTCGCCGGCATCACCCGCGACTCGATGCTCAAACTGGCGCCCGACCTCGGGGTCCCGGCCGCCGAGGGCAAGATCAGCATCGAGGAGTGGCAGCAAGGCTGCGAGTCCGGCGAGATCACCGAGGTGTTCGGCTGCGGCACCGCCGCGATCATCAGCCCGGTCGGCCGGGTCAAGGGCCGGGACCGGGAGTGGACGATCGGCGACGGCGAGCCCGGCGAGATCTCGATGCGGCTCCGCCAGGAGCTGGTCGGCATCCAGTATGGCACCCGCCCCGACCCCTACGGCTGGGTCCACAAACTCGTCTGACCTGCGGGTTCATGGGCCCCGGCCGACCGTGCGCCGGGGCCCCGCCGTCTCATCATCCGAGACGGATGTCCCAAACAATCGACGCGTATGGCAGACTGGAGCGCATCATGCGCAACAGCCTCGTCATTATCGGCTGGCGCGCCGGCAGCTAACGGGACACCGCCGGCGCGCAGACCTCTCACGTCCGTGAGGGGTCTTTTTTGTGCCCTGGCGCCACCCTCTGGGGGTTCTCACCTATGCAAGGCGACGCGTTCCACGTCTACGACACCACCCTGCGCGACGGGTCCCAGCAGGAGGGGCTCAACCTCTCCGTGCCCGACAAGCTCGCCATCGCGCGGCACCTCGACGACCTGGGCGTCGGCTTCATCGAGGGCGGCTGGCCGGGCGCCAACCCCAAGGACACCGAGTTCTTCAGGCGCGCTCGAACAGAGCTCGACCTGAGGCACGCGCGGCTCACCGCGTTCGGCGCGACCCGCCGGGCCGGGGTGAAGGCGGCCGACGACCCCCAGGTCGCCGCCCTGCGCGAATCCGGCGCGTCCGTCGTGACCCTTGTCGCCAAGAGCCACGACAGGCACGTCGAGCTGGCCCTCCGCACCACCCTGGAGGAGAACCTCGCGATGATCCGCGACACGGTCTCCCACCTGCGTGCGGAGGGCCAACGAGTCTTCCTGGACGCCGAGCACTTCTTCGACGGCTACCAGGCCAACCGCGCCTACGCGCTGGAGGCCGTCCGCACCGCCGCCGAGGCCGGCGCGGACGTCGTCGCGCTCTGCGACACCAACGGCGGCATGCTGCCGGACGAGCTGGCCGAGGTCGTCCACGAGGTCGTCGGGTACGGCGTCCGCGTCGGCATCCACTGCCACGACGACTCCGGCTGCGCGGTGGCGAACACGCTCGCCGCGGTGAAGGCCGGCGCCACCCACGTGCAGGGCTGCGCCAACGGCTACGGCGAGCGCAGCGGTAACGCCAACCTGTTCACCGTCGTCGGCAACCTGCAGCTCAAGCGCGGCATGAACCTCGTGTCGGACGCGCAGCTCGCCGAGATGACCCGGATCGCGCACGCCGTCTCCGAGGTCACCAACGTCGCGCCTAGCTCGCAGCAGCCCTACGTGGGCGTGTCGGCGTTCGCGCACAAGGCGGGCCTGCACGCGTCGGCGGTCAAGGTCGACCCGGACCTGTACCAGCACATCGACCCGGCCGCCGTCGGCAACGACATGCGGATGCTGGTGTCGAGCATGGCGGGGCGCGCGTCCGTCGAGCTGAAGGGCCGCGAGCTCGGCTACGACCTGTCCGGCGAGAAGGCCAAGGACGTCGTCGCCAAGGTCAAGGAGCTGGAGTCCACCGGCTACACCTTCGAGGCCGCGGACGCCTCGTTCGAGCTGCTGCTGCGCGAGGAGCTGACCGGCGTCCGGCAGCGGCACTTCGAGGTCGAGTCGTGGCGGTCGATCGTGGAGCGCCGCCCCGACGGCTCCATGGTCAGCGAGGCCACCGTCAAGCTGCACGCCAAGGGCGAGCGGATCATCGCGACCGGCGAGGGCAACGGCCCCGTCAACGCCCTCGACAACGCGCTGCGCCTCGCGCTCGGCCGGCTGTACCCGGAGCTCGGGCGGCTGGAGCTGGTCGACTACAAGGTCCGCATCCTGGAGGGCGCGCACGGCACCGACGCCCGGACCCGCGTGCTGATCGAGTCCGGCGACGGCGAGCGCGAGTGGGGCACGGTCGGCGTCGAGGACAACGTCATCGCCGCGTCCTGGCAGGCCCTGGAGGAGGCCGTCACCTACTGCCTGCTGCGCGCCGGCCACGAGGCCGGCTGAGGCCGCCCGCCGCGCGCGGCCGCGCTCGGGACGCCCCGTCGGGGAATGCCACCGGCCTGCGGGGCATTATCGGGGCATGAGCACCGAGATCACGGACAACGCCGAGAAGAGCCGCTACGAGATCAGGGTGGACGGAGACCTCGCCGGGTTCGCCGAGTACGAGCACGGGGAGGGCTCCGTCGTCTTCACCCACACCGAGGTCGACTCGGCGTTCGAGGGCAAGGGCATCGGGAGCGCGCTCGCCCGCGGCGCGCTGGACGACGTGCGGGGCACGGGCCGGACGGTCGTCCCGCTGTGCCCGTTCATCAAGAAGTGGATCGAGAAGCACCCCGACTACCAGGACCTCGTGGCCTCCTGACCCTCACACCGCGCGGAGCCGGGACGCGCCGCCCTCCAGCATCAGCCACGCCGACAGCGACGCCTCCTTCAGCCGGACCCTGACCCGCGAGTAGCGGCCCGGGTCGACGAGGCCGGGGGCGGGCGTGATCACCGTGTCGTACACGAAGTCGGACGTGACGAACGCCAGGTCGGCGCCGGTCTCGGCGACGCGGCGCTTCACCGCCGGGGCGTCCACCATCCGCCGCGTCGTGATGATGGCCGTCCCGGCGACGCCCTTCGGGCCGCGCTGCACCGGGCCGACGTGCAGCGCGGCGCGCAGCTGCAGCCGGGTGGCCTCGGCGGCGCGCCGGTTGTGCCGCCGCAGCTCCGCGGCCAGGTGCGCGAGCATCGGGTCGACCACCGTGTCGGTCGGCGTGGTCGGCGGGACGACGACGAGCGCGCCGTCGCCGCGGTCCTCCTGGTAGAGCCGGCCGAAGTCGAGGCCGGACGCGGTGAACGCCTCGCCCATCAGGTCGTACATCGCGGACAGCACGTACTCGCGGTCGGCGTCGGTGCGCACCGGCGAGCTGAACCGCGTGATGTCGGTGATGAGGATCGAGCAGTTGCCCCGCACGTCCTGGACGTCGTGCTTCTCGACCTGCCGCCGGTAGACCTGCTGCTCCAGGACGGCCCGCACGCGCGGGTTGAGGTCCAGGAAGGCCCCGAACTCGTGGGCGCCGACGCGCAGCGCCTCGACGTCGCTCTCCGCCGTGACGGTCGCGGACCGGTCCCGCACCACCAGCGCCGCCCGCTCGCCGACCAGCTCCCCGGCGCCCCGGAACGCGATGATCCGCTGCTCGGCGCCCTCCCGGACCCACACCCGCGTCCAGCCGGACAGGATCACGATGACCTCGCCCGCGACCCCGCCCTCCCGGCACAGGACCTCCTCGGCGCGGTAGAGGTGCCGGTGCGCCCGTGCGGCGAGGTCGTACCGCTCGGCGGGCGTCAGCGCGTCCCAGAACGCCGTCGCCGCGCCGGCCGGCGCGGCCGGGTCGGGGACCGCGAGCATGCGGGGCGCCGCCGCGAGGACCGGCGGTCCGGGCGTCTCCCGCAGCGTGCCGGCCTTCAGGTACTGGACGAGGGCGTTGGCCACGGCCACCGCTGGAAACGTCAGGAATGTCAGGAACCCGCAGACGGCGGCGGTCGCCGAGCCGCCCACCGCGTATCCGAGCACCACGGCGGCGAGCGTCACCGCGGTGATGGCCTTCGCGTTCATCGTGCCCGC
This sequence comes from Actinomadura geliboluensis, assembly GCF_005889745.1. Classification (GTDB taxonomy): domain Bacteria; phylum Actinomycetota; class Actinomycetes; order Streptosporangiales; family Streptosporangiaceae; genus Spirillospora; species Spirillospora geliboluensis. Next base: position 15,684 of record NZ_VCKZ01000132.1, read on the forward strand.
GTGCGAGGCCGTGCGCCTCCGCCACCGCGCCCTCCAGCGGTTCAGTTCCACGGAGTCTTCCTTCCCCCGGGAAGGCCGGGCGTAGTGTCACCCGGCCTCTCGGCGTCGGTTCCGTCCCCACGTCTCCCACTGAAGAGAGTAGAGCGAGATACATACGAAAGCCATACGATGACTGTCTAAAGCTCGGGAACGGTTATGTCACCTGATGGCAAGACGGAGATATCGTAGGTTTCTCGCCCCGCCCTCCGGGGAACCCTTCCCGTGCATGCTGTACGTTGGGCATGGATTTGCTGACGGAGGGCTGTATGGTCGCCTGACCGGCGGGGCATTCCGGTCCCGGCGCCGGAAGGGACGGGGCGGGCCGGGCTCCGCGCCCCCGGATAGGAGTGAGCGCTCATGACGACATCCCGAGCAGCCTCCGAGACCTCGGGCGGGTCCATGGACGCGGACGATCCCGGCCGCGCCGCGCCCGCCGGGAACCCGCGCGCGGAGGCGGTCCCGCACAGCGAGCGCGTCACGGTCAACCTGACCGGCAAGGCCGTCCAGGCCCTCCAGCGCCTCCAGGAGCAGACCGGCTACAACAAGACCGACTGCATCAACCGCGCGCTGATCATCGCCGGCGAGATCGAGGGCATGTCCCGCGAACCCGGCGCCTTCTACTGGCGCGAGACCCCCGACAGCGACCTCATGCTCGTCCGCTTCGTCTGATTCGCGTCGTGCGGCACGGCCGCGCGACGCCGGGGCGGCGGTTCGGTGACGTCAGGGGAAGTGGACGTCCTGCCGGGCGGGCGCCGGCTTCGCGAGCTGCTGCGGGGACTCCTCGGTGATGCGCCATGGGCGGTCCGCCCGGGACGCGGCGAGAGGTCTCTGGAAAAGGGCGCCCGAGGGTGTGTTGTCGCTGGTCGTGCGGATCGCGACATCGACGAAGCCCAAGCCGCGGTAGTAGTCGTGCAGCGCGTGGTTGTCCGTCCAGACGTCGATCCTGATCAGTTCCGCGTTCCGCTGCAGCGAGGCGCCCTTGAGGCCGGCCCAGTCGATCAGCTCGGCGCCGAGGCCCGTGCCCGCGTACCCCCGGTGGACGACGAGCCGGTGCAGGTAGACGGCCTCGGTCTCGCGCTCCTCCGCCGTCCAGAGCTCCTCCTGGCCGAGCGTCCTGATGGAGACGGTCCCGATCGGGTCGTCCGCGTCGAACAGCAGCCAGGTCTCCCCGTTGGCCAGGGCCTCGTGGACCCGCTTCATCCGCCCCTCCGGGCTCGGCCAGGGCCGCTCCCACTGCCGCGTGTCCTTCCCCCGCAGCCAGCCGGCCGCGTGGTCGATCAGGTCGAGGACGACGCGGAGCTCGTCCGGCCGGGCCGTGCGGATGCGGTACCTGGGATCAGCGGCCCGGCTGCGTCGGCGGGCCCCGGTGTCTGTGTCCACGTGCTCCTGACTCCGAGAAAAGACCGAGCCCCCGCCTCCCGGCCGGGCGACGGGAGCGCGAGGGCTCCCGTCCGGTCGGGAAGGGGGGCGTATGGGCAGTGTGGGACGGCCGCCGCGGCCGGGCGGCGGCCGGGCTATCCGCTTCCGGCGCCGTCGTCCGGCGGCGGTTCGTCCCCGGACTCCTCGGTGGACGCCAGACCGGGCGTCTTGAGGACGTCGAGGGGCACGTCGCCGTCGTTGTAGTGCAGCCGCGTGCGGTCCGCGGGCCAGACGGTCACGGTGACGCGGAACGCCTTGCCGTCGGAGGAGTAGGCGGTCCGGACGGTCTCGAACACGACGCTCGCCGCGGAGTCGCCGAGGCGGAAGAAGCGCTTCTCGTTCTCGTCCGGGACGCGGGCCTTGATCTCGTCGTGGAAGCCCACCTCGCGGTACCCGAGGGCCTCGCCCAGGTACGCCACGGCGCCCTCGGGGATGTCGCGCGGGTACAGCAGCCGGGACGCGCCGTTGGTGGCGAACTCCAGCGGGTAGAAGGACGTCTGCAGCACCCACGGCTTCTCGTCCAGGAAGATCTCCTGGTGCCGGGAGATGAACTCCGAGCCGGACTTCGTCTGCAGGTACCGGGCGATGACCTTGGTGCCCTCCTGGACCTCCACCTTGACCTGCGACACCGACGCGTTGCGGCCCGCGGGGATGGCGGCGTCGCGGTTGTACCAGTCGTCCGACACCGCGCCTGGCGCGAGCCCGAGCTCGACGGCGCGGAGCGTGACGTGGACGATGTCGGGCCGCGGCACGACGAACGTCCCCTTGCCCTGCTCCGAGACGACGTAGCCCTGCTGCCGGAGCCAGGCGAGCGCGTCCCGGACCGTGTTGCGGGACGCGCGGTAGTGCAGCTCCAGCTCCTTCTCGGGAGGGAGCGGGCGCCGCCCGGACGACCCGTCCTCGGGCGCGAGGTCCCCGGAGTCGATGCGCCGGCGCAGGTCGTCGGCGATGTCACGCCAGCGGAGAGGCGTCGTGCGGGCCATCGGATCCGCTCCCTTCCTGCCGGTTCGCGGTCCGGTCGTGCCGACCGCCGGATGAGCGGGACGTGCACGGAACCGGACTTCTGAACAAGTACTTCCCATCCCAGGTGTTTGCAATCCCAAGAAAGGGTACACCTTGACTGAGAAACTTGTTGGTACAAGTCGATGAAATGAGAACAGCGACAACGGTATCAGCAGGACGTCCCAGACGTAAGGCATATCGCGAACCCGGAGGAGGTTCACCATGACCGCGCTGGTCGCGCTGTGGATCCTGGTCCCCGCGGCGCTCTTCCTGACCCTGGTCCTCTACACCGTCGGCATCGGCCTCCGGACGCGGAACGCGGACCTGCGCGGCGAGGCCGCCGCGGCGGGGGCCGACGGCCGCGCGCCGCGGCTGGTCACCGTCCGCGGCCTGGACGGGCCGCGCACATGATCCCCGGTCGCCGCGGGGCGGGCCGCTGACCTAAGGAGCGTTCGAGGTGGAAGACAGCCGGATGGACACGGCGCCGAGCGCGCCGGAGCAGCGGGGCGCGCCGGTGCGGCCCGGCCGGCCGGACCCGCCCGCCGGGGCCGGTCCGGCGAGCGGCCTCCGTGCGGTGGGGGAGCACCTCCTGGTGGACGGGCCGGTCCTGATGGATCAGCCGGGCCCGGGGGCGGTTCCGGTGCTGAGCCTGACGCCGGTCCCCGAGCCGCGCGCGGCACGGGAGCCGTGGGACGGCGCCCTGCGCCTGGCGGTCACCGGGGTGACGGTCCTGGTGATCACGGCCGAGCTGGGGCGGCGGGCGGGCGCGCCGGCGCGGCTGACCGCGGTGTGCTCGGCCGGGGCGTGCGCCATGGCCGTCGGGCCGTGGCTCGTCCCGCAGCTCGTCCCCCGGCTCGCCTCGGCCTGACGCTTCGGAGAACAGGGGGTACTGAAGGGAGGAATGTGGTGAAAGGGGCTGTTTGGCCTGCCTTCAGCCAAATTTCTCCCTCAGAAACAGGACATATGGGATCAACTTCCCTCATACTTCGTAATGAGATCGAAGAGAGGGATGACCCAGTGATCGACCGAATTCGGCCCCTGCCTCACTCGGACCCCTTCGTCGACGCCACCCGTGCCTACATCACCCGGGTCGGCGATGAGCTGCAGGCGAGCGGGGTGGCCCTCCGCGACGTCTGGCTCGACCCGTGCAGCCCCCGGGACGCGACCTTCGTCCTCGGGCTCCGGGCCGTCGTGTGGAACGAGTCCGAGGGCTTCGTGCTCGGCGAGTTCGTCTCCGGGGAGCCCGGCGTGCGGACGGTGCTGCGCGACCCCGTGCGGCTCGGAGACGGCGTGCTGCCCGACCCGCGCTCGGTGGCGCGGGCGCTGGAGCGCGGCGGTGAGGGCGCGCCGGTCGCGCTGCGGTCCTACGGCGCCGGGCACGACGGCTTCGAGGACGCGCTGCTCCGCTACACCGCCGACTGAAAACCGGTCGTTCGCACGAACGAGGATGTTTCCATCGGTATCGGGGCGGCTACGCAGAAAGTTCGCCAAACTCGGCTAAACCGGTGGCGGATTTTGTGAACGGCGTCCAATATGGGGTCTGCACGGTACGCGTGGCGTTCCCGCGTGCCCGCGTCCATCGAACCGAATCGCCGGAGTGATCGCATGCCCGCTCGACCCTGGACCCCCGAGGACCTTGGGCGTCCCACGGACGGGACATGGGCCGACGTCGCCTTCGGCCTGGGCGAGATGTACGAGCACGAGGGCGACCTGGAGCAGGCCGCCGGCTGGTACCGGCGGGCCGCCGAGTCCGGCCGCGCCGACGCCGCGCTGCGCCTCGGCGCCGTGCTGGGGCGGATGGCCGACGCCGGGACCGCCGGCGACGCGGCCGGGGAGCTGATCGCCGAGGCCGCGCGCTGGCTCAGCGGGGCCCTCGACACCACCAGCACGGACGCCATCGAGCTCATCACCGACATGCTCAACCGGCAGCTGCGGCAGGCCGCGCGCCGCGGGCTGGAGCCCGCCCCGGCCGGCTGACGCCCTCCGCGCGCCGCCCGGTTCGATATGAACCGAACCGCTTCGCCCGTCGTCGGACTCCATGAGATCGACGACAGCGGAGGGTGGACGAGTTGAGCGGCGAGGAGCCCGGGTACGTGCCCCCGGACCACAAGACGACCGCCGAGTTCCGTGTCCCCGGCCGGGCCGCCGCGCCGGACGCCGGGACGGGCGGCGATGCCGCCCTCGTCGACGAACCCGCGGACGGCCCGGCGGACGCGACGGTCCAGGACGTCCCGGTGGACGATCTGGCCGGCGCCCCGGACGTCACCCTCGACGACGCCCTCCCGGTCGACGACCCGGAGGACGATCCGGAAGACGACCCCGAGGACGATCCCGAGGTGACGTCGCAGGATCTCGCCGCGGAGGGCCCCGGAGTGACGTCCCGCGATGCGCCGGAGAAGGCGTCCGCGACGGTCACCGACATCCGCCTCGAAGAGCACGCCCCGCCTCGGGAGGAGCC
>NZ_VCKZ01000638.1 GCF_005889745.1 Actinomadura geliboluensis
GGGCCACAGTGTGGGCGGGGCGTTGCGACTGTGGTGGTGTTTGACTCGCCTCTTGGGCCGCCATTAGTTCAGACGAGGCGAAAGGCGAGGAGTGCGTTGCCGTGTGCGGCGGCGAGGATGCGGCCGTTGGTGCTGAATTCCCATTGCTCGGTAGAGGCGGGGGTTGTCATGGGGTAGTTCCAGATGATTTCGCCGGTCATGGCGTCCCACGCATAGAGTCCCGAGTTCGTGGTGCCTGCCACGCCGGTGCAGATCAGCCCGCCGGCGGCGATCAGTGGGACGGTCTTGGACGCGGGGGTGTTGACGGACCAGAGACGCTTGCCTGTGCGGGCATCGAGGGCGACCAGATGCGGGCTGTCCAGGATGTAGGCGCGTCTTCCGTCGAGTAGGAAGGCGTGGCCGCCGGGTGAGGCCGGCGTGTAGGTCCACCGCTGTCGGCCGGTGGCCGCGTCCAAGGCGTAGATGGTCGGCCCGTTCATGTAGACCAGTCCATTGGCCACGGTCGCGTTGAGGGAGAGCGCGTCCTTGTTGTCCGGGTCCTTTGCGGCGTTGGGAAGGTCGGCGCTCCAGACCTTCTGGCCGGTGTCGACCGACAACGCGTCGAGAGTGGTGTGGGAGGAACTGCTGAAGATCAGGTCACCGTCGCCCGGCACCATGAGCATCGTCTCGCGCGGCTTGGACCATCGGACGGCGCCCGTGGTGATGTCGAGTGCGTGGTACTGGTTCTCGCCTTTCTCCTTGGCCGTCTGGCCGAGGAGGGTGCGTCCCTGGATGCCGTGGAGGATGGTGGACGACGCCTGCGGCCATTGGCGGATCCAGAGGCGGCGGCCGGTGGTGGGGTCCAGGCCGGTGATCGTTCGATCCCCGCTCAGAGCCAGCAGCCTGTCGGCCGACACCATGAGTTCGGGGAACCGGTATTTCGTGGGTGCGTTGTAGGTCCACTTGACCGTCTGGGACTCGTCCATGGCGACCATGCGGGAGCCGGCCATCGTGTAGATGAGCGTCGGGCCGATGAGCGTCTGGTTGCCTCGGGTCCAGATCTGCCGTCCGGTGGCCAGCGAGTAGCAGCGGACCTCGTCCTCGAAGACCCTGTCGGCGGACGAGATGATGGAGCGGGAAAGGACGTCGAGGGTGACGTCGTCCTCGTCGTCGATCGCGGTTCGCCACAGCAACTTCGGCGGGGAGAGACGATGCCCCTTCCCGTCCTGGGTCGCGGCCAGTGCCGCGGCGGTTCCGCCGCCGATGACGGCCAGTCCAGCGGCGGCGGCCCCGCCGATCAGCAGCCGTCGCCGGGTGTGGGCCCTGGCGAGCGTCCGCAGGTCCAGGACGAGGGTGTCCTCCCGCTGCCGCAGCTCCTCGCCCATGTCGCCGGGGAGCCAGCCGGCCGTGGCCGGTTGGGCGGCCAGCAGCGTCGGCAGCAGCTTCGCGGGCGGACGCCGGTCGGGGTCCCGGCTGAGGCAGGCGGTCACCAGCTGTGCCAGGGAGGCCGGTACGCCGCGCAGGTCGGGTTCTTCGTGCAGGGTCCTATGGATGATCGTGGGGACCGCGCCCTTGCCGAACGGCGGGCGGCCGGTGGCGGCGAAGGCCAGCACGGCGCCGTAGGCGAACACGTCGGCGGCCGGTGTGAGCCGCGTTCCGCGGATCTGCTCGGGGGACATGTAGCCGGGGGAGCCGATGAACTGGCCCTCCGCGGTGAGCGTGGCGGTGTCGGCGGCCTTGCTGATGCCGAAGTCGATGACCTTGGGGCCGTCCTTGGCGAGCAGGATGTTGGCCGGTTTGAGGTCGCGGTGCAGCAGTCCCGCCGCGTGGATCGCGATCAGGGCCTCGCCCAGTCCGGCGCCCAGGGTGCGCAGCAGCGGCTCGGGCATGGGCCCGTACCGCTCGATCGTCTCCTTCAGGCTGAGGCCGTTGACGTACGCGATCGCCAGCCACGGGACGGTGCCGTCGGGTTCCGCCTCGACGACCGGGCTGGTGAACGCGCCGCTGACCTTCTGGGCGGCCTCGACCTCGCTTCGGAACCTGGCACGGAAATCATGGTCTCCGGCAAGCTCGGGCCGCACGACCTTGATGGCCACCGCCCGTCCCGCCGGGGACGCGCCCAGGTAGACCACCCCCATGCCGCCCTCGCCCAGGCGCCGCAGCAGGCGGTACCGCCCGATGCGATCGGGATCGCCGGGCTCCAGCGCCGCCGCCGTCACCGCGTCACCGGGAAGCGGTAGAGCCGCTTGTGGTCGGTCGCGAAGACCGACGAACCGGACACCGCGACTTCCCAACCGCGCTGTGTCTCCGACGGCCCCCAGTGCGACCACAGTGCTCGGCCGTCGGCCCCGGCGACCAAGATGCCCTTGGACGGGCCTGACGGGTCGCTGAAGGCGGTCGCGATGAGGTCGCCGGTCGCGGCGATGTGTCCCGGGTCGTTGTTGAACGGTTCCGGACCGACCAGCGTCCATCGGGTGTCGCCGGTCGCCTGGTCGTAGGCGTGGAGGACCTCTTCCTTGAAGATCGCGTTAGCGCCTGCGGGAATGACGGTGTCGAATTGCACGTCGGTGTTTCGCGACCACACGGGCCTTCCGGTGGCGGTGTCGACCGCCTGGACGGTATCGCCGAAGTTGCCGAACAATCGTCCACCGGCGACCGCGATGTCCAGGCTTGACCCGTCCCGGGTGCCGCCGCTCCTGGGCCAGGTGTGGACCCAGCGCTTGCGGCCGGTGACGGCGTCGAGGGCGGTGAGGGAAGGGTCAGTGCTGAGGTAGAGGCTGGTCTGGTCGACGGCTCCGGAGAACGACCCGTCAGTGGAGAGATCCCACCGGATCTTGCCGCTGGTCAGGTCGAGCGCCCATACGTCCGTCCGCGAACGCACGAGGATCGTGTCGCCGACCACGCCGATGACGGAAGAGGGGACGACGCCGGCGGGCGTGGGGAGGTTCGTGGTCCTGCCGGTCGGGGCGTCGATCAGAGTGATCAACTGGTCCTCAATGTCGCCGACCACGCCGCCGAGGACGACGAACGCCGATCCGGGGGCGACGTCGTCCGAATACACGGCGTTGGCCTTGTCCTTCGTCCACAGCTGCCGCCCCGAGCCGGCATCCACCCCGAACATCTCCTGTTCGCCGCCCCACAGCACGACGCCGCCCGCCAGCAGCACCATCGACGTCCCGCTGACGGGCCGAGGCGGGGTGAACGTCCACGCGGGCGGGGGCGCCGTGGCGAGGGCGGTCGCGCGGGG
>NZ_VCKZ01000639.1 GCF_005889745.1 Actinomadura geliboluensis
ACGTCCCCGTCCAACACGGAGAACAGCACCGTCACCCTCCCCCGCCGCCCCGACGCGGTGTGCTCGACCGCGTTCGTGAACGCCTCGTTCACGCACGTCTGGACGTCCCCGAGCGACGGATGCCCCTCCCCCAGCACGTCCCGCGCGAAGAGGCGCACATGCTTCGCCGACCGCTCCACGCCCGGCAGCGTGAGCGCCGCGATGACCTCGCTGATCGCCATGAAGATCCCTTCTCTCGGGACTCAGGCTCCAAGCACGGCGCGACGGCCGCACCACGTTCCGTGTCCTCCGAAAGGACCCCTCACTGAAAATTCAGCGCTCTCCAGTTTTCCGGACATCCGACTCCGTAGCGTGACACTCTGATCACATGTCGGAAGCGACCCTGTCCACGACGCGCCGCCGCAAGATCGGACGAGTGCTCCGCCGACTGCGTGAGGAGTCCGGATACACCCTCAAGACCGCCGGCGCGCACCTCGAACGCTCCCCCTCGTCCCTGAGCCAGATCGAGAACGGCGTGCAATGGCTGCGCCTCCGCGACCTCGGCTTCATCCTCGACCGGTACAACGTCCCCACCGACCTCCGCGCCGCCCTCATGACCCTGGCCGAACAAGACCGCCAACCGGGCTGGTGGGACGCCTACCGAGACCTGGTCAGCCCCGAGGCCCTCGACCGGGTCTCCCTGGAACACGATGCCTCCCGCATCATCACCACGGAGACCACGTTCATCCCCGGCCTCCTCCAGACCGAAAGCTACGCCCGCGCCGTCAACTCCACACGGGTTCCCGTAAGACCGACGGACGCGGTCGAACGCTATGTCGCGTTTCGCCTGGCACGGCAGGGAATCCTTCGCCGCGAAAACCCCGCCCGCATACAGGTAGTCCTGGATGAGGCAGCGCTCCGTCGTCCTCGTGGCGGTCGCCACGTTATGCGGAGCCAGCTGCGGAGACTCCTCAACGAGGCCGAGCAAGAGCACGTGCTCTTGCAGATCTTGCCGTTGAGCATCGATCCCGGCGCAGCATACGTAGGCCAATTCCAGCTCATCGAGATCGGCTCGCCACCCATCGTCAGGGCGGTCCTGACCGATCATTTCACCGGCCAGTGGATCCTGGAGGAGGAGGAAGCGGTCTCGGAGTACCAATCAAGGTTCACCGACCTGCGCTCTTCCGCACTCGACGAACCGGCTTCTCGGGAACTGATCAACCGCATAATATCGGAGCTATGAGCACCTCAGACCGGCCACCCGTCATGTGGCGAAAGAGCAGCTACAGCGGCTCACAAGCCGACGACTGCGTGGAAGTGGCACCTGATGGCGCCTCAGTGGCAGTCCGAGACTCGAAGGATCCGGACGGGCCCATGCTCGCCTTTGCTCCCCGCGCCTGGAACGATTTCCTCACCAAACTCAAGGACCGGCATTCCTCCTTGTAGATGCGGGTGGCGGGGGCGCTTTACCGGGTGTCCTCCGCCAGGTGCACGAGAGCCGGCCTCCGTCACTGCCACGTGGACGCGGCCGGGTGGAAAGTGCGCGCACTCGATGGCCAACGTCCTGGAGCCCGCACGTGCCGCCGCGGCCGGCGTCCGCCTCAGACGCGGTCGGCCTTGAGGGCGATCTGAGCGGTGGTCCAGGCCAGCCCCATGAGGGCGAGGGCGGTCACGAGCATCCATTCGTCGATGAGGTCGACGGTGACCGGGGCCAGGTTGACCGACTTTCCCAGGGCCCCGAAGGCGATCACCGGCCACAGCACCGCGACGAAGCCCTCAAGGACGACGGCCGGCCCGAGCAGTGCCCCGAGCGGCCTGCGGGACGCCGTTCCGGCGAGCAGCGGCCTGTTCACCGCCGTGAAGGCGAGCATGAGCGCGGCCGCGCCCGCCAGCCAGGCGAAGACCATGCCGTACCCGACGTCGGCGGTCCCGGAGTACCGCAGGGCCGCCGCGATGGGGATCCGTCCCACCGGCGCCGCGAGGAGAGCCGCCAGGTTGACGACGACCACGCAGGCGAGGACGAGCACGGGCCGGTGAGGGAGGCTCCACAGCCATGCCGAGAGGGCGATCAGAAGCACCAGCAGCCCCATCAGCCAGTACGGGCCTTCCTCCAGCACGACTTTCGCCCCCATCCCGTCGTGGAGCTGGAACGGCAGCAGGAGGGTGCCGGCGACGGCGGTCCAGGCGCAGGCGAGAGCGCCCCGGGCGGCGACCGGACGGCGGCTTTCGTTCGCGGGCCCCGGAGCGGACGGACGATTCGGGGCAGGAGGCCGTTCGTCGCCATCGGCCACGGCGGTGAGCAGGGCGCGGGCCTGTGCGGGAGTCAGCCGGGCGGCGGGGTCTTTGCGGAGCAAGCCGGTCAGGAGTCGCGCGAGCGGCCCGCCGCATGCGGGCGGGGGCGGCTCCTGTGTGGCGATGGCGATGAACAGGGCACTGTGGGTGGGGGCGGTGAACGGCGGGCGGCCCTCCACCGCCGCGTACAGGGTCGCGCCTAACGACCACAGGTCAGAGGCGGGCGTGGCGGGCTGGCCGTGCACCTGCTCGGGCGACATGTAGGCGGGCGTGCCCAGCACCGCGCCCGAGCGGGTGAGCGTGGCGTCGCCCTCCACCGCCGCGATGCCAAAGTCGGTGAGGACGACCCGCTCCTCTTCCAGCAGCACGTTGGCCGGCTTGACGTCGCGGTGCACGATCCCCTGCGCGTGCGCGGCCGACAGGGCGTCCAGCATCGCCAGGCCGATTGCGGCCACCTGCCGCGCGGGTAACCGCCCCTGTTCCGCCAGCAGCCGCTCCAGCGACCAACCCCGGATCAGCTCCATCACAATCCACGGGCGGCCGTCCTCGCCCATGACCCGGTCGTAGACGGTGACGATGGCCGGGTGCCGAAGCCGGGCGGCGGCCCGGGCCTCACGCTCCATCCGCGCGTACCACACCGCCCGCTCCTGCTCGGTGACCTGCTCGGGCACTCGCAGTTCCTTGATGGCGACCTCGCGGTCGAGGTCGGCGTCATGGGCCCGCCACACCGACCCCATGCCGCCCTGCCCGATCCGCCCGAGGTTGCGGTAGCGGCCCGCCAGCACCCCTTCACGGTCCCAGCTCACGATCAGAATTTACCGCGCCCTCCCCGACGGGATCGGTTCGAAGGCGCGCTGCCGTGGGCGGGGCGGTGCCAGGATTGCCGGTGCGGGACCGGACGACCGTCGAGGAGGCGCCATGGCCGGGGATGCCCAGGGG
>NZ_VCKZ01000133.1 GCF_005889745.1 Actinomadura geliboluensis
GGGTTCGCCCACCCGCCGGCGACGCTGACGCTCGCGCCCGACCTCGGCGCGCTGCCGCCGGAGGTGGCGGCGTCGGCGCACCGGGTGGTGCAGGAGGCGCTGACCAACATCCGCAAGCACGCCGCCGACGCCGCGACCGTGCGGGTCACGCTCGGACGGGCGGGCGCCGACGTCGAGGTGGCGGTGCGCGACGACGGGCGGGGCCGCGGCCGACGGCTGCCGTCCGGCGGGTTCGGGCTCACCGGGCTGGCGGAGCGGGTCGGCGCGGCGGGCGGGCGGCTGCGCGCGGGCCCGCGCCCCGAGGGCGGCTGGGAGGTCGTCGCGGTGCTCCCGGCCGGGGAGCGGCGGCCCGGCGGGAGCTGACAGAATCGGCCGGGTGAGCATCCGCGTCCTCGTCGCCGACGACCAGGAGATGGTCCGGACCGGGTTCCGGATGATCGTCGACTCGCAGCCCGACATGACCGTGGTCGGGGAGGCCGCCGACGGCGCCGCGGCCGTCGCGCTGGCCCGCCGGCTCCGTCCCGACGTGTGCCTGTTCGACATCAGGATGCCGGTGATGGACGGGCTGGCGGCGACCCGCGCGCTGGCCGGTCCGGGCGTCCCCGACCCGCTCCGCGTGGTGATCGTCACGACGTTCGACATGGACGAGTACGTGTACGGGGCGCTGCGCGGCGGCGCGGTCGGGTTCCTGCTGAAGGACAGCGGCCCCGCGCTGCTGGTGGAGGCGGTCCGCGCGGCGGCGAGCGGCGGGTCGCTGGTGTCGCCGTCCATCACCGTGCGGCTGCTGGAGCGGCTGGCGCGGCCCCGCCCGGCCGCCGCGCCGCCCCGCGAGCCGCTCACCGACCGGGAGCTGGACGTGGTGAAGCGGGTCGCGCGCGGGCGGACGAACGAGGAGATCGCGGGCGAGCTGTTCGTGTCGCTGTCCACGGTCAAGACGCATCTCGGGAGCGTCCACCGCAAGCTGGGCACCCGGAACCGGGTGGAGACGGCCGCCTGGGCATGGGAGTCGGGCCTCATGATCTGACCGCCCCGCCACGGGCATGGGGGACGGGAACGCGGACGGGGGCACTCGGGGAAGGGACACGGCACTGGCACCGGAATCGCTGAACGGGCTGCCCGTCGCCGTCCTCGTCGTCTGGGCGCTGTGCGCCGCCGGATGGGGCGCCGTCCTCGCGGGGCTGCGCCGCGGCCTGCCCGGGCCCGGCCGGGGCCCGGCGCTGTTCGCGCACACCGCGACACCGGCGGGCGTCGTCCTGCTCTTCGCGCTGATCGGCTTCGGCTCGCTGCACGCGACGGTCGCGCTGGCCGCCGAGTGGTGGGGCCTGCTGGCCGTGACCCGGTTCCGGCCGGAGCGGCTGCTGTCCACAGGTGGCCTCGGCCGGCTCGCCGCCTGGGCCGCCGTCACCGCGGCCTTGGCCTTCGCCGCCACACGGTTCGTGTTCCCGATGTGACGATCCGGTGAGACCGCGAACCCGCGTGGGGTCGCGCGAGTCAAACGTACGTAGTATCCGAAGCAGCGAAAAGCAAAGACCGGCGACCCGCGAGGGCCGGTGGGCGAGAACCGGGTGACAGCGAGCGAGCCATGAGACCAGGGAGGTGGACCATGCCGTGCGCGCTGTGCGGCGACATCATCCCGACGGAGGTCGACCGGTGCCCCGGCTGCGGCGCGTGGGCGCGCCGCCGGGACTTCCGCGCGGTCGGCGTGGCCGTGTTCATGCTGCTCGGGTTCAACGCGTTCGTCGCGCTCGGCTCGGGGATCAGCCTGCTGCGGCTCGCGCACCCGCTGCGCGGGGCGACGCACGACAGCTACGACCCGGCGGCCACCGGCCAGGCCCTCGCCCCGTACGCGGACGTGTTCACGATCGCCGCGATCATGGCCGGGGTGACCGGGCTGCTCTACCTGACCTGGCTGTGGCGGGCGTTCCGGCAGTCGCCGGGGCCGCACCGCCACCACCGCTCCTGGGTGCTGCTCGGCTGGTTCATGCCGGTCGTCAACCTGTGGCTGCCGCCCCGGATGGTCTACGAGGTGTGGGTGAACAGCGGCCGGTACCGGACGGCCGAGCGCCAGGCCGCCGGCCTCGTCGTGGCGGCCTGGTGGTGCTGCGCCCTGCTCGGCCTGCTCCTCGGCCGCGCGTTCACGCACGGCAGCGTCGACACCCTCGCCGAGGCGCGCTTCGACGTCCACGTCGGCGTCGCCGCCGCCGCGTTCCAGGCACTGGCCGCCGCGCTGTGCATGGCCACCGTCTTCCAGATCACCCGCCTCCAGCTCACCCGCGACACCTAGCCGGGCGGCCCGCCCCGCCCCGCTCCGGCTAGGAGCCGGAGGAGCCGGGGCTGGCGTGCCAGAGCGCGGCCCGCGGCGGGCGCTTGACGGCCGGGCCCGCGTGGCCGATGTCGGAGTACGGCGACATCGCGAAGCCCGTCGGCTGGACGATCCGGCGCCCCACCGGCCGGCCCCGCGGCGCGGCGCCCCGCAGCGCGGCGCGGAGGGCGTCCGGCCCGCCGCGGCGCCACTCCTCGTTCAGGGCGTTCAGGTCCCAGCAGGCGTTCGCGGTGATCGAGACGGCGGAGTCACCGGCATGGCGGACGCGGCCCCGGGCGACGAGCAGCCAGGAGCCGAACACCGTGGCGGCGCACCGGTCCTGCACCGACTCGAAGAAGGTGAGGTCGACGGGGCCGGTCGCGTCGTCCAGCGTGGCGAAGATGACCCGCTGCCCGGACCGCACCGCCGGGGTCTGCGTGGCGACCTTCACCCCGGCGACCAGGACCTCGCTCCCGGCGGGGCGTCCCGGCAGGTCGGCGGCGCGGACGACGCCGAGCGCGGCGAGCAGCCCGGCGTAGAAGGTCAGCACGTGCCGGCTGACGTCCATGCCAAGGATGTCCAGCTCCGCCTCGACGACCTCGGCCGGCGTCATCGGCGGCAGCTCCCCCGCCGGGATCTCCTCGGCGAGGTCGAGCTCCAGCCCGGCGTCGTCGGCGAGGGCGAGCTGCCCCTCGACCGGGACCGCGCGGGCGGTGGCGCGGTCGAGGGCGCCGACGCGGCAGAGCAGGTCGCGGCGCGGGACCCGGTCGTGGACGGCGTCGAACGCCCCGGCCAGCACGAGCCGCTCGGCGGTCGGGCGGGAGACGCGGGCGCGGCGCCAGAAGTCGCCCAGCGACGCGTACGGCCGCGCCTCGACGATCTTCCCGACCTCGGCCTCGGAGATGCCCTTGACCTCGCTCAGCGCGACCCGGATCCCGGCCGGGCCGCCCGCCGAGACGGGTTCGGCGTGCCAGGCGGCGGCCGACCGGTTGACGTCCAGCGGCAGGATCGGCACGCCGAAGTGCCGCGCGTCGTCGAGAATGACCCGCTTGGGGTACATGCCGGGGTCATGGGTGAGGACGCCCGCGTAGAAGGCGGCCGGATGGTGCCGCTTCAGCCAGGCCGACTGGTAGGTGGGCAGCGCGAACGACGCCGCGTGCGCCTTGCAGAAGCCGAACGCGCCGAACGCGGTCAGCATCCGCCAGACGCCGTCGACGGTCGCCGCGTCGTAGCCGCGCGCCAGCGCCCGCTCCCGGAACCAGGCGCCGACGACGGCCTGGCCCCGCTCGCCGCCGAGGCTCCGCCGCGCCGCCTCCGCCCGCGACAGCCCGCACCCGGTCATCACGTCGATGACGCGGAGCACCTGCTCGTGGAACACGACCACGCCGAGGCTCTCCCGCAGCGCCGGTTCGAGGTCGGGATGCGGGTAGGCGGGCTCGCGGCTCCCGGCGCGGGCCTCCAGGAACGGCGACACCATGTCGGAGTTGACCGGGCCGGGCCGGAACAGCGAGATGTCGATCACCAGGTCGTCCAGGTCGCGGGGCTGGAGCCGGCCGATCAGGTCGCGCTGGCCGGGCGACTCGATCTGGAAGCAGCCGAGCGTCCGGGACGTGCGGATCAGCGCGAACGTCGCCGGGTCGTCGCGCGGGACGTCCTCCAGCACGATCCGCTCCCCCGACACCCGCGCGGCCTCCGCGACCGCGTGCGCCATCGCCGACTGCATCCGGACGCCGAGGACGTCGAGCTTCAGCAGCCCCATCGTCTCGACGTCGTCCTTGTCGAACTGGCTCATCGGGAACCCGACGGCGGCCTGCTCGATCGGCGTCCGGTCCCGCAGGGTCGGGTTCGACAGCAGGACGCCGCACGGGTGCATCGCGATGTGGCGGGGCAGGCCGTCCAGCCGCTCGGCGATCCGGAACAGCACCTCCAGCCGGCCCGCCGCGAGGTTGCTCTGCCGCAGCTCGGGCAGGTCGTCCAGCGCCGTGCGGATCTGGCTCGCCCGGATCCGCGGGAACGCCTTGGCGATCGCGTCGATCTCGGCGGGCGGGAGCCCGAGGGCGTTGCCGACGTCGCGGAGCGCGCTGCGCGCCCGGTAGGTCTCCATCATCGACACGCACGCCGTGCTCTCGGCGCCGAACCGGTCGAACAGGGCCTGGTACGCCTCCAGCCGCCGCGCGGACTCCACGTCCAGGTCGATGTCGGGCAGCCCCTCCCGGCTGTCGGCGAGGAACCGCTCCATGAGCAGGTCGTGGCGCAGCGGGTCGAGGTCGCCGATGCCGAGCAGGTAATTGACCAGGCTGCCCGCGCCGGAGCCGCGGATCGCGCAGCGGATGCCGCGCTCCCTGATCAGCGCGGCGGCGTCGGCGACCGTGAGGAAGTAGGAGGCCAGGCCCTTGCGGGCGATGACGCCGAGCTCGGCCTCCAGCCGCCCGGCGGCCCGCGCCGAGCCGGCGAGCCCGCGCCGGGCCATCCCGTCCGCGCACCGGGCGGTGAGCCGCGCGTACGGGTCGTCGCCGGCGACGGGCAGGTGGACGTCGTCCATGCCGAGGTCGCGGCCGGGGTCCAGGACGCAGCGCTCGGACAGCCGCCGCGTCGCCGCGAGCAGCGCGTCCGCCTCGTCCGGGCCGCAGGCGAGCTCCGCCGCGCGACGCAGCTGCGGGACCGATTTCAGGTAGGCGTGCCCGGTCTGGTCCTCCAGGTGGCGCCGGTCCAGCGGGACGAGCTTGCGGGTGACGTCCAGCACCTGCGCGACCGGGTGGTCGGCGGGCTCCAGGTAGCGGACGGCGTTGCCGAGCACCGCGGGCACCCCGGCGGCGCGGGCGAGCGCGAGCATCCGCGCGGCGCGCGGCCCGTCGCCCCGGCCGTGGTGGTTCACGATCTCCACCGCGGTCTCGGCGGTGGCGCGCCAGGCGTCCAGCCGGGCCGCCGCGACGTCGGGGCGCCGCCCGGCGACCGCGCGCCCCACGTCGGACGCCGGGCCGAGCAGCACGATCAGCCCCTCGGCGTGCGCGCCGACCATCTCCCGCGTCACCACCGGGTTCCCGCGCCCGCCCGCCGCGTGCGCCGCCGACACCAGCCGGCACAGCGACCGCCACCCGGCCCGGCCCTCGGCGAGCACCACGACGCGCTCCTCGCCGGTGGAGACGACCCGGAGATCGGCCCCGACGACCGCCCCGATGCCCGCGTCCGCGCACGCCAGGACGTGCCGGACGGCGCCGTACAGCCCGTCGCGGTCGGTCAGCGCGAGCGTCTCCATGCCGAGGCCGGCCGCGCGCTCCGCCAGCGCCGCCGGCGGGGCGACGCCGTAGCGGAGCGAATAGCACGAAGCGACATGAATGTGCACGTCAGTCCCATACCCGGGAGAGCAGCCAGCTGTCGCCGGCGGCGTCATAACGCAGCTCGTAGACGCCGATCTCCCTGTCCGGGGTCGCCTCGACCCGCCAGAACTCCCGCTCCCCGGTGGCCTCGCCGGCGGGCTGCTGCTCCCGCCACCAGTCACGGGTCGTGACCCAGTGCTCCAGCACCCGCCGCACGGCGTAGAGCCGGCCGCGCCAGACGAACCGGACCGGACGGCCGTCGCTCACCCAGACCTCGACCGGATCGCCGAACACGCGTGTCATCTGCCTCCCCCTCGCGCACACCGCACGGGGGAAGGACATGCGGACGTTCGAACAAACGTTCGCCTCGGAGTCTAGGGAAGCCGCCGCCCCGGGAGCAAGGCGGGATCAGGTCAGCAGCCGGGTCAGTTCGTCGGCGGCGCCCTCCGCGTCGGCCACGTCGGCGATGCCGCCGCCCGGCCACAGGTAGGACCAGCCCTCGCCGGCGGGGGTCGCGACGACCATCACCCGGCGCCGCGTCCGCGGGCCGTAGACGGCCAGCAGCGACTCGTCCGGCCCGGCGAACCGCCACGCGAGCCCCCGGGCCTCGACCTCGCGGGCGAGCGCCGCGAGATGACGCCGGCGCGCCTCGGCGGTCTCCCGCCCACCCACTACAGACACATCAGCCGCCTCACCAACGGTCCGCGCCCCGCATGACCTTGGGCGATCATCCGGCGACGAATGGTGACCGGACTTCAGCATGACCGGTCGGCCGCGATCGCGGAGGGGGAATCCGGAGAGTGGGCCGGGTGTTTCCCGGACCCGCGAGGATGGTCCCCCGCGAGCGCGTGCGCGCCCGTCGCGCGACGGACCTTCCAGCGGGCGGAACCCGCCGCGCATCCGGAGGGTTCGTCCGTGATAGAAGCCTCTGTGAGACGGGCATCATGTGCCCATGCCAGGCAGATAGAAGGAGCGAGCCGATGAGCGCCGTCCCCGCCGGCGACCCGTCCGGCCCCACACACGGCACCTCGTCGGCGCAGGAGCGCGCGCTGGCCGGCCTCCGCGAGCGCAAGAAGCAGCGGACCCGCCTCGCGCTCATCGACGCCGCCCTGGAGCTGTTCCTCGCCAAGGGCTACGAGGCCACGACGATCGACGAGATCGTGGCGGCGGTGGAGGTGTCGCAGCGGACGTTCTTCCGCTACTTCGCCACCAAGGAGGACGTCGTCACCGGTTTCCTCGCCGAGCACGACCAGCTGCTCGGCGAGGCGCTCGCGGCCCGCCCGGCCGGGGAGCGGCCCTTCGCCGCGCTGTTCGAGTCGCTGCGCGTCGTGCTGGAGACGATCGCCGAGGGCGACCCGGCGGACAGCGTCCGGTTCCGCCGCGTCCGGCAGGTGATCGAGTCGACGCCGTCGCTGATGGCCGCGCAGATGGCGCGCTACTCGGCGTCGGCGGAGGCGCTGGCCGTCGAGATCGCCCGCCGCGAGGGCGTCGACCCGGCCGACGACCTGCGGCCGCGGATCCTCGTCGCGTTCTACCTGGCGGCGGTGAAGGTCGCGTTCGAGGAGTGCGCCCGCCGGGAGATCTGGGACGCCGGGACGGTCGCGGCCCGCGTCGAGGAGGCCGTCACCGTCGCGGGCCGCACGATGCGCGACTGGGTCTGAGCGGGAACCGGGGCAGAACCCGGAACAACCGCCGGCGGCTCCGGGTTCTCCTTGATCGCCGGCCATCGAGCAGCAGGAGGGCGCATGCGCGCGATCGTCATCACCCGGAACGGCGGACCCGAGGTCCTGGAGCCAGCGGAGCGTCCCGCTCCCGAGCCGGGCCCCGGCGAGGTACTGGTCGACGTGGCGGCGGCGGGCGTCAACTTCATCGACGTGTACTTCCGGACGGGCGCCTACCCGCACGACCTCCCGTACACGCCGGGCATGGAGGCGGCCGGCACGGTCACCGCCGTCGGCGAGGGCGTCCGCGAGTTCTCTGTCGGCGACCGCGTCGCCTGGGCCGACGTGCACGGCGCCTACGCGGCGCAGGCCGTCGTCCCGGTGGAGCGGGCCGTCCCCGTCCCGGACGGCGTCGGGCTGGAGGACGCGGCGGCGTCGCTGCTGCAGGGCATGACCGCGCACTACCTGACCCGGTCGACGTATCCGATCCAGCCGGGCGACACCGTCCTCGTCCACGCGGCGGCGGGCGGCATGGGCCTGCTGCTCACCCAGACCGCCAAGGCGCTCGGCGCCCGCGTCATCGGCACGGCGTCCACCCCGGAGAAGGAGCGGCTCGCCAAGGACGCGGGCGCGGACGTCACCATGCCCTACGACGGTTTCGCCGCCCGGGTGCGGGAGCTGACCGGCGGTGAGGGCGTCGCCGCCGTGTACGACGGCGTCGGCGCGCCCACCTTCGACGGGAGCCTGGAGAGCCTGCGGCGGCGCGGCACCCTCGCGCTGTACGGCGCGGCGGGCGGCCCGGTGCCGCCGTTCGACCCGCAGCGCCTCAACAGGGCGGGGTCGCTGTTCCTGACTCGGCCGACGCTCGCCCACTACGTGGAGAAGCGCGAGGAGCTGCTGGAGCGCGCCGCCGACGTCTACGGCTGGATCGCGTCCGGCGCCCTGAACGTGCACGTCGGGCACCGCTACGACCTCGCCGACGCGGGCGCCGCGCACACCGATCTGCAGGCCCGGCGCACCACCGGCAAGCTCCTGCTGATTCCCTGACCGGCCCGCCGGGCCTCCCCCGGCTCCCTTAGGCTGGGCCCAAAGACGATCATCTGAGGAGCCCGCCCCCCATGACGACGACCGCCGCCGGCCCCCTGGAGCAGGACGAGCCCCGCGTCCTCGGCCCCTACCGCCTGCTCGGGCGGCTCGGCCGCGGCGGCATGGGCACCGTCTACCTCGGCGCCGAGCCCGACGGCCGGCGGGTCGCGGTGAAGGTCGTCAACCGGGACCTCGCCGGCGAGCCGGCGTTCCTCGCCCGGTTCCGCCGGGAGGTGACCGCCGCGCGGCGCGTCCACCGGTTCTGCACCGCGCCCGTCCTGGACGCCGAGCTCGACCAGGACCCGCCGTACATCGTCACCGAGTACATCGACGGGCCGAGCCTGGACAAGGCCGTCCGGGAGAAGGGGCCGCTGCCCGGCTCCGACCTGGAGGGCATCGCGGTCGGGGTCGCCACCGCGCTCGCCGCCATCCACGGCGCCGGGATCGTGCACCGCGACCTCAAGCCCGCGAACGTGCTGCTTTCGTCCACCGGCCCCCGCGTCATCGACTTCGGCATCGCCCGCGCCCTCGACGCCCCCGACGGGCCGACGCGCACCGGCCAGTTCGTCGGGACGCCGTCCTACATCGCGCCCGAGGTGCTGCGCGGCGAACCGGTCGAGCAGGCGTCGGACGTGTTCTCGTGGGGCTGCGTCGTCGCCTACGCCGGGACGGGCCGGCCCCCGTTCCAGGGCAAGACGGTCGCGGAGACGTTCCACCGCATCGGCCACGAGGAGCCCGACCTCGCCGGCCTCGACCCGCGGCTGCGCGAGGTCGTCGCCGCCGCGCTCGGCAAGGACCCCGCCGCCCGGCCGACCGCGCGGCAGCTCCTCACCCGCCTCGTCGGGCAGGAGCACGCCGACCCCGAGCGCGCCGCCGAGACGATCTCGATGTCGTGGCGGGGGGCGCATCCGGCCCCCGGGCCGGCCGCCCCCGAACCGGCCCCGGCCGCGGCCGCGGAGCCGCCGCCCGCCTCCGAAGCCGGAGCCGGAGCCGTCCAGGGCGCTGAGCAGCCGCCGCCCGTCCCCGAGCCCGTCGCGGCGCGGGAGCCGGAGCCGGGGGCCGGCGAGCAGACCGTCACGGTCGACCTGCCGTTCCCCGCGCAGTGGCGGGGCCCGAGGCGCTGGTTCACCCTGCTCAGGGGCCTGCTCGTCCTCCCGCACCTGATCGTCATGCTGGCCATGTACGCGCTGCTCGTTGTCGTGATGCTGCTCAGCTGGCTGGTGATCCCGTTCACCGGCCGCTACCCGCGCCCCCTGTACGGGCTCGTCGTCGGCTGCCAGCGCTGGTCGAGCCGCGTCATCGCGTACGCGTTCGGGCTCACCGGCGAGGCGCTCCCGCCGTTCCGCACCCTCCCGCGCGCCCGCCGGAGCCGCTGACTGAGTCCGCGCCGCCCGGCGCCGTCCAGCACACTAGGGTGCTACGAGACACTCCCCCCGATTCCCCCTTCAGGATCACGATGACCACGCACGCAGGAGAGAACGGTGAGGCCCTGCGCCCCGAGGACCCCGCGGAACTCGGCCCCTACCGGCTGATCGGGCGGCTCGGCCGCGGCGGCATGGGCACGGTCTACCTCGGCGAGGACGCCGGCGGGCGCCGCGTCGCGGTGAAGGTGATCAACCGGGAACTGGCCGGGGAGGGCTCGTTCCGGGAGCGGTTCCGGCGCGAGGTGACGGCGGCACGGCAGGTCCGCCGGTTCTGCACCGCGCCCGTCATCGACGCCGAGCTCGACCACGACCCCCTGTACGTCGTCACCGAGTACATCGAGGGCCCGAGCCTGGAGCGCGCCGTCGCCGAGCGCGGCCCGCTGCCGGGCTCCGACCTGGAGGGCATCGCGGTCGGCGTCGCCACCGCCCTCGCCGCCATCCACGGCGCCGGGATCGTGCACCGCGACCTCAAGCCCGCCAACGTGCTGCTGTCGTCCACCGGCCCCCGCGTCATCGACTTCGGCATCGCCCGCGCCCTCGACGCCGCCGACGGGCCGACCCGCACCGGCCAGTTCGTCGGGACGCCGAACTACCTGCCGCCCGAGCTGCTGCGCGGCGAGCAGGTGAGCCCCGCGTCCGACGTGTTCTCGTGGGGCTGCGTCGTCGCCTACGCCGGGACGGGGTCCGCGCCGTTCGCGGGCAACACCGTCCCCGAGATCTTCTACCGGGTCGTGCACGAGGAACCGAAGCTGGACGGGCTCGACCCCGGCCTGCGGGACGTCGTCGCCGCCGCCCTCGACAAGGACCCGCGCCGCCGGCCGTCCGTCCAGAACGTCCTCGCCCGCCTCGTCGGCAACGGCACCACCGACCCGGCGACGCTCGCCGAGACCGTCCAGGCGGGCTGGCACGGCCCCGCCGGTGCCGCCGCGGCGGCTGCGGGGGCGGGAGCCGCCGGGGCGCCCCGGCCGCCGTCCGCCACGGCCACCGCGCCGACGGTGTTCCAGCAGCAGCCCAACCCCCTGCACGGCGCCGACACCACCCGCCGCGACACCCGGTCCGGCCCGCCGCGGGGCGGGGGGCTCCCCCAGCGCCCGCTGCTCATCGGCGGCGCCGCCATCGCCGCCGTGGTGCTGCTCGCCGTCGTCGCGTTCACCGTCTTCCGCTCGGACGGCCCGCCCGAGAACCTGGCGACCGCGTTCGGCGACGCGTTCGCCGACTCCGCGTCCGGCTGGGGCGACACCTACGACAAGACCTACGGCTACGCCGACGGCAAGTACCGGATGCAGACCAAGGACAACACCGGGGTCGTCGCGCGCTGGGTGCCGAAGGACAAGCGGGAGGACTTCCCCGACCCGATGCTCGCGACCGTCACGGTGGCGGTCGGGCAGGGCCCCGCGGACGCCATGTTCGGCATCCTGTGCCGGGGCGACGAGGACGGCAAGAAGCAGTACATGTTCCTCATCCGCAACGACGGCAAGGGCGCGGTGCTCCGCAAGATCAACGGTGATCTCGGCACGAAGGACCTCGCGACCCCCGACTCGGTCCCCGGCTACGACGACAAGGGGCCGAACAAGGTCCAGGCCGCCTGCGAGGGCAGGCTGGACGACGGCCCGTCCGTCCGGCTGCGGCTCTGGGTGAACGGCGAGAAGGTCCTCGACGAGACCGACACCGACCAGCCGCTCGGCAACGGCTGGGTCGGGCTCCAGGTCGAGCGGGGCGGCAACCCGGCCGAGCAGATCGTCGCCGACTTCGACGACTTCGACATGTCGAAGATCCTCGGCTGACCCCCGGCAGGCCGCCGGTCAGCGGGCGGGCAGGTAGCCGTTCGTCCAGCGGGCCAGCTCCTCGAACACCCGCGTCCGGGCGGGCTCGGCCGACAGCACCAAGTCGTGCAGGCCGCCGTCGATCCGGACGAGCGTGACGTGCCGCCCGATGCGGGGCGCGTACCGGGCCATGTGCTCGACGTCCAGCACCGCGTCGGCGCCCGTCACGTCCAGCACCCTGCGGGACGGGCGGACGCTCCGCATCGACGCCATGACCAGGACCGGGACGTCCACGTCCAGGCCCTTGTGCAGGCGGAGCTGCCCGCGCCGCACCGCCGCCAGCCACGCCGCCCGCACCGGGAACCCCAGCAGCGGCTTCCAGGCGAGGTCGAACTCCCACTCGCCGTCGTGCTCGCGGTGGAGGCTGCGCGGGTACAAGTCGGACACTCCCGCCGGCAGCTTCGCCTTCGGGAACCGGGACCGCAGCGCTCGCGCCAGCCCCGCGCCGGCCTTGCGCATCACGAGCGGCTCGGCGAGGTCGAAGAACGGGCTGTTGAGGAACAGGCCGTCCACCAGGCCCTTCCCCTTCACCCGGTCGGCCCACAGCGCGGCGATCAGCCCGCCGGTGGAGTGCCCGTTCAGCAGCAGCGCGTCGTGGCCGTCCACGTCCCGGATGATCCGGACGGCCTCGCCGATCTCCGGGAAGTAGTCCGAGAGGCTCTCGATGTAGTTCGGCGTCTGGTGCGGGCGCAGCGAGCGCCCGTACTTGCGCAGGTCGAGCGCGTAGAAGTCGAAGCCGAGGTCCAGGTAGAAGTCGGCGAGGTGCTTCTGGAAGAAGTAGTCGACGAACCCGTGCAGGTACAGCACCGCCCGGCGGGACGGGTCGGTGCCGCGCCGCCGCACCAGCGTCGCGACCACCTCGCCCTCGGCGTCCCGCCCCATCGGCAGCTCGATCGCCTCGTAGCCGGGGCCGAGCACGTCGTCCGTCACGTCCACGCTTCCTCCCAAGACCCGTCCGCAGGGTCTCAGCGTACGGGCGGTCGCGGGCCGCGGGCCGCGACCGGGAACGGATGCACCCCCCGCCGGCGTCCGAAAGACTGAGCGCACACGCCTTCGGCTTCCGGGAGACGCCCATGCAGGCCCCCCTTCGCGACCGCGACCCGCGCCGGCTCGGCCCGTACCGGCTGACCGCACGGCTCGGCCGGGGCGGCATGGGCACCGTCTTCCTCGGCGAGGACGCCGCCGGACGGCGTGTCGCGGTCAAGGTCGTCAACCCGGAGCTGGCCGACGACGAGGCGTTCCACGAGCGGTTCCGCCGCGAGGTGACGGCCGCGCGGCAGGTCCGGCGGTTCTGCACCGCCGCGGTGCTGGACGCGCGGCTCGACGGCGACCCGCTGTACGTGGTGACCGAGTACGTCGCCGGGCCGTCGCTCGACGAGGCCGTCCGGGCGGGCGGGCCGCTGCGCGGCGGCGACCTGGAGGCGCTCGCGGTCAACATCGCGACCGCGCTGGGCGCGATCCACGGCGCCGGGATCGTGCACCGCGACCTCAAGCCGTCCAACGTGCTGCTGTCCCCGACCGGCCCGCGCGTGATCGACTTCGGCATCGCGCGGGCGCTGGACGCGGGCGACGGGCCGACCAGAACCGGCCAGTTCATCGGCACCCCCGCCTACATCGCGCCGGAGCTGATGCACGGCCGGGAGATCACCCCGGCCGCCGACGTGTTCTCCTGGGGCTGCGTCGTCGCCTACGCGGGGACGGGCCGCGTCCCGTTCGCCGGCGAGACGCTCCCGGAGATCATCAACCGGGTGACGTCCGCCGACCCCGACCTGGACGGGCTCGACCCGGCGGTGCACGACCTCGTGTCGCGCGCGCTGGCGAAGGACCCGTCCGAGCGTCCGACGGTCAAGCAGCTCATCCAGTCGCTGACCGGCGAGGAGGCTCCGGCGGAGGCGGCGGTGGCACCGCCGGTCGATGAGCCTTCGGCGGAGGAGGCACCGGCGGAGGAGGCACCGGCGGAGGAAGCGCCGGTCACGGTGCCGCTGCCTCCGGCGCCGCAGCCGCCACCGCGGCCGACGGCCGTCGCCGACCCGGCCACGGCCCCGACCACCGTGCCGCCGTTCCAGCCCCCGCCGACGGGCCCGTCCGCGATGCCGGTCCCGCCGGGGGCGCGGCGCCCGTCCCGTGGCGGCGGGCACCGGCGCGCCATCGGCCTGACGGCCGCCGTCGCGGTCGCCGGCCTGATCGGCGTCTCCGGCTTCATGGGCCTGCGCGGCCTCGGCGACGGGAACGGCGGGACGGGCGGCGGCGGCAGCGGCGCGGACACCGGCGCGGTCGCCGCGAACTTCCACAAGGGCCCGCCCGACGACAAGGACGAGGTCTTCGACGACAACTTCAGCGACGAGGACTCCGGCTGGAAGACGGCCGCCGCCCCCACCTGGGACGCGTCCTACCGCGACCGCAGGTACGAGCTGCACGTCCTCCCCACGACGACGTCGACGGCCGTCGACGCCCCGGTGCCGGACGTGCCCAGGTCGCAGCTCATGGAGGTCAAGGTCGAGTCCGTCCGGTCCGGGGGCGAGGCGGGGGTGTACTGCCGCGGGCAGAGCGGGGGCTTCGCGTTCCTGCTCCACCCGGAGGACGGCCTCGCCCGGATCGCCCGGCTCGGGTCCGGGCAGGCGCGGACGCTGGCGATCAACAAGGTCGAGCTCCGCGACGGCACCAACCGCGTGCAGGCCGCCTGCGTCGAGGGCGAGGGCGACACGGTCCACCTCGGCATGTGGGTGAACGGCCGGTCCGCCGCGTCGTCCGTCGCCACCCCCGGCGCGGGCGACCCGGACGGCCGGAGCGGCCTCATCCTCCACCGCCCGGAGAAGGCGACGGGGTACCCGGAGGCGGTCTTCGACGACTTCTCCCTCTGCTCGGTCTGAGCCGGGCGCGGGCGGCGGGGGTCAGTCCTTGCGGCCGGTGGCGGCGACGGTGACGCCGAGGCCGATCATCATCAGCCCGCCGGTGCCGCCGATCGCGGCGAGGCGGCGCGGGGAACTGGCGAACCACTCGCGGGCCGTCCCGGCGGCGATGCCCCACACGCTGTCGCAGAACAGCGCGATGACCGCGAACACCGCGCCGAAGACCATCATCTGCAGGGTGGCGTGGCCGTGCTCGCGCACGACGAACTGCGGCAGGACGGCCGCGAAGAACACCGTCGTCTTCGGGTTCGTGATGCCGACGACGAAGCCCTGCAGCAGGGCCCGGCCGCCGGTCCGGCCCGCCTCGTCCGCGCCGATCGTCTCCTGCAGCGAGCGGCGGTGCCGGATGGCCTGCACGCCCAGGTAGACGATGTAGACCGCGCCCACGATCTTCAGCGCGGTGAACACCACCGCGGAACGCTCCACGATCGACCCGACGCCGACCGCGACGGCGGCGGTCAGCGCGAGCGCCGCGAGCACCCCGCCGACGACCCCGGCGAGCGCGGTGCGGCGCCCGTGCGCCAGCGCCCGGCCGACGACGAACAGCACGGACGGCCCGGGGATCACGATGATCGCCAGCGCCATGGCGGAGAACGCCAGCAGTTGATGCAACGAAACCATGGACGCACATTACGGAGCACTCCCGACATCTCCCACCGATTTTTCCGCTCTCCCGGCCCGGCCTCTCCGGCCGCAAGACCGGGAGCCTGCGCCCACGGGATAGGGCGTGCGGGCGGTGTCCGGGGTCGGCCGGGGTGAAGATCGTGACTTATGTCATAGTCGCGCCCTAGGTTTGGATCATGACCGCCCCTGCCGCCGCGGCGCCGCGGCCCGCCAGGCTCACGCCCGCCGCGCCGGCCCCGGCCTGGCGGCCGGTCCTGCTGATCGCCGGGGCGCTCGGCGTGCTCCTCCTCGTCCTCAGCGCCCGGTACGGCCACCACCGCGACGAGCTGTACTTCCGGGTGGCCGGACGGCACCTGGCCTGGGGATATCCCGACCAGCCCGCGCTGCTGCCGCTGCTCGCGCGGGCGATCACGGCGGTGTTCGGCGACTCGCTCGTCGCGCTGCGGGCGCCGTCCGCCGTGTTCGCCGCGACGGGCGTGGTGGTCGCCGCGCTCACCGCGCGGGAGATGGGCGGCGGACGGCGCGCGCAACTGCTGACGGCCGCGTCCTACGCGGTGTGCCCGTTTGCGGTCGCGGCCGGGCACCTGTTCTCCACGGCGACGCTCGACCTGCTGCTGTCCACGACGCTCGTGTGGCTGACCGTCCGGTGGGTGCGGACCCGCGACCAGCGGCTGCTGCTCGCCGCCGGCGCCGTCACGGCGCTGGCGCTGAACGTGAAGTACCTGGTCGTGTTCCTGCTGGCCGCGCTCGTGGCCGGGCTGCTGCTGTCGGGGCCGCGCGAGTTCCTGCGGCGCCCGATGCTCGCCGCCGGGGCCCTCGTCGCCGTCCTCGCGGCCGTCCCCGGGCTGGTGTGGCAGGCGCGGCACGGCTGGCCGCAGCTGGAGATGGCGGACGCCATCGCCGACAAGGCCGACTTCGGCGGGCGGCCCGGGTTCATCCCGTTCCAGATCCTGCTGACCGGTGTGTTCCCGTCCTGGCTGTGGATCTACGGGCTCTGGCGGACGTACCGGTCCGGCGAACTGCGGCCCTACCGGTTCCTCGGGCACGCGTACCTGCTGCTCAACGTGGTGTTCCTGGTCACCGCCGGGAAGCCGTACTACCTGAGCGGGCTGTGGGCTGCGCTCTGGGCGGCCGGGGCCGTGGAGATCGAGCGGAACGGCGCGCCGCGCGGCTTCGACTGGCTCGCGTCCGCCCCCATGTACGCGGTCACCGCGATCACGACGGTGCTGCTGACGCTGCCCGTCTACCCGGTGAAGTGGCTGGCCGACACGCCGCAGCCCGCCGTCAACGCCGACTCCGCCGAGACGGTCGGCTGGCCCCGGTTCGCCGCGCAGGTCGCG
Source organism: Actinomadura geliboluensis (assembly GCF_005889745.1). Taxonomy (GTDB): domain Bacteria; phylum Actinomycetota; class Actinomycetes; order Streptosporangiales; family Streptosporangiaceae; genus Spirillospora; species Spirillospora geliboluensis. Next base: position 16,487 of record NZ_VCKZ01000133.1, read on the forward strand.
GACGTCTACCGCTCGCTGCCACCGGCCGAGCGAGCCACGGCGACGATCGTCGTCAGCAACTACGGCGAAGCCGGGGCACTCGACATGTACGGGCCCGACCTCGGCCTGCCCCGCGCCTACAGCGGGCACAACGGCTACTGGTACTTCGGGCGTCCGCCGGAGACGGGCGGCCCGACCATCGTCGTGGGGCCGGACAACGTCGCCGAGGGCGCCGGGCTGCGGCGGTTCTGGTCGGACGTCCGTCCCGTGGGGCGCATCGACAACGGCGTCGGGCTCGACAACCAGGAACAGGACAAGCCGATCTGGGTCTGCCGCGGGCAGCGCGCCCCGTGGCCGCAGCTGTGGCCGGAGTTCAAGCAGCTGTCGTGACGGCCGTCAGTCGGTGAGGACGTCCCAGACGCCGCCGCGCCGCACCATCAGGTTGTGGGTGAGCAGGCTCCCGGCGGGCACGTCCCAGCTCGGGTCGGCGTTGTCGCGGTCCTCCGCCCAGACCTGCGCGACCGCCCAGCGCAGCTTGTCCACACCGTCGGGATGGCCGGTACCGGACGCCACGAACACGTCCCGGGCGGGGGCCGCCACGACGAGGTCGCCCTCCACGTCCTGCGCCAGCTTCTCCAGGAACCCGTCGTCCAGCAGCAGCCCGGCCTCCAGGGTGCCGCGCCCCGTCGTCCCGCCGAGCGACACCGTCACGGCGCGCACGTCGGGGTACCAGCTGAGGCTCAGCTCCGGACGCAGGTCGCGCAGGTTGATCACCGCGCGGCGGCGCAGCTCGCCCGGCGCCACCCCGAGCTCGGCGCAGTGCCGGCGCGCCACGTGCTCGTAGCGGCGGCCCGCCGGGGCGCCCTCGTCGGCGATCTCCAGCGCGTACGTGACGTACAGGTCGCCGGCGAACGGGTCGCGGACCGGCTCCTCGTCCGCGGGCAGCGGGAACTCCAGCTGGACCTCCGCCGGCACCCGCGCCTTCATGAGCGGGACGATCAGACTGGACCGCGGGTCGGACACGGGACGATCCTCCTGGTACCTGGTGCGGCCTGAGTGGATCACCTTACCGTCGCTCCGGGACCGCACGCGGAACCCCGGGTCAGCTCGTCCCGCCCACGGGCGGCGCCCCGCCGGGCGGGACGACGGGCAGCCCCGCCGGGGCGCCCTTCTCGAGGATCCGCCATACGGCATCGGTGTCCAGGTGCTCTTCGACGAGGTCGCCGAGCGCGTCCAGGGTCGCCTCTCGCAGGGCCGCGAACGACACGTCCGGCGCGGGGGTGAAATCCCTTCCCGCGTGGCGGGCGACGTCCTGGAGGAACGCCCTTCTGAACCCGTCGTTCTCCATGGCGCCGTGCCAGGTCGTCCCCCAGACGGCGCCGTTTCGGCACCCGTCCAGAAACGGCTCTCCCCGAGCGGTGACGACGCCATGGTGGATCTCATAGGCGTGGACGTCCTCACCGTAGGCTTCGCCGGTAGGCCGCCCGAGGATCTTCTCTTCCCCGAATTCGACCTTGGCCGGCAGAAGACCGAGCCCCTGAGCCGTGCCCTTCTGGGACTCGACGTGGTCCACGATCTCCTCGGCGAGCATCTGGTAACCGCCGCAGATACCGAGAACGGGCAACCCCTCCCGGGCCCGCCGGGAGACCTCCTCGGCCATTCCCCTTTCACGGAGCCACTGCAGATCGCTCACCGTCGCCCTGGTACCCGGCAGAACCACGAGATCGGCCTCCGCCAGATCACCGACGCTCGCCGCGTACCGGACGATGACGCCAGGCTCGCACGCCAGCGCGTCCAGGTCGGTGAAATTCGAGATGCGCGGGAACCTGACGACGGCCACCCGCAACGTCTGTTTCCCGAACGGGCTCCTCGCATCGGGCCTCGGCGCGTCCAGCGCCAGCGTGTCCTCGGAATCGAGGTACAGCCCCAGCTTCCACGGCAGCACACCCAGCGTCGGCCGCCCGGTAAGGGCCTCCAACTGCTCCAGCCCCGGCTTCAGCAACTCGTACGCGCCGCGGAACTTGTTGATGACGAACCCGGCGACGAGAGCCTGATCTGCTTCTTCCAGCAGCGCGACCGTCCCGTACAAGGACGCGAAAACACCGCCCCGGTCGATATCGCCGACGACCACGACCGGCAGATCGGCCGCCCGCGCCAGCCCCATGTTGACGATGTCGCCGCCGCGCAGATTGATCTCGGCCGGGCTGCCCGCACCCTCGCACACCACCACGTCGTACTCGGACCGCAACTCGTCGAGGCTCTCCAGCACCACGCCCTTGAGCCATTCCTTGTGCTGCCCGTATTGGAGCGCATCGACCTCCGCGACGGGCCGCCCGAGAACCACCACCTGGCTGCGCCGGTCACTCCCCGGCTTGAGCAGCACCGGATTCATCACCGCCCGCGGCTCTACTCCCGCCGCCTGGGCCTGCATGTACTGAGCTCGCCCGATTTCCGCCCCATCACTCGTCACCATCGAATTCAGCGACATGTTCTGGGCCTTGAACGGCGCGACCTTCACCCCCTGCCGCGCCAGCCACCGGCACAGCCCCGCCGTGACCACGCTCTTCCCGGCGTCCGACGTCGTCCCCGCCACGAGCAGCCCGCTCACCGCAGCACCCCGATCGCCACCGCCGCCGCGAACGTCACCGCCGCCGAAAGCCGGACGGCCTTCCTGATGTCCCTCACTTCGGGCACCCTGCCGTCCCCCATCTCGGGCCGCCGTTCGACCCGGCCCCCATAGGCGTTGACGCCGCCGAGCCGCACATCGAGCGCACCCGCGAACGCCGCTTCGACCCGTCCGGCATTGGGACTCGGGTGCTTCCCGCCGTCCCTTCTGAACACCCGCCAAGCCCTCGGCCCGCCGCACGCCACGACCAATCCCGCGGTCACCCGAGCCGGCACCCAGTTGGCGGCATCGTCCAATCTCGCCGCCGCCCACCCGAACCGCTCATACCTCGGACTCCGATACCCGACCATCGCGTCCAGCGTGTTGATGGCCCGATACATCAGCAGCCCCGGAATACCCGCCACCGCTCCCCAGACCAAAGGGGCCACCGACGCGTCCGAGGTGTTCTCGGCGACCGACTCCACGACCGCCCTGCTCAACCCCTTCGCGTCCATCCCCTCGGGATCCCGCGCGCACAAATGAGAAAGCCGCGCCCTGGCCGCCTCCACATCGCCCCGCTCAAGAACGCGGGCCATGACGAGCCCTTCACGTCCCAACGACGTCCCCCCGAGCACAGCCCAAGTGACCGCCGCGGTGGCAAGCCCGTGCACGCCGAACCGCCGGCTCACCCGCTCCAGCGCAACCCCGACGGCCCCCGCTCCGCCCACGAGAACCCCGGCATAGACGACCCCGCGCCACCGGACATCCCCGTAAAGAGTTTTTTCGACGGCCGAGGCCACGCGCCCGAATCCCGCGACCGGATGCCACCGCCTCGGATCCCCCAGAAAGGCGTCCAGCACGACACCGCCCACAAGCCCCTCAGCAGAGCCGCGCATCAAGTTCATCCCAGTGCCTCTCCAGCCAATCCTGCGCGCGCCGGATGCGCGGCCCGGCACCACCGTCCCAGATCCGCGCCCATCCCCCACCACGCTGCGCCCTGGCCCGCATGGCCCGATAGGAGCGCTCGAACCTCACCCGCGCCGTCGGCAGCACGTCCCGCCGCAGCTCCCGCGCCAACCCGTAAGCGTCACAGAAGACCTTGATCCTCCGCCCGACGTCCGCTCTGTACAGCAACGCGTCCCGATCGGCCGGATCCTCGATCGGCCCCCAATGCCGCAACGCGGTGACGACATCGAACAACCGCGTCGTGGGCCGCGCGAGGTCGAAATCAATCAGCGCCGCCGGGGCCCCACCCCGGAAGACCACATTCTCCGGCGTGACATCACAATGCCCGACGATCTCGGGCTGCCCGTCCAGATTGGAGAGGTCCTCATCCCACCCGGCGTCCGGCACACCGTAGGAGGCCACGGCATCGTGGTAGCGCCGCAAGAGCCGCCCCACTCCCCGAAGCGCGTCCTCCGAGACCACATGGGCCGCGAGCGGCCGGTGCGGCACCTCGCCGGGCACCCAGCTGAGCACCTC
>NZ_VCKZ01000640.1 GCF_005889745.1 Actinomadura geliboluensis
GCCCACACCCGCCCAGGTACTGGACGGGTTGGCCCGGAACGGTGATGTCGTCGTGCTGCCGCTGCTGCTCACCGCCGCCTACCACAGCAAGACCGACATCCCGGGCGTCCTGAACCGGGTGCGCGCCCAGCACCCCCGCCTGCGGCTGCGCACGGCGGCCACGCTGGGCCCGCACCCGCTGCTCATGGACGCCCTGGAGCGCCGCCTGCGGGACGCGGGCGTCGAGCCCGGCGACCCGGACACGGCGGTCGTCCTGGTCTCGGCGGGTTCGAGCGACGCGTCCGCGAACGCGACGATCGCCCGGCTCGCCCGCGACTGGCGGGCGCGCGGGTGGCGGGACGCCGTCCCCGCGTACGCGTCGGCGGCCGGCCCGAGACCGGGCGAGGCCGTGGCGGCGCTGCGCGAGGCGGGCGCCCCGCGGGTGGCGGTCGCGTCCTACTTCCTGGCGCCGGGCCACTTCGCCGACAAGGTCCGCGCGGAGGCGCTGGCCGCCGGCGCCGACGCGGTCTCCCCGGTGCTCGGCGCGGCCCCGGAGGTCGCGGAGCTGATCGTCCACCGCTACGACGAGGCGCTGGAGAGCGCGCGCCGGGCCGCGGCCGGCTAGACGTTCGGCGGCCCGCCGACCGGGTATGCGGGCCGCCATGGAACGCGACGACCTCGGCCACGAGCCCCGCGAGACGCACGACCGCGACTTCGCCCCGGTGACCCGCCGCTCCGACGCCCGCGGCCGGACGGTGCCCGACGGGGAGGAGACCAGCGGCACGGGCACGCCCGGCGTCCGGCACGGGCATCCCGACGCGCTGCCGCCGGACGAGGCGGGCGTCGAGGACGCCGAGCGGCACGACGACAGCCGCTGACGCGGGCTACCTGCGGTTCTGCCACCAGTCGGTGATGGCGCGGCGGACGGGCGCGTGGTGCTCGTCGTCGACGATCTTGATGTCGCCCATCACGGCGGTCGCGGTGACGCGGACGACCGGGACCCGGGCCCCCGGGTGCGGGTCGCGGACGTTGACCTTGCGGTCGCCGAGAAAGTTGTGGCCGGTCAGCTCGACGCTGACGCCGTCCGGGACGATGATCTTGACGTCGCCCATCACGGCGGTCGCGGAGATCTGGACCTCACCGGTCGGCACCTGCGCGCCGCGCAGGTCGAGTTCGACGTCGCCCATCACCGACACCGCCTCCAGCGGGCCGTCGATGCGGCCGACGATGCGCTCCTTGCAGTCCCCCATGACGGCGCTGAACCTGCGCTTGACCTGCGGCGGCGCGGGGTTGGCGCCGGGGGCGCCCATGCCGGGCAGGTCGGCGGTGATGCGTTCGAGGTCGCCGCGGCTGACCGCCGCGTAGGCGGCCTCGGTGCGCTCGGTCAGCTCCTCGAAGGTGAGCCGTCCCTCCACGGAGGCGACCCGCAGCCCCTCGACGACGGCCTCGCGCTCGGCGTCGGACGCCCGGATCGCGTCGGGCGCGGTCCTGGCGTCGCGCGGATCGGGCACGGAGTGGGCGTCCTGCCGCCGGGCCGGCGGGCGGCCGGGGCAGGGCCGCTCGGGCTGCGGACTGGACTGACTCATGATTCCGAAGGTATGCCCCCGGCGTGGCGCGACAATCCGCCGGGGGGACGAGATCGCCCCACCACTTCAGGAGGATGGACTCTCCACCACGGTACAGGCACCATCTCCAGGTGCCCCGAACGGGGTTCTGTATCCTGCGGGGCGTGGACACGCACGAGGTCGTCAACCAGGTGCCCCCGCTCACCGGGCACGACGTGGCCGACGAGGCCGTCCTGCTGGACGGGCTGGCGCGCGAGGGCGCCGGCTGGGCCGAGCCCGAGGTGCGCGAGCTGGGCCGCCTCGCGGGCACCGAGGAGGCCCAGGAGTGGGGCCGGCTCGCGAACGAGAACCCGCCCGTCCTGCGCACCCACGACCGGTACGGGCACCGGATCGACGAGGTCGAGTTCCACCCGGCCTGGCACGAGCTGATGACCGTCGCGGTCACGCACGGCCTGCACGGCTCCGCGTGGGCCGACCCCCGCGAGGGCGCCCACGTCGCACGGGCCGCGAAGTTCTACACGTGGCGCGTCGACGCCGGGCACGGCTGCCCCATCTCCATGACCTACGCGGCCGTCCCCGCGCTGCGCCAGTCCCCCGACCTGGCCGCGCAGTACGAGCCGCTCCTCGCCAAGAACGAGTACGACTACGGCCTGCGCGCCCCCCTGACCAAGAACGCGCTGCTCGCCGGCATGTCGATGACCGAGAAGCAGGGCGGCTCGGACGTCCGCGCCAACACCACGCGGGCCACCCCCGCCGCCGACGGCACGTACCGCCTCGTCGGCCACAAGTGGTTCACCAGCGCGCCGATGTGCGACGTGTTCCTCACGCTCGCGCAGGCGCCGGGCGGGCTGACCTGCTTCCTCGTCCCCCGCGTCCTGCCGGACGGGAGCCTCAACCCGCTGCGCCTGATGCGGCTGAAGGACAAGCTCGGCAACCGGTCCAACGCCTCCTCCGAGGTCGAGTACGCCGACGCGGTCGCCTGGCGGGTCGGCGACGAGGGCCGCGGCGTCCGCACCATCATCGAGATGGTCAACATGACCCGGCTCGACTGCGTGATCGGCGCCGCGGCCGGGATGCGGTACGGCGTCACCACCGCCGCGCACCACGCCGCGCACCGCAAGGCGTTCGGCAGGTACCTGATCGACCAGCCGCTGATGCGCAACGTCCTCGCCGACCTGGCGGTCGAGTCCGAGGCCGCCACCCTCACGATGCTGCGCCTCGCCGGCGCCACCGACCGCTCGGTCCGCGGCGACGCCGCCGAGACCGCGTTCAAGCGCCTCGCGCTCGCCATCAGCAAGTACTGGATCTGCAAGCGCTGGCCCGCCCACGCCGCCGAGTCCCTGGAATGCCTCGGCGGCAACGGCTACGTCGAAGAGTCCGGCATGCCGCGCCTGTTCCGGGAGTCCCCTCTGAACTCCATCTGGGAGGGCTCCGGCAACGTCGCGGCCCTGGACGTCCTGCGTGCCATGGCGAAGGAGCCGCAGACCGTGGAGGCGTACTTCGCCGAGGTCGAACGCGCCGCCGGCGCCGACGCCCGCCTCGACACGGCCGTGCGCGAGATCAAGACCTCCCTCGGCGACCTGGACACCATCGAACTGCGCGCCCGCCGCATCGTCGAACGCATGGCACTGACCCTGCAGGCGTCCCTGCT
>NZ_VCKZ01000134.1 GCF_005889745.1 Actinomadura geliboluensis
CCATCCCTCCCGGCATCCAGGAGCAGCCATGACCACGCTGGAGCTGAGCACTCCCGAGCCGGGCATCGCCCTGCTCACCCTGTCCCGTCCCGAGCGGCTCAACGCGCTCTCGGCGGAACTGCTGGACGATCTCCACCGCACGCTCGACGAGGTCGCCGCCGACCCCGCGACCAGGGTCCTCGTCCTCACCGGGGCGGGCCGCGGGTTCTGCGCGGGCCTCGACCTCACCGCCTACGACCTCGCGACCCAGAACACCCGCGAGCGGCCGGACTCGCCCCAGCAGCGGCTTCGGCTCCAGCGGCACATCGCGGCCCTGGTGCCGAAGCTGCGGGCGATGCCGCAGCCCGTGATCGCGGCCGTCAACGGGCCGGCGGCGGGCGGCGGGCTGGCGCTCGCGCTCGCCTCGGACGTCCGGATCGCCGGGGAGTCGGCCCGCTTCAACGTCGCGTTCGTGCGGATCGGCCTGTCGGGATGCGACATCGGCGTGAGCTGGATGCTGCCGCGGCTGATCGGGGCGTCCCGCGCGTTCGAGCTGATGCTCACCGGCCGCATCATCGACGCCCCGGAGGCCGACCGCATCGGGCTGGTGACCCGGGTCGTCCCGGACGGGGACCTGCTCGGTTCGGCGCTGGAGACCGCCCGCGCCATCCGCGCCAACAGCCCGATGGGGGTCCGCATGACCAAGGAGGTCATGTGGAGCCAGCTGGAGATCGGCAGCCTCCAGGCCGGCATCGACCTGGAGAACCGGACCCAGATCCTGACCTCCTTCACCGCGGACCACGGCGAGGCGGCCGCCGCCTTCCTGGCCCGCCGCCCGCCCCTGTTCCATGACCGCTGACCGCCCGAGGAGGCCGGAATGACCACCACCGCCCCCGGCGACGCGCGGGCCGACGAGGACTCGCCCGAACGCCGGCGCGTCCTCGACGCCGCGCGGGCCGTGCTCGACCGCACCCCGCCCGGGTCCACCCCGCGGCGGGAGTTCCTCGAAGCCTGCTTCGACGCGGGCCTCGCGTGGGTCCAGTTCCCCGAGGGGCTCGGAGGGCTCGGCGTGGAGCCGGGCCTCCAGGCGGCGGTGGACGCCGTCCTGCAGAGCGCCGGCGGACCGGTGCCGTTCGACCTCAACCCCATGGGCTACGGCATGGCGGGCCCGACCGTGATGGCCCACGCGAGCTGGGAGCTGAAGGAGCGCCTCCTCCGCCCGCTCTACGTCTGCGACGAGATCTGGTGCCAGCTGTTCTCCGAGCCCGGCGCGGGCTCGGACCTCGCGGGGCTCGCGACCCGGGCCGTCCGGGACGGCGGCGAATGGGTCGTCAACGGGCAGAAGGTGTGGACCAGCAACGCCCACAAGGCCAAGTGGGCGCTGCTGCTCGCCCGGACGGACCCCGGCCGGCCCAAGCACCGGGGGCTGACGTACTTCGTCCTGGACATGGAGGACCCGGGCGTCGAGGTCCGGCCGCTGCGGCAGATGACCGGCGAGGCCGAGTTCAACGAGGTCCACCTGCGCGACGCCCGCATCCCCGACTCCCACCGGCTCGGCGACGTCGGCGACGGCTGGCGCGTCGCCATGACGACGCTGATGAACGAGCGCAACGCGATCGGCGGCGGCTCCAGCATCCGCGGTACCGGCTCGATCGGCTCGGCGCTGCGGCTGTGGCGGGAGCGGGCGGACCTGCGGACCCCCGTCCTGCGCGCCCGGCTGCTGGAGCTGTTCGCCCGCGCGGACGCCGCGCGGCTGACCGGCGACCGGCAGCGGGTGGAGCAGGGGGACCGGCCCGCCGGCGCGGAGGGGTCGATCGGGAAGCTCACCGGAGCCGAGCTGAACCAGGACGTCTACGAGTTCTGCATGGACATGCTCGGGCCCGAGGCGGCGCTCTACAGCGGCTATGACGCGGCCCCCTCCGGCGAGCAGCGGGACGGGGCGGACGGGGAGGACCTCGCTCGCAAGTTCCTGCGCTCGCGCGCCAACACCATCGAGGGCGGCACGTCCGAGGTGCTGCGCAACGTCATCGGCGAGCGGCTGCTGGGCCTCCCCGGCGACCTGCGCGCCGACACCGGCAAGCCGTGGCGGGAGGTGCCCCGTGGCTGAGGCGGCGGGCACCGCGCCGGGCGGGAGGGAGCTGTGATGGAGTTCGCGTTCACCGAGGAGCAGCGGGCGCTGCGGGACCTGACCCGGTCCATGGCGGAGCGCACCTGGACCGATGACGCCGTCCGCGCGCAGTTGTGGACGTCGTCGGGGTTCGACCGCGAGGCGTGGCGGGTCCTGGGCCGCGACCTCGGCGTGCTGGGGCTCGCCCTGCCCGTCGAGGCGGGCGGTGACGGCGGCGGGACGGTCGCGCTCGCCATCGTCGCCGAGGAGCTGGGACGCGTCCTCGCCGGGGTGCCGCTGCTCGGCTGCGTCGCGCTCGCCGCGACCGCGCTGGCGCGCTCGGGCGCTCCGGAGGCGCCCGGCCTCGTCTCCGGGATCGTCTCCGGCGAGACCGTCGCGAGCCTGGTGGCCACCGACGCGCGGGGCGCCTGGGCACCCGCCCGGACCGGCATCACCGCCACCGGCGGACCGGACGCCCCCGTACTCAGCGGCACCGTCTCGCACGTCCTCGACGCCGTCGCCGCCGACCTCTTCGTGGTCGTGGCCGAGGCAGACGGCGACCCGGCGCTGTTCCTCGTCGACGCGGGAGCGCAAGGGCTGTCCGTGGAGCCGCTGACCACGCTCGACCAGACGCGCCGCCTCGGCCGGGTGCGGCTCGACGGGACGCCCGCACGCCCCCTCGGGGACGCCGGGGCGTCCGCGCTCGACGCCGTCGCGGCGGCCCGCGACGTCGGCGCGGTCGTCCTCGCGGCCGAGGCCGTCGGCGCCAGTGCACGGCTGCTGGCGATGAGCGTGGAGTACGCGTCCACCCGGCTCCAGTTCGGGCGGCCGATCGGGTCCTTCCAGGCCGTCAAGCACCGGTGCGCTGACATGCACGTTGCGGTGGAGCAGTCCCGGTCGGCGGCCTACCACGCGGCCTGGTCGCTGGACGACCCGGGCCTCGACGACCCGCGGATCGCCGTCGACCTGGCCACCGTGCGGACGGCCGCCGACTATCAGGCGGTGGTCAAGAACCCCGTCCAGGTGCACGGCGGCATCGGCTTCACCTGGGAGCACTCCGCGCACCTCTACTACAAGCGCGCCGTCGGCGACGCCACGCTGCTCGGCGGCCGCGCCGCCGCGGCCGAGCGGCTGGCCGCGTCCGTCCTCGACGCCGCGTCCTGACCCGTCCACGACCAGGGAGCACCATGACCACCGAAGCACAGCCCGCCGCCGAGGTGCACGTGGAGGCCGACGGCGGCGTCCTCGTCATCACCATCGACCGCCCCGGCGCCCGCAACGCCGTCAACGAGAACGTCGCGCGCGCCGTCGCCGGGGCCGCCGACCGGCTCGACTCCGATCCCGCGCTCCAGGCCGGCGTCATCACCGGCGCCGGCGGCACCTTCTGCGCGGGGATGGACCTCAAGGCGTTCGTCCGGGGCGAGCACCCCGTGGTGGAGGGGCGCGGCTTCGCCGGGCTCGTCCAGCGGCCGCCGCGCAAGCCGCTCATCGCCGCCGTCGAGGGCTACGCGCTCGCGGGCGGCTTCGAGATCGTGCTGGCCTGCGACCTCGTCGTCGCCGCCCGGGGCGCGACGTTCGGCATCCCCGAGGTGAAGCGGAGCCTCGTCGCGGCCGGGGGCGGGCTCCTGCGCCTGCCGCGCCGCGTCCCCTACCACGTGGCGATGGAGCTGGCGCTGCTCGGCGACCACATGAGCGCGGCGCGGATGAGCGAGCTGGGCCTGGTCAACCGGCTCGTGGACGACGGCGAGGCGCTCGGCGCGGCCCTCGGGCTGGCCCGGGAGGTCGCCGCGAACGGCCCGCTCGCGCTCGCCGCCAGCAAGCGGATCATCGTCGAGTCGGCGGGCTGGGGCGAGGAGGAGTCCTGGATCGAGCAGGACAGGATCGCCCGGCCCGTGGCGGGGTCCGCCGACGCGCGCGAGGGCGCCACCGCCTTCGCGGAGAAGCGTCCCCCGGTGTGGCAGGGGCGCTGATGAACGACATCCTCCTCCTCGACCGCGCCGACGGCGTCGCCACGGTGACCCTCAACCGGCCCGAGGCGCGCAACGCCCTCAGCGCAGCGCTCATCACCGCGTTGCGCGCCACCATGCGGGCCCTTGAGGACGACGACGAGGTCCACGCCATCGTCCTCACCGGGTCCGACCCCGCCTTCTGCGCTGGCCTGGACCTCAAGGAGCTCGGCAGCTCGGGGGAGAACCTCCGGCTCGGCCAGGAGGACGACGAGGAGCCGTCCCCGTACCCGTGGCCGGTGCCGTCGAAGCCGGTGATCGGCGCCGTCAACGGCGTCGCGGTCACCGGCGGGCTGGAGCTGGCGCTGAACTGCGACATCCTCATCGCCTCCGAACGGGCCCGGTTCGCCGACACCCACGCCCGCGTCGGCGTGCTGCCGGGCTGGGGGCTGTCGGTGCTGCTGCCCCGGCTCGTCGGCCGGCAGACGGCCCGCCGCATGAGCCTGACCGGCGACTTCGTCCCCGCCGCCGAGGCCCTCCGCGCCGGCCTCGTCACGGAGGTAGTCGCGCACGGAGACCTCCTCCCCGCGGCGCACCGCGTCGCCCGGACGATCGCCGGCAACGACCGCGACGCCGTGCGGACCCTGCTCGACTCCTACCGGCGCATCGAACTGGCCGAGATCGCGGACGGCTACGGCATCGAGGGCCGGACGTCCCGCGACTGGCTGGCCCGCGGCTTCACCCCCGCGTCCGTCGAGGAGCGCCGCAAGGCGATCGTCGACCGGGGCCGCGCCCAGACCGCCACCTGACCCGCGCGCAGAACGAGAGGAACGGCCCGAGCATGCTCACCGGCGACCAGTACAAGGCCAGTCTCGACGACGGCCGCAGCACCTACTTCGAGGGAGAGAAGGTCACCGACCTCCCCGGCCACCCGATCCTCGGCACCGTCGTGCGGAACATCGCGGACGGCTACGACTGGCTGGCGCTCAAGGCCGTGGACGGCGTCAGCCCCCTCAGCGGCATCCCGGCCACCGTGGACCAGCTCCGCGAGAAGGTCGGGCTCGTCCACAGCGCGGGCATGATGGCGCACGTCAACTACACCTCGCTGATGACGCTGACGACGGCGGCGGGACGGCTGGCGCGGAGCAGCCCGCAGTACGTCGAACGCATCCGCGCCTACGTGGACGACGCGCAGGCCCGCGACATCCGCGTCACGCAGTGCATCACCGACGCCAAGGGCGACCGCTCGCTCCCGCCGGCCCGGCAGGACGACCCGGACGCCTACGTCCGCGTGGTCGACCGCTCGCCCGACGGCGTCGTCATCCGCGGCGCCAAGCTGCACATCACCGCGGCGTCGTTCGGCCACGAGCTGATGACGATCCCGACCAAGGCGATGAAGCCGGGCGAGGAGGACTACGCGTTCGCGGCGGTGATCCCCGTCAACGCCCCCGGAGTGAAGATCATCAACACGACGTACGCGCCCCGGCACGCCGACGCGCGGTCGTTCCCGATGTCGGGCGGCGAGCACTTCCCGGAGGGCTTCGTCATCTTCGACGACGTGTTCGTCCCCCGCGAGCGCGTGTTCCTCGACGGCGAGGTGGCGAGCGCGGCCGTCTTCGCCCACTCCCTCGGGCTGTGGGAGCGGCTCGGCGGCCTCACGTCCATGGCGGACGGCGCCGACGTGCTGGTCGGGTTCGCGCAGCTGATCGCCGAGGCGAACGGCCTGCAGCGGGTCGGGCACGTCCGCGAGAAGATCGCCGAGATGATCATCCACGCGACCGTGGTGCGGGCCTGCCTGGAGGCCGCGCTGACCCACGCGGAGGCGGGCGAGTTCGGCGCCGTCTTCCCCAACGAGCTGTACACCAACGCCGGCAAGTACACCGGGGCCACCGAGTACACCGCCATGGTGCGGCACCTGCACGACATCGCCGGCGCCGCGGTCGTCACCGCGCCGTCCATCGCGGACCTGCAGAACCCCGAGGTGGGGCCGCTGGCGCGCAAGTACATGTCGACCCGGTCGGACGTGGACGGCGAGTACCGCACCCGGCTCTTCCACGCGATCCGCGACCTGACCGCCGACTCCTACGGCGGATGGCGGCAGGTCACCAACGTCCAGGCGGGCGGCGGCCTGTACGCGCAGCGCATCGTCACCCGCAAGCACTACGACGTCGAGGCCGCCAAGCGGGCGGCGCTGCGGGCCGCCGGCCTCGCCGCCGACCCGGCGCCGAGCCGCGGCGTCTGACCCGTGGGCACCGGCGCACCGCCCGGGATCGACGCCGGCGCGCTCACCGGATGGTTCGGCGAGGCGCTCGGCGTCCCCGGCCCGCTCGCGTTCACGCTGATCGCGGGCGGCCGCTCCAACCTCACCTACCGGGTGGACGCCCCGGACGGGCGCGCGTTCGCGCTGCGCAGGCCCCCGACGGGCGACCTCCTGCCGACGGCCCACGACATGGAGCGGGAGTGGCGCATCGTCACCGCGCTCGGCCGCAGCGCCGTGCCGGTGCCGCGCACCCGCGGGCTCTGCGCGGACCCGGCCGTCACCGGCGCCCCCTTCTACGTCATGGACTTCGTCGACGGGACCGTCCTCGACTCCGACGCGGCCGCCGCCGGGCTGCCGCCCGACGCCCGGGACCGGTTCTCGCGGCAGTGCGCTGAGGTCCTCGCGGCGATCCACGAGGTGGCCCCGGCGGACGCGGGCCTCACCGTCCGTCCGGGCGCGGAGCCCTACGTGACCCGCCAGCTCCGCCGGTGGACGGCGCAGGTGGAACGGGTCGCCGCCCGCACCGGCGGCGACGACCCCGCCGCCCGCGACCTCGCCGAGGTGCGCGGCCTGCTGGCGGCCCGGACGCCCCCGCAGCGCTGGACGGGCGTCGCGCACGGCGACTTCCGCCCCGGCAACATGATCGTCCGCCCGGACGGGACGGTCGCCGCCGTCCTCGACTGGGAGCTGTGCACCACCGGCGACGTCCTGGCCGACCTCGGCTGGCTGACGGCCTGGTGGCACACCGGCGACACGGTCGGCTGGGGCCCGTCCCGGCTCCCCGGGTTCCTCGACCGCGACGCGCTGGCGCGGTGCTACGCCGAGACGACCGGCCGCGACGTGTCGGACCTGCCGTTCTTCGAGGCGTTCGCGCTGTGGCGGCTCGGCTGCATCGGCCACGGCGTCCACGACCGGTACCGCGGCGGCGCGATGGACGCCCCCGCCGAGCCGCTGGAGGCGCTCGAACGGCGGCCGCGGGACCTGGCCGCGATCGCCCGTGACATCCTCCTCGGACGCGCGTGAGACAGGAGACCCGCATGGACTTCGAGATCCCCGAGCAGACCCGCGACCTGCTGGACGCCCTGGACGCCTTCATCGAGCGCGAGATCGTCCCGCTGGAGGAGGCGGACGACAACCGCCGCTTCTTCGACCACCGCAGGGAGTGGGCCCGGACCGACTTCGAGCGCGGCGGCGTCGCCCGCCCCGAGTGGGAGGAGCTCCTCGCCGAGGCGAAGCGCCGCGCCGACGCCGCCGGGTTCTACCGGTACAGCCTCCCGGCCGAGCTGGGCGGGCACGGGGGCAGCAACCTGGAGATGGCGGTGATCCGCGAGCATCTGGCGCACCGCGGGCTTGGCCTGCACAACGACCTGCAGACCGAGCACTCCGTCGTCGGCAACCTCGTCTTCGTCGAACTGCTGCACCGGTTCGGGACGCCCGAGCAGCGGGAGCAGTTCGTGGAGCCGTCCGTCCGGGGCGAGAACGGCCTGGCGTTCGCGCTCACCGAACCCGAGCACGGCAGCGACGCCACCTGGATGTCGACGCGCGCCGTCCGCGACGGCGGCGACTGGGTCATCAACGGCACCAAGCGGTTCAACACGCTCGGCGCGGCGACGACCCACGACGTCGTCTTCGCCCGCACGTCCGGCGAACCCGGGCAGGCCGAGGGCATCACCGCCTTCATCGTGCCGCTCGACGCCCCCGGCTTCGACGTCCCCTACTACTGGTGGACGCTCAACATGCCCACCGACCACGCCGAGGTGACGCTGGACGACGTCCGCGTGCCCGCGTCGTCCATCCTCGGCGAGGAGGGGCAGGGGCTCGCGGTCGCGCAGACGTTCGTCCACGAGAACCGCATTCGCCAGGCCGCCAGCGGCGTGGGCGCGGCCCAGTTCTGCATCGACCGCTCCGTCGCCTACGCGCGCGAGCGCACCACCTTCGGCCGGCCCCTCGCGTCCCGCCAGGCCATTCAGTGGCCGCTCGTGGAGCTGCACACGGAGGCCGAGATGGTGCGGACCCTGATCCACAAGACCGCCCAGCGGCTGGACGAGGTGCACGCCGCCGGCGAGCCCGCGGTCACCATCGGGCACCTGGTGTCGATGTGCAACTACCGGGGCAACCGGCTGGTCTGCGAGGCGGCGGACCGCGCGATGCAGGTGCACGGCGGCATCGGCTACACGCGCCACGAGCCGTTCGAGCACATCTACCGCCACCACCGCCGCTACCGCATCACCGAGGGCTCCGAGGAGATCCAGATGCGCCGCGTGGCGGGCCGCCTGTTCGGCTACCTGTGACCGCGTCCGGGCCGGGCGGCGCGCGCCTTTCCCCGGCGGATCGCCGAGGGCCCGAATCGGCTACGGTCGGGGGCACCGAATAACACGACAAGACGGGGAACGCACGTGGCACAGAAGGTTCGCATCATCATGACGGACGACCTCGACGGCGGCGAGGCCGCCGAGACGGTGTCGTTCGCCATCGACGGCAGGACGTACGAGATCGACCTCAGCGAGGACAACGCCCGCAAGCTCCGCAGCACGCTGCACAGCTACATGGAGAGCGGCCGCCGGCTCAAGGGCACCCGGGGCGCCGCTCCGGCCCGCGCGGGTCAGGCCCGGGAGCGCGGCGCCGAGATCCGGCAGTGGGCGAAGGAGCAGGGCATCGAGATCAACGAGCGCGGGCGCATCCCCGCCACCGTCATCGCCCAGTACGAGGCGGCGCACTGACGACCGCCCGCGAACGGGCGGCGCACCGGCGCGCACCGGCCCCTCCGGCCGGTCGATGCCGGTGCGCGTGACGCGTTGGAATTCGGCCGCGCGGCGTCTTCGCGGGCGACGGTGCCGGGGTGCGGTGCCGGGGCATGGGGCCGGGATCTCTTTTCGGCGACGTGATCATCTGGCCGTTCCGGGGAATGGTGACAGGGTGATCGGCCGCACGGTGGCTGATCACGTTCCGGTTGCGGGTTATCTCGCCATTCTTGTTAACGGAGAGGCTTTTTCGTAGGTTCGCCCGAACGGGGGTGAAAGGTCCTTGTCGTGCCGCGTCTGTCCGGTTCGCGATCCGGACCGGGCGGGGGCGGCGCCCGAGCTCCCTGAGGAGACGCCACATGTCCGAGGTCAAACGCCGTGATCTGCTGGCCGGAGTCGCCGCCCTCACCGGGTTCGCGACGGTCGGCCTGCTGCCCGGCACCGCCGCCGCCGCGACCCGGCAGCGGCCCGGTGCCGCCCGGCCGCCCTCCCTCACCGTCGGCGACCGGGCCGTGGTCGCCCGCGTCGACGCGCGCCGGGCGCTGCGGCACCTGCGGGTGCTCAGCGACGAGATCGGCTGGCGCATCGCCGGCACTCCTTCCGAGCACCGTGCCGCCCACTACATCGCCGGGCAGCTGCGCGACCTGGGGTACACGGTCGAGCTGCAGCCCTTCCCGGTCGCCGACAAGTACCTGGCGGAGATCCGCGCCGAGGGCGAGCGGCTCTGGCAGTGCAGCGCGTCCCCGCAGGGCGCCGTCGCCCCCGCCGCCGGGACGGTGGTGGACGTCGGCCCGGCCACCGAGGTCACCGGGGACGTGCGCGGCAAGCTCGTGCTGTTCGACCGCGTCACCGGCCAGGAGACCGGGCAGGCCAAGTCGGCGGCGGACGCGGGCGCCGCGGCGGCGCTCATCGTCAACGCGCGCTCGACCACCTACCCGGAGCGCAAGCCCAGCGCCTTCGTCCCGAACCTCAAGGAGCCGGTCGCGATCCCGGTGCTGGGGCTGGCCGGGTACCACGGCGAGCGGATCCGGGCCGGTGCCCGGAGCCTGTCGTTCGAGGTCGCCCATCACGCCGGGCTCACCTCGTACAACGTCCTGGCGGAGCGACGGGCCACGCTGCCCAACCCCGGGGGCAAGGCCGTCATCGTCAGCGCGCACTACGACAGCGTCCCCGGCTCGCCCGGCGCCAACGACGACGGCAGCGGCACCGTGCTGTGCCTGGAGCTGGCGCGCGTCCTGAAGCGGCTGCCCACCCAGCAGGCCGTGCGGATCTGCCTGTGGGGCGCGGAGGAGAGCGGCCTGGTCGGCGCCCGGCACTACGTGAAGGAGCTCGACGAGGCGGAGGTCGGGCGGATCACCGGCTGCTTCCAGAACGACATGGTCGCCACCAGCCATCCGCCGGCGGGCACGTACTGGCTGCTGTCGGTGGACGGCGCCGACAACACCACCACGGCCGCGGTGAACGCCGCCGCGCGCCGCCTCGGGTACGCGGGCCAGACCGAGGGGCCGACCGCGCGCGGCTCCAGCGACCACGAGGCGTTCTACGAGCGCGGCATCCCTGCGGGCAACTTCAGCTGGCGCGGCGGCGAGGCGCCGAGCCAGCTGGAGCCGATCTACCACACCCCCGAGGACACGATCGCCGACAACATCAGCCTGGAGCGGCTCCAGGTCTCCCTCGAACTGATCGGCTGCGCCGCCTACGACGTGGCGCGCCGCAAGTAGGGGCCGCGCGTGCCCGCCGCCCGCGTCCGGGCGGCGGGCTCTTTTTGGCGGGGCGCCCGGATGTGTGCGACCATCGGTTCTTCGATTTTCGAAGATTCTGCGTCGCGAGGGGATGTGACGGCCATGACCAGCGCGTCCGACCGGGCGGTGGAGCTCCGCCCCCTGGACTTCCTGGACATCGACGGCCTGCTGTCGGACGAGGAGCGCGACATCCGCGACACCGTCCGCGGCTTCGTCGAGGACCGGGTCGTCCCGCACGCCGGCGACTGGTTCGAGGAGGCGTCCATCCCGCGCGGGCTGCCGCGCGAGCTGGGCGCGCTGGGCGTCCTCGGCATGCACCTGGAGGGGTACGGCTGCGCGGGCACCAGCGCGACCGCCTACGGCCTGGCCTGCATGGAGCTGGAGGCGGGCGACAGCGGGGTGCGCAGCATGGTGTCCGTCCAGGGGTCGCTCGCGATGTTCGCGATCTGGCGCTGGGGCTCGGAGGAGCAGAAGCGGCGGTGGCTGCCGGGGATGGCGACCGGGGAGACCGTCGGCTGCTTCGGCCTGACCGAGCCGGACGCGGGCTCCGACCCGGGCGCGATGCGCACCCGCGCGCGCCGCGACGGCGGCGACTGGATCCTCGACGGCCGCAAGATGTGGATCACCAACGGCTCGATCGCGGACGTGGCCGTGGTGTGGGCTCGCACCGACGAGGGCGTCCGCGGCTTCCTCGTCCCGGCCGGCACGCCGGGGTTCAGCGCGCCGGAGATCCGCAAGAAGCTGTCGCTGCGGGCCTCGATCACCTCCGAGCTGGTGCTGGACGGCGTCCGGCTGCCGGCGGACGCCGTCCTGCCCGAGGTGTCGTCCCTGCGGGGCCCGCTGTCGTGCCTGAACGAGGCCCGCTACGGCATCGTGTGGGGCGCGGCCGGGGCTGCGCGCGCCTGCTTCGAGGCCGCGCTGAAGTACGCGGGGGAGCGCACGGCGTTCGGCAAGCCGATCGCCGGAACCCAGATCCAGCAGCAGAAGCTCGCCCACATGGCGCTGGAGGTCAACCGCGCGACCCTGCTCGCCCTGCACCTCGGCCGGCTCAAGGACGCCGGGCGGCTGCGTCCCGAGCAGGTCAGCATGGGCAAGCTCGGCAACGTCAACGCCGCGCTGGACGTCGCCCGGAGCGCCCGCCAGGTGCTCGGCGCCAACGGGATCTCCCTGGAGTACCCGGTGATCCGGCACATGAACAACCTGGAGTCGGTCGTCACCTACGAGGGGACGGCGGACGTCCACGCCCTCGTCATCGGCGGCGCCCTGACGGGCGTCCAGGCGTTCCGCTGACCGGCGCGCCCGCGGCTATGCTCGGCCCGGTGAAAGATCCCCGCGCCACGGTGCCCACGGCCCAGCAGCACGCCGTCGACGCGCTGCGCCGCCGCATCGCGTCGGGGGACGTCCGGCCCGGCGAGCGGGTCAACCAGGAGGACATCGCCGCGCAGGTCGGGCTGAGCGTCGCGCCGGTGCGGGAGGCGCTGCGCGTCCTCGCCGAGGAGGGGCAGCTCACCTACCGGCCCCGGCGCGGGTACGTCGTCACCGAACTCCAGTACGAGGACCTCAGCGAGATCTACGAGCTGCGCAAGATCCTGGAGGAGCGCGCGGCCCGGCACGCCCTCCCGATGCTGGACGACGCCGCGCTGCGGCGCATCGGCGAGGCCGCCCGCGCCTGCGCCGAGGCCGCCGCCGCCGGAGACGTCGCCGCCGAGCTGGCCGCCAACCGCGCGTTCCACTTCGCCGTCCTGGAGACGCCCGGCCAGCCCCACGTCCTGCGGCTGATCCGGCTGCTCTGGGACTCCACCGAGGTGTACCGGGCCATGTACTACAACGACCCGGCGGAGCGCGCGGCCTCGGTGGACGCGCACGACCGGATCATCGAGGCGGTCCGCGCCCGGGACGCCGACCGGCTCGTCCGCGAGCTGGACGCGCACCGGCAGCGCGCCCTGGACGTCCTGCGCGCCGTCCTGGCCCCCCAGGCCGGCTGACCGGCGCGCGACTCCTGGACTACTGGACGGCGACTCAGTACGTTCCTCACTGCTACCCCGGCCCCCGACGATCCCCAGTCGTCGGGCAGGTTCCCAGCAGGAGGATCCGGCGATGGCGGATTCGTTCGAAAGCGCGCTGCGGACGGCGATCCAGACGCGCGGGCTCGGGCTGGAACGGCTCCATGCCAGGCTCGCCGACCGCGGGATCCAGGTCAGCGTCGCGAGCCTCAGCAACTGGCAGCGGGGCCGGTGCCGCCCGGAGCGGGTGTCGGCCGTCCGGGCGCTGGAGGAGATCCTCGAAGTGCCGCCGGAGTCGCTGACCGCGCTGCTCGGGCCGCGCCGCCCGCGCGGCCGGTGGGCCCACAACGTGCCCGGCGCGCTGGCGTACCGCGACGTCAGCGAGGTGCACGCCAGCGTCGACCGGCTGCTCGGGCAGATCCGCAACCCGGTGGACGGCCAGCTGCGCTGGCTGAGCTGCGACGAGACCGTCCGCGTCGGCGCCGGCCGGGACGAGCGGTCGGTGCGCACGCGGGCGGTGTTCCAGGCGCGCACCGACGGCGTCGACCGGCACGTGGCCGTGTACCACTGCGAGAAGGAGATGCTGCCCGACATCCGCCGGGCGTCCCACTGCCGGCTCGGCCAGGTCCGCACCGACGCGGCGGCCGGGGTCACCGCCGTGGAGTTGCTGTTCGAGCGCCCGCTGCGGCGGGACGAGACCTGCATGGTCGACTACGAGTTCGGCTACAGCGGCGGCGGTCCCGAGGCGACCTTCTACCACCGGTGGTTCCGCCACCCCATGCACATGTACCTGCTGCACGTTCATTTCGAGCCGGACGCCCTCCCGGCCCGCTGCCACCGCGTCTGGCAGCCGAACACCGTGACGCCACCGACCGACGTGCGGGAGCTGCCGCTGTCGGACTGGCGCGCCGTCCACATGGCGGAGATCGAAGTGCGGCCCGGCGTGCACGGCATCCGCTGGGAATGGGACTGAACCGCCCTCTCGCACGCCGTTTCTAATTTATGGCCGCGTATACGTTGAAATGCCTCCGGGGTTGAAAGGGTTGTTTCGCGCCCGGTGCGGGACGACCATTCATTTGACGTTCTCCGGACGTCCGAACAGCCCCCCACCCCGTCCCCGGAGGAGTGCGTTTCCATGCAAGTTCGCTCCGGCCTGCGCGCCGCCGTGTGCGCGCTGGCCCTCGCCGCCGCGGCCGTGCCCGGCACCGCCGACGCGGCCGCCCTGCGGCTCGGCATCTCGATGCAGGCGCAGGAGATGTCCAACTGGTGCTGGGCCGCGTCCGGCAACACCGTGGCCGCCTTCATGGGCCGGAACTACACCCAGAACCAGTTCTGCAACCTCGCCTTCAACCGCTCGATCAACTCGTCCTGCCCGAACAGCCAGGCGACGCTCGCCGACGACCAGACCGCCTTCCGCAAGATCGGGATCAATCCCGGCAACTACGTGAACGCCCATCTCTACTACTGGGCGATCGTCCGCGAGATCGACGCGCGGCGGCCCGTGATAGCCCGCATCCAATGGACGAGCGGCGGCGGGCACATGGAGGTCCTGTACGGCTACGACGACAGTTCGAACATGGTCTATTGGGGCAATCCCTGGCCGTCGGACTACCGCTACAACTGGTCGGCGTACGACTACTACGTCAGCAACGGCACCTTCTTCTGGACCCATTCCCTCGACTACATCGGCGCATGAGGAGGCGTGAGATGAAACTGTTCACCGGTCTCGCATGGGAGCCTCCCAGGCGGCGCCCCGGACGCGCCGGCGATCGCCTCCGGCTCAGACAGGACCGGAGCCCCGCTCTTGCCGGGCGCCGATACCCGGGCGGCGCGGGCATATGCCGCCCCGCCCCCAATATCCACACAATGGCCGATCCGCAAGAGCGGGGACGAGCCCGCGCCGACTCGGAGGGGGCACATGAAAGACATCCGGGCCCCGCGTCCAGATGTGACTGGACTTCCTGGGTGAGTGAGGAGCAGCGGGCGTACCCCGATCCGGATGTCGGCCGACGGCCGGTCGTCGGTAACCGGTGCCGGCGGCGGAGTGCCGGGCCGCCACGGGGTTGCGGGCGCACGGTCGGCCGGGGCCGCCACCCGCAGCAGCCTCGCCAGCCGGGGAACCTTGGTGAACCGGCCGGTGTGGCAGGACGCGTTCGGGGTTGTCCACAGGGGCTCCGGTCCCGGCGGTTCCGGGGGGCGCCGGGACCGGTGACGCCGCGATCGCGGGCCATGCGGGCGGCGGTCGAAGGCCGCTACAGCCCGCAGGGCTGGGTACTTCACGACCGCGGCCGGCGCCTAGGGCGGCGGAGGGTGAGGTGTCGACCGACCAGGCCATCGCGCTGATCGCGGCGCTGCCTGGTGACCAGGCCGAAGCGCTGCTGCTCCGGGTGGTGCTCGGGCTGGACGCGACCGCGGCCGCGCGGGTCATGGGCACCAGCGCAGCGGCTGTGCACACCGCATCGGTGCGGGCGCTGAGCAACCTTGCTCAGGTTCTTCGGCACTGCGCGGGTCTCCCGCAGAACTAGAGGGGTTGCGCGAAGGAGGGACCTGCCGGGAACTCCACGCGCCCCGGCCCCGCTACCGCCCATGGCCGGCCGGCTGCTGCCCCAGGGCCTCCTGGGTGCTCGCGGAGCATGCGCAAAACGGTGACGGGCGAGTATCTGGCCCGGGCCGCCGAAGCCGCGGACCACGACTGAGGGCCGCCCGTGGCCTGGGCTGCCCGGCCCTACGGGCCCTACGGCCCGACCCCGGCGGCCGGGTCGCCGGGGTCGGGGGCCGCGGGGATGTCGCCGAGTTCGCGCAGGCCCTCGGCGGGCGCCGAGGGCGCGATGGAGTAGCGGCCCAGGCAGTTGAGGTGGGCGTGGCCGAGCGGGCTGAGCCGGGCGGCGTCGGCGTCGTTGACCGGGATCCCCTGGGCGCGCAGCCGGTCGACGGCGGCGGAAAGGTAGCGGGAGTTCCACAGCGCCACGGCGTTGACGACCAGGCCCAGCGCCGCTAGTTGATCTTCTTGGCCTTCTCGGTAGGGCTGGCGGATCTGGCCGCCTCCGGCGTGGCAGATCTTGCGGGCCAGGCGGTGCCGGGATTCCTGGACGGTGAGCTGCTTGTTCAGCGTGCGGCGGTAGCCGTCGTCGATCGGGTCCAGGATGTCCAGCAGGTGCAGGGTCTTGTCGATGCGGCCGTACTCGGCGAACGCCTGCCCGAGCGGGGTGGGGCGGCCGCCCCGGGAGAACATCCGCAGCAGGTCGTAGGCGCGGACCTGGTTGGTGACCAGCGAGCCGGCGACCCGGGTCATGTCCGACCACTGGGTGCAGATCCTGTGCCGGTTGATCTTGTTGCGGGCGATCGCCTCCAGCGGGCCGTATCCGGGGGTGGTGCCATCAGGCAGGTCGGCGCGCCAGAACCGCTGGTCGCCCAGGTCGGCGAAGCGGGGCGCGAATCGGTAGCCGAGCATGGAGAAGATCCCGAACACCATGTCCGAGTCGCTGGCCTGGTCGGTGGTGACCACCTCGGGTTTGGGGCCGGCGTCGATGTTGATGAGGGTGTCCAGGATGAACAGCGAGTCGCGCGGGGTGCCGGGCACGACCATCTGCCCGATGCCCATCACCTGGTCGTTGACGGCGTTCAGCAGCGTGATCCCGCGCTTGTAGCCGAAGTACTTGGGGGAGGGCCCGGCGTTGATGGTCTGCACGGGGACCACGAACCGCAGCCCGTCGACCGAGGCCAGCAGCCCGCCGCCCCACAGCGCCACGATCGGCACCTCGCGCTGCGCCTGGACCAGGACCGCGTTGGCCGCAGCGTGGGTCTCGGCCCGTACATAGTTCTGGTCCACGTGGGAGAGCCGACCGCGGGTCAGCGCCTGGTCCCCTTCCTTGATCACCGGTGTCAGCCCGACGTTGCACGCCTCGGCGATCAGCAGCGCCACCAGCGATCTGGGAAGGTCTTTCATACCGGTGGAGATGTCGGCCAGGTGCACGTAGGCGTCCAGGAACCCGGTCCAGGCGTGCACCTCCAGCAGCAGCTCGGGCAGATCGACCCGCGGCAGCATCGCCTGGCACGCGCCGCGCAGCCACCTCAGCGACGGGCTCTCGCCGAGCGCGCCGAGTTTCTCCACCGACAGCCGGGCGTGCCCGCCGGCGCCCTCTGGTGGGGCGACCACGCGGACCAGGGCGTCATCGCCGGCCTCTTCCAGGCGGGTGGCCATCTGCCGCCAGGCCGCGTCCAGTGCCAGGACCCGGCCGTCCAGATGGTCGCCGACCGGGTCGGTGAGCGACAGCGACGCCAGCACGTCCTCGCTGATCGCCTCCCACTGGCGCCCGTCCAGCAGGTGCGCGCGCGGGTCGGCCCACCGGTTGGACGGCGCCGCGAACACGTCCCGGACCTGCAGCGCACGAAACAGCGCCTCCAGCACGCACACCACGTAGGCGTCGCGGTCGACCGCCCTGACCGGCAGGTCGGGATTGGCGTACACCGGGCGCCTCCACGCCGCGGTCACCAGCGAGGCGTCGATCTCCCCCGGCAGCAGCGGCTTGCGCGACACCTGGCGGCGCGCCAGCTCCGGCAGCCGCCGCACCGCCGCCAGGACCTTGCGGCCGCCCGCCGCCGCGCCCAGGGCCTGCGACTCGCCCAGCAGCTTCAAGAACGGCCGCACGGTGCTGTACTTGTCCACCAGCGCCGCGCGCAGCGCCGCCTCCGCGGCGCCCTCCTCGACCGGGACGAGTTCCTCCACCGACGCAAACGCGGCCATCACCTGCTGCCGGGTGGTGCCGGCCTGATCGGTCACCGCCGCCCACAACGCCGCCACGTCCACCTCGGCGCCGACCTCGGCGGCCAGGTCGAGCTGCTCCACCAGCACCCGCCCCGCCTTCGACAGCAGCCGGGACGCCCGCTCCAGCCTCGGCAGCATCGCCAGCCGCTCGCCCGCCGACTTGCGGCGCGCCGGAGAGATCAACCGGGTGGCCATCAGCAGGGTGAACAGGTCCAGGGCGTCATCGATCGCCTCAGCCTCCAGGCTCCGGGTCACCGCCAGCAGCGTCGCGGTCTTGCGCGGCTCGCCCAGGCGAGCCAGCGCCGGCGCCTTGCTCCCCGCCCCGTACCGGGCGAGCGTCTTCATCCGCCGGACCGGCACCTTGCCCACCTGCACCCGGCCCAACTCCAACCCGGCCAGATCATCGACCCGTCGAAGCGCCCGCACCATCTCGGTCCCCGACTGCCGCTTGGGCGCCTGCCGTAACCGCTCCAGCTCCGAGACCCGCGCCCCGTCGGGGACCTCCAGCAGCCCCGCCAACGCCAGCGGCAACCCTGCTCCCGCCCGCTCGGCCTGGCGGGCCACCACCGCGTACATGCGCTCATCCGCGCGTTCGCGCACCCCACCCACCAGCCGCTCCAGCACCGTCACCCCCGGCAACAGCACCCGATGCCGACGCAGCCACGCCACCGACTGATCGAACAACGCCGTCGGGCCTTCCGCGTGCGTCCACGCACGCCCGTGCAGAAACGCCAGGAACCGCTTCGACACCTGGCGCGCCTCCCAGCTCTCCCGGTCCTCAAAGACGTGGAAGCCGTAGGCGTCCCTGATCATCCACGTGTGCTCATACGCCGTCTGCGCACGCACCGTGTACCTCTTGACCTGGGATGGATCACCGATCTCCAGTTGCTCGGCCAGGTAGTCCACCACCGGCCACGGCACGTCCAGAGGGTCGGCCAGGAACAGCCCCTTGTAGCGAACCGTCGCGATCTGCACGGCAACACCCAGGCGATGCGAATCGGCCCGCGACCGAGCGATCACATCCCGGTCGAACGCGTCCAGGAAGAAGAACTTCTCCAGCTCCGACTGTGTCGGCAGCTCCACGAACGACGTATACGCCGCTCTTTGCTCATCTGACAGAAACTCCGCAGGCATAGCCCCGCAAAGTAGGCCCGGCCCACCAGCGACTAACTCATAGTGACCAATACGTTACGAAGCGAACGTTCCAAGTGGCCAACTCTCAAGATCATTCTCAGCGCTAACGGCTGTCCGTAGGTTCCTCAACCCCGTGGTCCGCGCCGTCCGCGCCGAGTTCGTGCCCGAGGGGGTGGCGCCGGCCGCGTCGCTGGTCGAGGTGTCCCGGCTGGTCCGCGACGACCTGCTGGTGGAGATCGAGGCCCTGGCCGTCGTCCCCGCCGCGTCGGGACCTACGGTCAGACGTTCACGCCGAAGTCGGAGGCGATGCCCGACAGGCCGGAGGCGTAGCCCTGCCCGACCGCGCGGAACTTCCACTCGGCGCCGTTGCGGTACAGCTCGCCGAACACCATGGCGGTCTCGGTCGAGGCGTCCTCCGACAGGTCGTAGCGCGCGATCTCGCTGTTGTCGGCCTGGTTCACCACGCGGATGAACGCGTTGCGGACCTGCCCGAAGTTCTGCTGGCGGCCGTCGGCGTCGTAGATCGACACCGGGAACACGATCTTGGCGACGTCGGCCGGGACCGTGTTCAGGCTGACCTTGATCTGCTCGTCGTCGCCCTCGCCCTCACCGGTGAGGTTGTCGCCGGTGTGCTCGACCGAGCCGTCGGGGCTCTTGAGGTTGTTGAAGAACACGAAGTGCTGGTCCGACAGCACCTTGTTCTCCGCCGACACGAGCAGGGCGCTGGCGTCCAGGTCGAAGTCGGTCCCGGTGGTGGTCCGCACGTCCCAGCCCAGACCGACCACGACGGCGGTCAGTCCGGGGGCCTCCTTGGTCAGCGAGACGTTGCCGCCCTTGCTCAGACTGACTCCCACTGTTGTCTACCTCCGTATCGGACTGCGGGTGGATCCACCCGCGATCGGTCTGTCTTACGAGAACGGTAGCCATCCCCGCCCGGTTCCCCCGGGTCCTTGGAGAATTAGCGGCGCGGCGTGCCGTTTCGCATGATCCGAGCGTAGGGGACGGGGGTCAGGGGCCGGTGAGGAACGCGGTGGGCGCGGTGACGGGTGCGGGCAGGTCGAACGCGGCGGCCAGGTCCGCGGCCGCGGGCGCCAGCGCGTCGCAGGCGCGGCGGCGCGCCGCCCGCACGTCCTCCAGCGTGCCGGGCGGGGCGGCGCCCTCGTCGAGCAGGTCTGCGGCGCGGCGGTCCACGACGTTCAGGGCGTGCAGGTGCAGCACCCGCGCCAGCTCGGCGGGGCCGGCGGCCGCGGCGGCGGCGCAGATCTCCAGGACGATCCGGTCGGCGCAGGCGGCGGCGGTCCGCGCGGCCAGGGCCAGGTTGCCGTTCCAGGCGGTGAAGGCGTCGCCGCCGCCGCGCAGGGCGGTGTCGACGCGGTCCTGGAGCCGGTCGCGCATGCGCCGTTCGGCCTCGCGGAGCAGGAACAGCGGCGTCCGCGGCGAGTCGAGGCCGCCGCCGTCGGGCGGGGCGCCGCCGGGGTCGGGCGGGGTGTAGCGGTCGAGGGCGGCCATGGCGCGGGCGGTGTCGTAGAGGATCAGCTCGTTGTCGCCGCCGGCGTTCTGGTAGGCGTGGGCGAGGCCGCGGTAGGCGTTGAGGCGCTCGTCGGCGGCGAAGCCGGGCGCGCCGCTGTGCACCCGGCACGCCGACACCGTCTGCTGCGCAACTTCGGCCGCGAGAAGCACCCCGCCTGCCGTCACGCGTCTTCCTTGGTGAGGGACTTCTCGTACTTCGTCCGTCCGCTGCGGACGCCGCGGGTGACGGCGGCGGACATGCGGTCGCGCTGCGCGGACAGCAG
>NZ_VCKZ01000135.1 GCF_005889745.1 Actinomadura geliboluensis
ACCCCCACCCCCTTGAGCGTGCGCGCTCGCCGACCAGGAGAAGGGACATCGACATGTCCGGTCGGAACCTGGAACTGCCCGTCACCTACGAC
The DNA here is from genome assembly GCF_005889745.1 of Actinomadura geliboluensis. Lineage (GTDB taxonomy): Bacteria > Actinomycetota > Actinomycetes > Streptosporangiales > Streptosporangiaceae > Spirillospora > Spirillospora geliboluensis. The sequence goes on from NZ_VCKZ01000135.1 coordinate 93, forward strand.
GACGATCCCCGCGTCGTCCGGGAACAACGCGCCGAGGACTACGCCCAGCACGCGGTGCCGCTCACCGCCCGGGTGCCCCGGCTCAAGCTGCTGATGGCCAACTGGTCGCTGCTCAGCGCCATGGTCTGGCTCTTCTACGGGGCGCTGGTCGCCGGCCTCGTCGGCACCCGCCAGGCCCTCATCGGCCTCGTCCTGTCCGTCGTCGTCTACTCCCTGCTGAGCTGGTTCATCACGGGCTGGGCCGTCCGGACCGGGCTGAACCCGACCCTGCTGTCCCGCCGCATGTTCGGCACCTACGGGGCGGCCCTGACCGCCTTCCTCCTGGCGGCCAGCACCACCTACTACGCCGTCTTCGAGAGCAGCGTGCTCGCCGAGGCGTTCCACCTCCACTTCGGCGGGCCCGGCATCCGCTGGTGGTACCTCATCGTCGTCGTCGCGGTGCTGCCGCTGATGATGGGCAGCGTCCAGACCTGGATGGACCGCATCAACGGCTACCTGCTGCCGGTCTACATCGCCGGCGTGGCCGCCGCCGTCATCGCGGCCGCCGTGCAGAGCGGCGGGCACTCCGACTGGCTCTGCTTCGAGGGCGCCATCCCCCCGGACGCCCGGCCCCTCCCGGGATGGCTCATGACCTTCTGCACCTACATGGGCCTCTGGCTGCTCATGGCGACGTCCATCGAGTTCTCCCGGATGGGCAGGCCGCAGGACCTGCGCTTCCACCGGCACGTCAACTTCGGCTGGGTGTTCTACGGCTGGCTGTTCCTGCTCAACGGGCTCGCCGGCATCTACCTCGTCCGGACGGTCCTGCCCGCCGAGCCCACCGCCGAGGTCGGCGTCGTCAAGGCGATCGTGCAGACCCTCGGCGTGTGGGGCGTGCTGCTGATCGTCGTCACGCAGATCCGCGTCAACACCCTGAACTACTACCTGTCGTCGATCAACTGGGGGCGGCTCACCGCCCGGCTGTTCGGGCTGCGGCTGCCGCGCACCGCCTGGGTGCTCGTCGTCGCCGCGGCCGCGTACCTGCTGATGCTCACCGACGTCTTCGCCACGCTCCAGAAGGTCCTCGCCTGGCAGGGCGTGTTCCTCGTGAGCTGGGTCGGGATCGTCGTCACCCACTTCGTCCTCACCCCCGCCGACCGGCGCGCCGGGCCGGAGTTCCGCCCCGGGCGGCTGCGCGGCGTCACCCCCGGCCTCGGCGTGTGGGTCGTGTCGGCCGCGGTCGGGATCTACCTGGCGCAGAACGCCGCGCGGTTCCCGGTCGGGTCGCAACTCGCGCCGGTGGCCGCGCTCGCCGTCAGCGTCGTCCTCTACGCGGCCGTGCTGCGGTTCGCGCCGTCGAGCCTGCTGCGCCGCGACGGCGACGTCCGCGACGAGGTCGGCGACGCCTGGGCCGCCCGCCTCGCCTGCCACGTGTGCGACCGCTCGTACACGGCCGTCGAGATGGACCGGGACCCCGCCGCCGGCGGCGCGCCGATCTGCGCCGCCTGCGGCGAGACCGACGCCGCCTTCACGAAGGCCGTCCGCACCGAACCGGCCGGGGACGCGCCCGTCCCCGCCGCCAACGCCTGACCGGAGGAGATCTTGCGCGTACACGGAATGGCCTGGGTCGGGTCGCGGACACCGCGGTTCGAGTCCATGCGCCGCTTCCTCTCCGACGTCGTCGGCCTGCCCGTCGGCCTCGACCAGCCGGACGCGGTCGTGTTCGACCTGCCCGACGGCGACGCCTTCGAGGTGTTCAAGCCCACCGACACCGAGCACTCCTTCTTCGACCACCCGGTCGCCGGCCTGCTGGTGGACGACGTCCGGGCCGCCCGCGCGGAACTGGAGGCCCACGGCATCGCGTTCATCGGCGACGTCCACGTGGGCGTCGCGACGTCCTGGGCCACCGAATGGTCGCACTTCCGCGCCCCCGACGGGCACGTCTACGTGCTGGTCAGCCGGCCGGCGGCCCACCCGGGCGGCAGCCGCCGCGCGTTCGACGAGCTGCGGATCTGCCTGCGCGTCCGCGACCTCGACGCCGCCGTCCGCACCTACCGCGACGGCCTCGGCCTCCCGGTCGTGGACGAGTGGACGCACCCGGGCGGCCAGCGCGGCGTGCTGTTCGCCGTCGCGCCCGCCGCGATCGAGCTGTTCGACGAGGCCCAGTGGGACCTCGTCGACGACGCCGAGACCGGCGCCCGGCACGGCCGCGACCACGCCCTGCGCGTCGAGGTCCGTGACGAGGCCGAGTTGCGCGCCCTCGCGTCCCGGCTCGCCGCAGCGGGCGCCGCCGTCCAGGGTGAGGCCGTCGACACACCGTGGGAGCAGCGCTGCCTGCGCGTCGGCCTCCCCGGCGACGAGCAGCTCACCCTCTTCACCCTCCCGGACGAGGAGCGCCGCGTCCGGGAGGCCGCCCGCCGCCTGCTGCCCCGCTGACTCCACCGGAGATCGCACATGAGCGTTGAAGCGCTGTTCCGGCCAGGCCGCATCGGCTCGCTGGAACTGAAGAACCGCGTCGTGAAGTCGCCGCAGACCACCGCGCTGTCCAACCAGGACGGCACCGTCACCCAGCGGCTCGTCGACCACTACAAGCGGCTCGCCGAGGGCGGGGTCGGCCTCGTCATGGTCGAGTACAGCTACGTGGACGACGACGCCAGCAAGTCGATCCAGGCGCAGGTCGGGATCGCGCGGCGCGAGCACGTACCGGGCCTCGGCTGGCTCGTGGACGAGGTGCACGCCGCCGGCGCGAAGATCGGCATCCAGCTGGAGCACTGCGGCCGGCAGAAGTTCCTCGGCACCGCGCCGATCAAGTCGGCGTCCGACGTGTCCTGGGACTACGTCGAGGCGCAGTACGGGGAGCGCCCGGTGCCGATGACCGAGGCGGAGATCGCGGGAGTCGTCGCCGCGTTCGCCGACGCCGCCGAGCGCGCCCACCTGGCCCGCTTCGACCTGGTGGAGGTGCACGCCGGGCACGGCTACCTGCTCACCAACTTCCTGTCCCCGCACACCAACAAGCGCACCGACCGCTACGGCGGCTCGTTCGAGAACCGGGCGCGGCTCACCCTGGAGGTCGCCGGGGCGATCCGCGCCCGGGTGCCGCGCGACTTCCCGCTGAGCTTCCGGGTGTCGGTCACCGACTACGAGGCCGACGGCATCCCGGTCGAGGAGACGGTGGAGCTGGCGCGGCGGCTCGAAGCGGCGGGCGTGGACGTCATCCACGCCTCCGGCGGCCACCACGCCCTGATGGAGTACGAGGTCAGCCCCTGGTTCATGCCCCGCGCCCCGCACCGCCGGGGCTGGGAGCGGATCAAGGCGGCGGTGTCGGTCCCGGTGATCGGGTCGGGGTCGCTCGTCAGCCCCGAGGTCGCCGGGGAGATCGTCGCGTCCGGGAGCGCCGACTTCGTGTCGCTCGGCCGCGCGATGCTCGCCGACCCCGACTGGACCCGCAAGGCCGCGGCCGGGCGCCTGCTCGACATCGTGCCCTGCATCCGCTGCAACGACGGCTGCCTGCACCGCGGCCTCAACGCCGGCCGCAGCACCGGCTGCGCGGTGAACCCGAGCATGGGCGCGGAGTACCGCTACCCGGTCGAGCCCGCGCCGGCCCCCCGGCGCGCCGCGGTCGTCGGCGGCGGCCCCGCCGGGCTGCGCGCCGCGGCGGTCCTCGCCGACCGCGGCCACGCGGTGACGCTGTTCGAGCCGGGCCCGCTCGGCGGGACGCTGCGCGCCGCGACCCGCTCGTCCCGCAAGGGCGACCTCGCCGCGCTCCGCGACCACCTCGTCCACCAGGTGGAGACGCGGAAGGTGACCGTCGTCGCCGAGCGGGCCGACGCGGCGGCGCTGACCGGGTACGACATCATCATGGTGGCGACCGGCGGGACGGGCCGCCCCCTTCCGGGGACGCGGCACGCCCGCGACGTCGGCGACCCGTCCGAGGTCGTCTCGCCCGTCGTCGTGGCGGGCGGCGGCATGACCGGCGCGGACACCGCCCTGTGGCTCGCGGACGCGGGCCATCGGGTCACGCTCGTCGAGGCGGGCCCGGCCCCGCTCGGCAACGGGGAGGTGTTCACCGACGCCGCGGCGCTGCCCGGCCTGCTCGCCGAGGCCGGGGTCACCGTCGTGACCGGCACCGAGATCACCGGCGCGGACGGGGCGGGCGCCCGGACCGCCGACGGCCGGACGATCCCGGCGGCCACGGTCCTCGCGGCCACCGGGTACGACGCCGCCCCGGACCTCGCCGAGGCGGCCCGCGCGACCGGCGCGGAGGTCGTCGTCCTCGGCGGCGCCCGCCGCCCGGGACGCGTCATGGACGCCCTCCACGACGCGTTCTTCGCGGCGCGCAACGCCTGAGATCCGGCACGAGAGAAAGGAGGCGCCATGGGCGTCCTGGAGGGGAAGTCGGTGGTATTCACCGGCGCGGGCTCGGGCATCGGGCGGGCGGTCGTGCGGCGCTACGTCGCCGAAGGCGCCCGCGTGGTCGCCATGGACATCGACGGAGACGGGCTCGCGAGCCTGGCCGCCGAGACGGGCGGCGCGGTCGTCCCGCTGGTCGCGGACGTCCGTTCGTGGGAGGGCAACGTCACGGCGGTGCGGACCGCCGTGGCCGAGTTCGGCGGCCTGGACGTCCTGGTCGCCAACGCGGGCATCACCGACGGGGCCCGGCCCCTCCTCGACATCCCCGGCGAGGACCTGACGGCCGCGTTCCAGGAGCTCATGGCCGTCAACGTCCTCGCCGCCCTGCTGGCCGTGCGCGCCGCCGCCGACGCGCTCATCCGCAGCCGGGGCTGCGTCATCATGACCGGGTCGTACGCGAGCTTCCACGCGTCCGGGGGCGGCGTCCTCTACACCGCGTCCAAGCACGCGCTGCTCGGCGTCGTCCGGCAGCTCGCCTACGAGTTGGCGCCGGACGTTCGGGTCAACGGGGTCGCGCCTGGTATCGCCCCGACGCGCCTGCGCGGCATCGACGCCCTCGGCCAGGACCGCTCCGACTCCGTCCTGGACGGTACGGCCGCCGTCCTGCCCCTGCAGGAGGTGCCCTCCACCGAGTCCTACGGCGGCCTCTACACGCTGCTGGCCAACCCCGCCGACTCGGGACATCTCACCGGCACGGTGATAAACGCCGACAGCGGCCTGTCCATCCGCGGCCTGGCCGCCCCCGGCGGCCGCGTCAATCGATAATCCGACGCCGAAGGGGGCATTCGCGAATATCTGCGAATGTCCTGAAGGAACGGAAGGCGCTATTCCAGTAGCTTGCCGTCCGCGGAAACGTCGTGCATCAACTCGGCGATGTCGGTGGGGATCGGGGGGACGGGTTCACGGCGCACTCCGGTATTCGGCGACCACACGAGGTTGACTCGCAGGTCCGGATCGGGATCGGGGTAGTCGGACCGCTGGTGGGAGCCCCGCGTCTCCCGCCGCTCCAGTGCGCACTCCAGCGTCGCGCGGGCGGCGAGGACGGTGGCCTTGAGGTTGAAGGCGTGCGCGAGGTCTTGGAAGCCGCTGATGTCGATGTGGACGCCCAGGTCAGCCAGGCGCGCCTCGATCTCGTCGAGCCCGGTCAGGCCCGCGGTGAGCCCGGACTCGTCCCGCACCACGCCCGCGTGCTCGGTCATCAGGTGGCGCACCGACCGCTGCAGGGCGCGCACGTTCTGGTCGCCGTCGGCGGTCAGCAGCCGGTTCACCTCCGCCTCCGCGGCGCGGATCGCGCCGAGCGACCGGCGCTGGCCGGTGAGCCGGGACGAGTACTCCACCGCGGCCCGGCCGGCGAGCCGGCCCGAGACGAGCAGCTCGATCAGCGAGTTGCCGCCCAGCCGGTTCGCGCCGTGCAGGCCGCTCGCGGCCTCCCCGATCGCGAAGAGCCCGACGACGTCGGTGCCCTGGTCCTCGGGCCGCACCCGGACGCCGCCCATGGAGTAGTGGGCGGCCGGCGCGACCTCGAACGGATCGCGGGTGACGTCGAGCATCTGCAGGTCCAGCAGCGTCCGGTGCACCCGTGGCAGCCGGGTCAGGACCGTCTCGCTCGGGAGGTGGGACAGGTCGAACCACACGCCGCCGGACTGGCTGCCCCGCCCCTGCTTGATCTCGGTGTAGGACGCCAGCGCGACCCGGTCCCTGCCGGACAGCTCCATCCGCTCGGGGTCGTAGCGCGCCATGAACCGCTCACCGAGGTTGTTGAGCAGGACCCCGCCCGCGCCGCGCGCGACCTCGCCGACGATCGTGCCGGGCGCGTTCTCCGGCTTGATCAGCCCCAGCGGGTGGAACTGCACCAGCTCGGGGTCGCGCAGCCGGGCGCCGGCCTCGGCGGCGAGGCGCAGCGAGTCGCCGGTGTTCTCGTCCCGGCGCGAGGACGTGTGCCGCCAGATGCGCGTGTGCCCGCCCGTCGCGAGGATCACGGCGTCGGCGTGCACGAGGTAGCGGGAGCCGTCGTCGAGGTCGAACCCGTAGGCGCCGAACACCGTCCCGTCGTCGACCAGCAGCCGGGTCACGTACAGGCTCGACAGGACGGGCACGGCGAGCTGGCTCGCGCGGGCGCGCAGGACGCGCTGCACCTCCAGCCCGGTGTGGTCGCCGACGAAGGCGGTGCGCGGGTGGGAGTGGGCGCCGAAGTACCGCTGGGCGATCCGCCCGTCCTCCCGGCGGTCGAAGCTCATCCCGAAGCGCAGCAGGTCGTTGATGCCCTGCGCGGCGTTCCGCGTCACGAGCAGGACGGTGCGCGGGTCGGCCAGCAGGCCGCTCTCCTGCAACGTGTCCGCCGCGTGCTGCTCCCACGTGTCGGCGGGGTTGGCGGTGGCCAGCGCCGCGTTGATACCGCCCGCCGCCATGACGGTGTGGGCGTCATCGGCGGCGCGCTTGCCCACCGCGACGACCGCGACACCGGCCTCGGCGACTTCGATGGCCGCTCGAAGCCCGGACCCACCCGTCCCCACCACCAGGACGGAGGTGGAGAGCTGGTGTTCGAGCGATGACAAGGGACCTCCTGCGAGGGCGGACGAACGATAGACAGTGCTCGACCGGACAGCGGCATCGTTTGTGACAAACCCGGAGCGAGCTTCGAGTGTGGCGTGCGTCACATGCTCGTGGCCCTCGCGCCCCCAGGCTCGGAGCCGGCGCCGTTCGAGGCGCTGGAGGGGGTGTCGAAGAATGGCGTGGATTCTAAGATCGGAAGGCTTTGTCGGCCTGCGCCTCGCCGCGCATCGGACCGCTTTTCGGGGAGAGCTTCTTTGATCATGTGACTGCCGTCCAAAAAATGCTTTGCAATTATGCGGCCCGGCTTCGTTCGATAGGCGTCGGAAGGCCCTGAGCGGCGTGCTGCGACTCGCCCCGGCCTGCTCTGTCCGCTGGTCGGGCGGTGCGTGCGATCTGCTCGTCGGTCACTCGGCCGTCACGTCGCGTCGCCATGCCGGCATGGCCGCGCGGGCATCGGCGCCGCGGCCGCGCGCTTGCATTAGATGAATGAATTCACCGCCTTTTGGTGAAGGGTGACAAAGGGGGAGTGGATTCATGTATCGTTTCAATGTTCTTACTGACGAGCGTCCTGGGCCTTCTCCCGGGAGTCCTTTGGGGAGCCGCTTCCATGACCGCGAGCCCGCCTCCTGTCCTGGTCGGCCGGGAGCGCGAGTGCGCGGCGCTCGACGAGCTGCTCGCGGGCCTGCGCGAAGGCGCGGCCCGGGTCTGGGTGGTCCGCGGCGAGGCGGGCATCGGGAAGTCGGTCCTGCTGGAGTACGCGGACGCCCAGGCGTCCGGGGTCACGGTGACCCGGGCGCGGGGCATCGAGGCCGACATGGAGCTGCCCTACGCGAGCCTCCACCAGCTGTGCGCGCCGTTCCTGGCGGAGATCGAGGAACTGCCGGAGCCGCAGCGCGACGCCCTGCACGTGGCGTTCGGCATGGCCGCCGGAGATCCGCCCGACCGCTTCCTCGTCGGCCTCGCCGTCCTGTCGCTGCTCACCCGCGCGTCCGAGACCCGGCCGGTGCTGGTCGTGGTCGACGACGCCCAGTGGCTCGACCAGGTGTCCCTGCAGACGCTGGAGTTCGTGGCCCGGCGGCTGCTCGCTGAGGCGGTCGCGATGGTGTTCGCCGTGCGCGACCCCGAGGGGCAGGCCGCACTCGCTGGCCTGCCCGCGATGGGGATCACCGGCCTCGACGCCGCCGCGGCCGGGGAGCTCCTCGAGAACGCCGTCGGCGGACGGCTGGAGAAGCGCGTCCGGGAGCGGTTCGTCGCCGAGACGCACGGCAACCCGCTCGCCCTCCTGGAGTTCTCCCGCGGCCGCAGCGCCGCCGAGCTGGCCTACGGCCTCGACGCGAACCGGCCGCGCGTCCAGGGGCCGGTGTCGAGCCAGGTCGAACACGACTTCGCGCGCCGGCTCGCCGCGTTGCCGGCGCCGACCCGGACGCTGCTGCTGATCGCCGCCGCCGAACCGGTCGGCGACGCGCGCGTGCTGGCCCGCGCGGCCGCCGCCCTGGAGATCACCCCGGACGCCGCGCCCGCCAAGGCGGCCGGGCTGATCGAGTTCGGCGAGTCCGTCCGGTTCCGGCACCCGCTGGTCCGCTCCGCCGTCTACGACCAGGCCGACCCCGGCGAGCGCCGCGCGGTGCACCGGGCGCTGGCGGCGGCCACCGACCCCGTCCTCGACCCCGACCGGCGCGCCTGGCATGCCGCGCAGGCCGCCGAGGGGCCGGACGAGGAGGTCGCCGCCGAACTGGAGCGGGCCGCCGGCCGGGCGCGGCAGCGCGGCGGCATGGCCGCCGAGGCCGTGCTGCTGGAACGCGCCGCCGAGGTGACGCCGGACCGCTGGGCGCGGGGCCGCCGCGCCCTCGCCGCCGCCGAGGCGCACTTCTCCGCCGCCTCGCCCGACCGCGCCACGGAGCTGGCGACGCTGGCCGAGCTGTGCCCCCTCAGCCCCCTGGACCGCGCCCGCCTGGCACGGCTGCGCGCCACGATCCTGTTCGCCCGCGACCGCACCGACGAGGCGGCGCCGCTGCTCCTCGACGCCGCCGCGCGGTTCGCCGCCGCCGAGTCGCCGCTGGCGCGGGAGACCTACCTGGAGGCGATCAGCGCCACCATCTTCGCGGGCCGGGTGCACGGCCCGACGGGCGCCCGCGCCGCCGCGACCGCGGCCCGCGAGTCCGGCGCGCCCCCGTCCGGCTCCAGGGCCGCCGACCTCCTCCTGGACGGGGTCGCCGCGCTCCTCGCCGACGGCCCCGAGACCAGCGGCCCGGTGCTGCGCCGCGCGCTGGAGCCGCTCGTCCACGAGGAGCTCCCCACCCGGGAGGCGACGATGCGGTGGCTGCTGCTGGCGCCGGTCGCGCTGGAGTCGTTCATCCACTACGCCTGGGACCTGCCCGCCTGGGACCTGCTGGCGACCCGCGCGGTGCGCCTGGCCCGCGACATCGGCGCGCTCGGCGTGCTGCCGCCGGCGCTGATCTACGCCGGCGGCGTGCACATCCACTACGGCGACTTCGCCGAGGCGGCCCGGATGATCGACGAGGCCGACGCGATCGCCGCCGCGACCGGACACGCCCCGCACCAGTACGCGGCGCTCGTCCTGGCCGCGTGGCGCGGCGACGAGGACAGCGCGATCGGCTACATCGAGGACGCCAGGGCCAGCGCCGCGCGCGGCGAGGTGTCCCTCCTCGGCGTCAGCGGCTACGTCCAGGGCGTGCTGTTCAACGGCCTCGCACGCTACGACGAGGCGCTGGCCGCCGCCCGTTCGGGCATCGACCACGACGGGTTCAACTTCACCGGCCTGTCCCTGGTCGAGCACGTCGAGGCCGCGACCCGGTGCGGCGAGCTGGAGCAGGCCCGCGCGTCCCTCGACCGGCTCGTCGAACTCACCGGCGCCGCCGACTCCGGCTGGGCCCGCGGCGTCAGCGCCCGCAGCCGCGCCCTGCTCACCGACGGCGATGAAGCCGACCGCCTGTACCGGACCGCGATCGAGGAGCTCGCCCGCGACCGCGTCGCGGTGGAGGTGGCGCGCACCCACCTCCTCTACGGCGAGTGGCTGCGCCGCAGCCGCCGCCGCTCGCAGGCCCGCGAGCACCTCCGCACGGCCTACGACATGTTCGACGGGATGCGGGCGCACGCGTTCGCCGAGCGGGCCCGCCGCGAGCTGCTCGTCAGCGGCGAGCACGTCCGGGTGCGGGAGGCCGACCCGGCGAGCGCCCTGACCCCGCAGGAGTCGCAGATCGCGACCCTCGCCGCCGGCGGCATGACCAACCCCAAGATCGGCGCGGAGCTGTTCATCAGCCCGCACACCGTGGAGTGGCACCTGCGGAAGGTGTTCTCCAAGCTCGGCATCAGCTCCCGCCGCGAGCTGCCGAACGTGCTCGGGATCACCCCGGCCACGGATACGGGGGGCACGGCCGCACCCGCCTGATGCAGGCTGCGTAGGCCCCGGGGCGGCACCCATGGGGGTGCCCCCGGGGTGCCCCACGGACTCGACCACGGACTTCGAGGGCGCGGTGGAGGGCACCGCGGAACCAGAGTGGAGCCATCGTTCAGATGCCCACGAAGAGGAGCCCCCGATGTCCGTGCTCAGCCTGGAGACGACGCCGGCCGAACCCTCGGCCGCCCGGCCGGCCGAGGACGATCTGGACGTCGCCCTCGACACCTTCATGGCCCACCGGACCCGCCTGTTCCGCATCGCCTACCGGGTCCTCGGCGACGTCCCGGGCGCGGAGGACGTGCTCCAGGAGCTGTGGCTGCGCTGGCAGCTCACCCCCCGCAGGAGGATCGAGAACCCGGCCGCGTTCCTGACCACGGCGGTGAACCGGCTGGCGATCAACGTCGTCCAGTCCGCGCGCCACCGCCACGAGACCCCCACGGAGTTCCAGCCGGTCGACCTCGCCGACCGCGCCCAGGACCCCGTCCAGCGCGTCGAGCAGACCATGGCCATCGCGGAGGCGCTGGCGCTGCTCATGGCGAGGCTGACCCCGGACGAGCTGGCCGCCTACGTCCTGCGGAAGGGCTTCGACTACGCCTACGCCGACCTGGCGGAACTGCTGCGCACGAGCGTCTCGAACGCGCGCCAGCTCGTCCGCCGCGGCCAGGCGCGCCTCGAAGGCGACCGCGAGCGCCCGGTCCCCGCGGAATCGCACCGCCGCCTCGTCGCCGCCTTCCAGGCCGCGGTGGCCACCGGCGACCTGGAAGCCCTGGCCCGGTTGCTCGCGCCCGAAGGCCACGTCCACCGCCGCCTTTCAGCGACCCCCCGCTCCGCCCGCCCAGCCCGAACCGCCGCCTGACGCCAGGCGAACCATTCGGGGGAAATGCAAAGGGCATTCGCGACGACTACGCGAATGCCCTGAGAGGTTACGGGTGCGCCGTCAGGGACTTGAACCCCGAACCCGCGGATTAAGAGTCCGCTGCTCTGCCAATTGAGCTAACGGCGCCCGTCGTGTGGGGCCTTGGCCGTGGCCGGGGCCCTTGCGACAGGAAGAACAGTACCAGGGGCTGCGGAGCAGTGCGAATCGGTTAGTCCTGGGCGGGCAGGACGCTGACCATGCCCCGCCAGAGGGCGATGGCGGTGGCGCGGGAGCTCACGCCGAGCTTGGCGTAGATGCGGTTGACGTGGTTCTTCACCGTCTTCTCGCTGAGGAAGAGCTGGCGGGCGATCTCCCCGTTGGAGCGGCCGGTGGCGATGAGGTCCATGACCTCGGACTCGCGCGCGGACAGGCCCAGGGTGGTGCGGGAGGCGTCGCGGACGCCGCGGATCAGGTCGTGGACGGTGAAGGAGCCGGGCGCGAGGTGGCCGCAGGCGCCGGCGCGGAGGGCGGCCTCGATGGCGGCCGGGTCGTCGGAGAGCAGGAACACGCGGGACGCGCCGCTGAGGGGGTGCGCGTGGGCGGCGGAGGCCGCGTCCAGGAGGACGATGTCCGGGCGCAGGCGCCGCGCCAGGGTGAGGGCGGTCTGGGGATCGGGGGCGTCGGCCACGACCTGGAGTTCGTCGCTGGCGTCCAGAAGGGAGATCACGTCCGTGCGGGCCCGTGGGTCGGCGTCCACCACGAGGACGCGCAAGGGGGCCGTCTCATCGACACTCATCCGTTGCCCTTGGCGTGTCGTTGACATGTATAGGGACGGAGCATAACGGGACGTTCTACAAGAGTCGATGGACCGCGGCCTGCGGTTACCGCCTTCTAATACTTCGGCAGGTGATATATCGTCCGCCGTATGGTCAAGCGAACCAAGGTGATGAGCGAGCCCACGTACTTCGTGCTGGCCGCGCTGCTGGACGGGCCGCTGCACGGCTACGGGATCATCAAGAAGGCCCAGGAGCAGTCGGACGGGCGGGTCCGGCTGGCCGTCGGCACCCTCTACGGCGCACTGGACCGGCTGGCCGGCGACGGGCTGATCGCCGCGGACCGCGAGGAGACCGTCCAGGGCCGTCCGCGCCGCTACTACCGGCTGACCGAGGACGGGCACCAGGCTGTCACCAGGGAGGCGCTGCGCTTGGAGCAGGCCGCGCGGGTGGTCACGGGCCGCACGACCCTGGCGACAGGGGAGGCCGGCGCGTGAGCGGCAGGTTCGCGGAGCACTGGTACCGGCTGTTCCTGCGGGCGTTCCCGCGCGCACACCGAACCCAATACGGCGACGAGATCGTCGGCACGCTGCTGACCGGCACCGTGCGCCGGGTCCCCTCGCCCCGGGAGACGGCCGGGCTCCTCATGGCGGGCTTCGCCGCCCGGGTCCGCGCGGCCACCACCGTCCCGTGGTGGGCGGACGGCCTCCTTTCTCGGCCCGGCGTACCACAACTGGGTCTCGCTGGCCCCGTACGGCGTGCTCGCGATCGGCGCCGTGGTCCTCGCGGCCGGGCGGTCTGGCGCCCTGAGCCCCTCCCCGCCCGGCACGGCCGCCGCTGATCCCGGGGGCCGGACGCGGAGAAGCCCCGGTCATCTTCGCGATGACCAGGGCTTCTCTCTTGCCTGGGGTGAGTGAGGGGACTTGAACCCCCGACATCTTGGACCACAACCAAGTGCTCTGCCAGCTGAGCTACACCCACCATGGCCGGAATCGCTCCCGGCTCCAAGTAGTGTAGCGGCTCCGGGAGGGTGGGTCAGCCGGAGGACACCATGCCGGCGATGCGGCGGGCGGTGTCGGAGTCGGGGCCGGGCTGCGCGACGAAGACGGCGGCGCGGTAGTAGCGCAGCTCCTGGATGCTCTCCGTGATGTCGGCGAGCGCCCGGTGGCCGCCCTTCTTCTCCGGGCTGGCGAAGTACACGCGCGGGTACCAGCGGCGCGCCAGCTCTTTGATGGACGAGACGTCCACCATGCGGTAGTGGAGGTGGCCGTCCAGGGCGGGCATGTCGCGGGCCAGGAAGGACCGGTCGGTGGCGATGGAGTTGCCGCACAGGGGCGCCTTGTTGGCGTCCTTCACGTGGCCGCGGATGTAGCTGAGGACGGTGTCCTCGGCCTCGGCGAGGGTGACGCCCGAGGGGAGGGCCTCCAGCAGGCCGGACGTGGTGTGCATGTCCCGGACGACCTTGGTCATCTTGGTCACCGTCTCGGGGGGCGGTTTGATGACGACGTCGACGCCCTCGTCCAGGATGTTGAGCTCGCTGTCGGTGACCAGTGCGGCTATCTCGATGAGCGCGTCGTTGCGCAGGTCGAGTCCTGTCATCTCGCAGTCGATCCAGACCAGCCGCTCGTTCATGGATTCACCCTACGGCCATGGACGACTGCGCGGGGCATCGAGCCCGATCGAGTTAGCGCGTCACACGTTGGGCGATATGTCCGGGAATGGGGATGCCGGGGCGCAGCAGCGGATCGGGGGACGGGGTCCCGAACGTCTGCCGGACGGGGAGGACGCCGGCCCACAGGTCGAGCGCGTAGTCGGGCTCGTCGTCGCCGGGCGGGCCCTGCCTGACCTTGACCGAAGCCTCCGAAAGGGAAATCGCCAGGACGGAGGTGGCGGCGAGTTCCTTTCGGGTGGGTTGGCGGATTAGATCCCACTGGCCGGGGGCGAGTTGTTCAGTGACGGCCCGGAGTGCGGCGAGCTTGGCGTCGGCGTCGGTCACCGGTTGCGGTGTGCCGTAGATGACCGCGCTCCGGTAGTTGATGGAGTGGTGGAACGCCGACCGGGCCAGGACGATGCCGTCCACGTGGGTCACGGTGACGCACACCTCTTGGGACGGGCCCGCCATCAGGCTGCTCGCTCCAGTGGAGCCGTGGATGTAGAGGGTGTCGTCAATGCGGCCGTATCCGGTGGGAAGGACGCGCGGGGTGCCGTCCACGACGATGCCCAGGTGGCAGACCAGACCGGCGTCAAGGATGTCGTAGAGGGCGGAGCGGTCGGTCCTGGAGCGTTCGGGAAGCCTGCCCACGCGCGTGCGGGCGGTCGAGGAGAGTGGATCCATGGCCGTTTACGCTAGAAGAAAAGTGGCCTGGTAGGTATGGCCACTTGGTGCGTATAGCCGGAGACCACTTTGTCGATTGATCTGCCCCTCGTCGTTGACCGGGACGCCAAGGAGCCGATGAGCGCGCAACTCGTCGGTCAGTTGCGGGAGGCGATGGCGGAGGGGCGGCTCGCGGCAGGGGAGCGGCTTCCGTCCAGTAGGGCGCTGGGGAGCCTGCTGGGCGTCAGCAGGACGGTCGTCACCGAGGCGTACGAGCAGTTGTATGCGGAGGGGTGGCTTGAAGGGCGGCACGGGTCCGGGACGTATGTGACTGAGGGCGTCGCCGCCGAACCTGTGCCGAAGCAGGAGAAGCCGGTGACGAGCCAGGTGCGGAGATCGGCGGCCTCGCACGAGATCGACCTGCGGCCGGGCACTGCGTGGATCGGGGCCCTGGACACCCCGGCATGGCGCCGCGCATGGCGGCTGGCTGCGGGGATGCCGCCGCAGCAGCGCCAGGACTCGTACGGCCTGCCGGGACTGCGAGAGGCACTCGCCGGCTACATCAGGCGCAGTCGCGGCGTAGCGTGCCCCCTGGACGGGCTCCTGGTGACGCGTGGAGCGACGAACGGGCTCGATCTGCTTGCCGCGACCGTGCTTCGTCCAGGCGACCGCGTAGGGGTGGAGGAGCCCGGCTACAAGAAGGCGCGCGTCGTCCTGGAGGGGCGTGGCGCGGAACTGGTGCCGTGCCCGGTCGACGAGCACGGCCTCATCGTCGAGGGCCTGCCGGACGATCTCCGCATCGTCTACACGACGCCGTCGCACCAGTACCCGATGGGCGGCGTCCTGCCCATCCCGCGCAGGCAGGGCCTGCTGGCATGGGCGCGGCGCAACGGGGCGCTCATCGCCGAGGACGACTACGACGGCGAGTTCCGGTTCGACGTCGCGCCGCTGCCCGCCCTGTACGGCCTCGACCCGGACGTGGTGGTCTACCTCGGCACCACGGCGAAGATCCTCACGACGGACATGGGCGTCGGCTGGCTGGCGGGGCGCCCGGACCTGGTGGCGGAGATCGCGCTGCGCCGGGAGCGGCTGAACGACCGCACGGCCGTCGTCCCGCAGGACGCGCTGCGCATCCTGCTGGAACGCGGCGATCTGGACCGGTACGTCCGGCGGATGCGCGCCGAGTACGCGCGGCGCCGGGAGGTGGTGGTGCGGGCGCTGGACGGCCTCCCGCTGCGCGGCGACACCGCAGGACTGCACCTGGTGGTGGACGTCCCGGAGCCCGAGGCGCGGCGCATCTCGGCGGCGGCCGGTGAGCGGGGCGTCCTCGTGGAGACCCTGGAGCGCCACCACATGGGTCCGAGCCGCGCGTCCGGCCTGGTGATCGGGTACGGCTCGGCCGCCACCACGACCGAACTGCGCAAGGGCTGCGAGATCGTCCGCGCCCTCGCCGGGTAGCGGGCGCGGCCGGGGTCAGTTGGACATGGCGGTCTGCCCGACCGGGACCGGTTCCGAGGCGGGACGCAGCGGCGAGTCGTTCTGCGGGGCGGCCGTGCGGACGGGGTCGGGCGTGCGCGGGCGCGGCGGCAGCAGCCGGGTCCCGGCGGGCGCGCTCGGGGCGCGGGGCTTCGGGATGGGCGCGACGGGCGTGTCCGGCCCGGTGATGCGCCGGATGTCGATGCCGCCGGGGTCGGGCCGGTCGAGCGTCGGCACCTGGGACGCCCCGTAGTGCCCGCCGCGCGCCCAGTCCTTGCGGGCGCGCAGCGAGTGGTAGGACTGCGGGGACGGCAGCGGCGGGCCGGCGGGCCAGCGGCGCGCGACGCCCCACGCGTCCAGCCACTGGACGATCGTGTCGAGCCCGGTCAGCAGCGAGCCGGTGAACGGCGTGCGGGCCTGGCCGACCACCATGATCTGCGCGCAGACGCGGCCCTCGCGGCCGACGCCGCCGCCGAGCAGCCGGGCCGCCCGGGTGATCGGGAGGAGCTGGACGATCTCGCCGGTGCCGGGGTGCCACACCAGGTGCGGGGGCCGGTCCTCCTTGACGAGGTCGGCGGCCACCGAGCGCGCCGAGACGCTGCGCGGATCGTGCTCTCCGGCGCACCATACGACCCGGGGAGCACCCCCTCGCAACGCTCCGCCGTCGTGTCGTGCCGGCATGCGGCCGGCTCCTGGCAGCCATGCGTCTGCCACGGTGCGTCCCCCCCAATCGGGCGGTCTAGTCCCGAATGGTCTAGTCCTCTTCTCTTTAGCCCAAGCGAGACTCATAAGTCCAGCCTGCCGTCTCATGGGCCGATGTGACGGCTGTCGACCTCCGTGCCGGGTGGCGACCCAGCGTGCTCGGGTGTCGTCGCTGAGGAGTACCCCAGGTGTCCAAAGATTCCACCTTGAGGCTGGTTTTTCTCCTGGGAGTTTCGGGGAAGCGGACGCCCGTGCCCGAAGCGCTCATCGTTCGCGCAGGTCAGCACCAATGCTGAAGGTCAGGTGAAGCCTCCCTGCAAGTCGGCCGGAAGTGGCCGACAACTTACGGCGCGTATAGGCGTCCTCGGTGCCGGGTACGGGGGTGGGGTTCCCAGTCCGGACCGAGCCGCGTTCTAATAGGGCGTCATGACCGTTGACGCAGAACTGCCGGCCGGGGTCCCCGGCATCGACGTCCCCCGCCTGGCGGCCTGGCTGGCGCGCGCGCTGCCCGGCTCGGGGCGGATCACCGCGATCGACCTGATCGCGGGCGGGCGTTCGAACCTCACCTACGGGATCACCCTGGACGGCGGCCGCCGCGTCGTGCTGCGCAGGCCGCCGCTCGGCCACGTCCTCCCGACGGCCCACGACATGGGCCGCGAGTACCGGGTGCTGTCCGCGCTCGGCGCCGGGACGGCCGTGCCGGTGCCGAAGGCCCTGGCGTTCTGCGACGACGAGGACGTCATCGGCGCGCGCTTCTACCTGATGGACTTCGTCGACGGCCGCGTCCTGCGCACCCGCGAGGACGCCGCCGGGATCACCCCCGAGCAGGCGCGCGGCCTCTCCGAGGCGCTCGCCGAGGCCCTCGCGGCGATCCACACCGTCGACGTCGAGAAGGTCGGGCTGGGCGACTTCGGGCGCCCGAACGGCTACATGGAGCGCCAGCTCAAGCGCTGGGGCAAGCAGTGGGACAGCTCGCAGGAGGCGATCCGGGCCACCGGCACCGTCCGCGACCTGCCCGAGTACGACCGGCTCGTCGCGCGGCTCGCCGAGCGATTGCCGGCGGACGCCCCCGCCAGGCTCGTGCACGGCGACTTCCGGCTCGACAACGCGCTCGCCCGGCTGGAGCCGCGCCCCGAGATCGCGGCCGTCGTCGACTGGGAGATGTCGACGCTCGGCGACCCGCTGTCCGACCTCGGCCTGACGCTCGTCTACTGGGCCGAGGCCGCCGACGCCCAGGAACTGCCCGTCGGCGCGACGATCACCTCCGCGCCGGGCTTCTTCACCCGCCGCGAGTTCACCGACCGGTACGCCGCGCTGACCGGCTTCGACCTCGCCGACCTCGACTTCTACGTCGCGTTCGCCTGCTTCAAGCTCGCGGTCATCCTGGAGGGGATCCACGCCCGCTTCCTGCAGAACGCGACGGTCGGCGAGGGATTCGACCAGATCGGCGGCGGCGTCCCCATCCTGCTGGAGCGCGCCCACCGCACCCTGGACACCGGCTCCATCTCCTCCTAGACGGCCCCTACCGGCGGTCTCCCCCCGCGCGCACTGTCGTGGGGGGAAACCACCGGTAGGACGGCCGCAGCAGGCTCAGCAGTACTGGACGGACGCCGACACGCCACCGGGTGAGAACGACACCGACCCGGTCTTGCGGCCCCAGCAGATGACGGCCGTGCGCTGCACGGTCACGCTCGCGGACTCGCCCGCCGACAGGTGCCCGCCGCCGCCCGCGCTGAGGTCGCCGGACGTCCCCGTGACACTCCAGTTCACGGCCCCGCCGACGGCGGTGACCCGCACCGTGCAGGTCTCGGCGCCGGAGCGGATCCTGCATCCCTCCACCGACAGGCTGCCCGGCTTGGGCGGCTTCGGCGCCAGCGTCGTCGGCGGCGCCGGGGGCTTCGTCGACGTCGTCTCCGACGGGGACTTCGACGGCGACGGGGACTTCGACGGCGACTTGGACTCGCTCGGGGACGGCGAGGCGGACGTCGGCGACGGCTCGGTCGGTGTCGGCTCCGGCACCTGGGAGTCCCCCGGCGAGGAGCTGTCGCCGGGCACCGCCGGACCGTTCGCGGACGCGTTCGACGAGCCCTCCCCGTCGTGCAGCCACGACCAGGCGCCGACGCACATCACCACCAGCCCGACGCTGACCGCGACGGCGGCGAGCGCCGGACCGCGCCGCCGCGGCGACCGGTCGCGGGCGCGCGGCGGCGCCGGCTGGTAGGGGAGCGGCCAGCCGTACTCGTCGAACGGCTCGGTCCAGGCGGCGATGGCGCGGCGGTTGTCGGCGCGGTCCGCGGCGGTCGCGGCGGTCAGCACGTCCAGGCGCAGGTCCGCGGGGATCGCCGCGATCGGCAGGACGGACAGCAGCCGGTCCGGCGGCAGCGGCGGCGTCTCCTGGTCCCCGCACACCGGGCAGCTCCCGACATGCCGGACGAGCGACCCGGCCGTCTGCGGCGTCAGCGGCCACGACTCGGTCAGCGCCGCGAGGCTGGGGCAGCTCTTCCAGTGGTTCTGCGCGACGAGGGCCGCGTGCAGCGCCGCGGCGAGGTCCTCGCGGGCCTTCTCGACCAGCGCGAGGGTCTCCTCCAGCGGGATGCCGAAGACGCCGCACAGGTCGACCTCGTCCAGCTCGTGCCGGACCGACAGGTCGATCGCCTCGCGCTGCCGCCCGTTGAGCGCGGCGAGCGCGCTGTGCGCGAGCAGCCGCCGCTCCTCGCGGCGGGCGAGCTGCTCGGGGGTCAGCTCGTCCTCGGCCTCCGGCGCCTCCTGCCCGATGTGCCGGTTCGGGCTGTCGCGGCGCCGCATGCACTCCTTGCGGGCGATCGCGTACAGCCAGCCGCGCAGCCGGTCCGGCTCGGTGAGCCGTCCCACGTGCTCGCGGGCCGCGATGACGACGTTGCGGAGCGCACCGGCCGCCTCGACCCGGTCGCGCAGCAGACCGTGGCAGTAGTCGAAGAGGAACGGTGCATAGGTGTCGTAAACCTCGGTCAGGGCGATGACGTCCCCGGCTCGCAGCGAGTCCGCCAGCCTGGATTCGTCGCTTCGCCCGGGCCCTGGCTCACCGGCCACGGGAACCCTCCCAGCGAATTCGATGGTGTTGTAGAACGTGCCCCCGGCGAGCCCCGACGTCCGTCGGCCGACTCTGGTTGCCTGATCTTGCCACCAAGTTGCTGAGATTTCTCCCGTATGTGCGGATTTCAGTGACGAATCCGGTACACGCCGTGGCCATCTGTCCTAGTCGGACGGCACACGCGTCACAAAATGTGAACTGAGTCACACAAGGCGATCGGGTGGCCTGGTCAGCCTTCCGGCTGGGGAGGCTCTTGGCCCGGTGGGCAGGTCAGCGTCACCGAGCCGGTGTCGCCCGTGCTGAGGAGGACGGTTCCCCGGCCGCCGGGAGGGGTGCAGTTCCCGGAGACGTGGATCGAGCCCGACTGACCGGCGCGAAGCGTGCCTCCACCGCTGGCGCTGATCCCGCCCGACGCGCGCACGACCGACCAGGTGACCGTCCCGCCGACCGCGCGAACCGTGATCTCGCATGAGCCCGAGCCCGGGCCATCGGTCCGGATCGTGCACGAACCCACATTGAGCCGGCCTGTCTGGGGCGCGGAGAAGGTGGGGCGCGGGGTGGAGGACTGGGTGGCCGGTTTGCGGGTCTTGGACGGCGTCGGGGTCGGGGT
>NZ_VCKZ01000136.1 GCF_005889745.1 Actinomadura geliboluensis
TTCTTACTGTCTCTAAGGAAGAGGCGCCCACCGAGATCTCAGCTCTCTCCGTCGTCGGCAGCGTCAGATGTGTGTAAGAGACAGGGTGTACGGCGTTGTCGGAGCCTGCGGTGGCCAGGGTTTTGCCGTCGGGGCTGAAGGCCACCGAGCGGATGGTGCCCTCGTCGCCGCTGATGCGGTCGCCGTGGGGTTTGCCGGTGGCCACGTCCCATAGCTGCACTGTCTGGTCTGAGCTGCCGGTGGCCAGGGTCTTGCCGTCGGGGCTGAACGCCACCGTGTTGACGTCCTCCGTGTGGTTGATGAAGGACTGGGGGAGCTGTGTGCGGGTGGCCACGTCCCACAGGCGCACATCGTCTTGCTTTTTCTCACCGGCACCGGCCAGCAGCTTGCCGTCGGGGCTGAACGCCACCGCGAGGACGCCGTTGGTGTCGCCTGTGATGTCGCGGGCACGGGGCTTGCGGCCTGATACGTCCCACAACACCACGTCGTAGGCGTCTCCGGCCAGGATCCTGCCGCGCGGGCTGAACGCAATCGAGTCGAAGGTGCCGCGTTGTTCGAGGGGGCCGCCCATGGGTTTTCGGGTGGACGCGTTCCGCAGCAGGAGGGTGCCCACGTCGGCGGTGGCCAGCAGCTCGCCGTCCGGGCTGAAGGCCACCGCTCGGACGGGGTCCTCGTGTTCGGTGAGGGGCTTGCCGATGGGTTTGCGGGTGGCCACGTCCCACAAGCGCACGGTCGTGTCCCGGCTGCCGGTGGCCAAGGTCCTTCCGTCGGGGCTGAACGCCAGCGACGTGACGTCCTTCTCGTGGCCCGTGAGGGGTGCGCCGAGGGGTGTGCGGGTGGCGACGTCCCACAACCGCACCGTGCGGTCGTCGCTCGCGGAGGCGAGGATCCTGCCGTCCGGGCTGAACGCCACCGCGTTGACGGAGAGGCTGTGGCCGGCCAGCGGCTGCCCGATGAGGAACGGTGCGGTGGGAGGAGGCGATTTGCGGGGCCGTCCCGTCCCGTTCTCCTGGGTCGCTAGGTAGCCGACGGGGACGGCCAAGGCGAGGGCCGCGATGCCCGCGGTGACGAGATAGGTGCGGCGGGAGAGTTGCGGGAGCGGCGGGACGGCGGCAGGGTCCGGGACCGGTGGGGCCGGCCGGGTGACGGCGGGCCCGGCGGCTGTCTGTCCGGCGAGGGCCGCGAGGGCGGCTGCGGCGGCCTTGGCGGTGGGACGCTGCCGGGGATCGCGGCGCAGCAGGTCGTGCAGGACCGGCGCCAGCCGCCGGGCACGCTGGACGGGAGCCGGATCGCCCCGGGCGATGGCCAGCAGCAGCGCCGCCATGGTGCCGCCGCTGAACGCGGGACGTCCCTCGACGGCGGCGTACAGGGTGGCGCCCAGCGACCACATGTCGGACGCGGCGGTCGCCTCCCGGTCGTTGACCTGCTCAGGAGACAGGTAGGCGGGGGTGCCCAGCAGCGCGCCCGTGGCGGTGAGGGTGGTCTCGCCGGGGACGACGGCGAGCCCGAAGTCGGACACCACGACCCGCCGTCCCTCCAGCAGGATGTTGGCGGGCTTGATGTCGCGGTGCACGATCCCCGCCTCATGCGCGACGGCCAGCGCCTCCGCGATCTGCGCGCCGATACGCGCGGCCTCCGCCTCGTCCAGCGGGCCGCTGTCGCGGAGAAGGTCGGCGAGGGAGCGGCCCCGCACCAGCTCCATGACGATCCAGGGCAGGCCGTCATCGTCGTGGAACTGGTCGTGGACGGTGATGACGCCGGGGTGCTTGAGCATGCCGACCGAGCGCGCCTCCCGCTCCATGCGCGCCACCAGTTGCTCGCGCTCCCCGGCCTCCAGGCTCAGGGGGAGTTTGAGCTGCTTGAGCGCCACGTCCCGGCGCATCCGCTCATCGTGCGCACGCCAGACGGCGCCCATGCCGCCCTCGCCCAGCACCTCCAGCAGCCGGTACCGGCCGAGCACGACCTTTCCCACGTCCCGTGTCACAGCGGCACATTAGTCACACCGAGCCGTGCCTCGATAGTGCCCCGCGCCCCTTGGTGATCAGCGGAACACGGGTGCGGCGGACGTCATGCCGAGGTGCGGGCGGTGGGTGGGGTGAAGGTGCAGGGGAGGCGCTTGTAGCCGTTGATGAAGCCGGACTGCAGGCGGTCGGGGTCGCCGGCGGCGATGTCGGGCAGGCGGGTGAACAGTTCGCGGAACATCACGGTGATCTCGCGGCGGGCCAGGTTGGCGCCCAGGCAGAAGTGCGGGCCGGGGCCGCCGAAACCGACGTGCGGGTTCGGCGAGCGCAGGATGTCGAAGCGGTCCGGGTCGGTGAAGACGGCCTCGTCCCGGTTGGCGGACCAGTAGAACAGCGTCACCCGCTCGCCCTTGCGGTAGGTGTGGCCGTTCATCTCGTAGTCGCGGGTGAGGTTGCGGCGCATGAAGATCACGGGGCTGCTGTAGCGGACGATCTCCTCGATGGCGCCGCCGATGCGCCCGTCGAAGTCCTCCAGGAGGAGTTCGCGCTGGTCGGGGTGCTCGGTGAACAGCTTCAGGCCGTGCGCGATCGCGTTGCGCGTCGTCTCGTTCCCGGCGACGACGAGCAGCAGGAAGAAGGCGGCGAACTCGCGGGGGCTCAGCCGCTCGCCGTCGACGTTGGCGTTGACCAGCGCCGAGGTCAGGTCGTCGGTCGGCGCGGCCCGGCGCTCCCGCCCGAGCTTGAACGCCAGCCGGTGCAGCCGCCACCCCGCCGACGCCACGGTGCCCAGCATCCGCATCGTGGCGAGCCGGCCGATCTTCGGCGTGCCGCCGCCGTACTCGAACGTCGCGCCCACGTACTCGGGGTCGCTGTAGCCGACGATGATGTTCGTCCACTCCACCACCCGGCGGTGGTGCCGGACGGGGATGCCGAGCATGTCGCAGATGACCTCGACCGGGAGCCGCGCCGCGCACCCGGACACGAAGTCGCCGCCGCCCGCCTCGATCAACTCGTCCACGATCCGGGCGGCGCGGCGCGCGATGTCGTCCTCGGCCTTGGCGAGCATCTTCGGGGTGAACGCCCGGGACACGATCCGGCGGATCTTGGCGTGCCGCGGATCGTCCATGTCGATCATCGAGTTGAAGTACTTGTCCATCCAGCGCGGCATGTCGGCCGGGCTGGTGGCGCTGGGCTCGCTGCTGAACACGTCCGGGTTGCGGCTGGCCTCCGTCACCTCGGCGTGGTGGGTCAGCGCCCAGGACCCCGGGCTCTGCGGGAGGAAGGGCAGCTTCGGCAGGACGAGGAACACCGGCTTCGGCTGGGCCCGCAGCACCGCGAACGCCTCCGCCCGCTCGTGGAGGGGGCGCGTCCAGAAGCGCAGGTCGCTCAGGTCGATGTCCGCCGGCGTCAGCTTTCGGGGGGTCTCCGTGGCCATCCGGACCTCACGCTCCCGTCTCGTCCGCGATTCTGGTGAAGCGTCACACCAGATATCTGGTGCTCAGCGTCCCCAGATTCGCGGATGAAGTCAAGGGATGGGGCACAATCTGGGCTGTGACCTCCGACCCCGCACCCGCGCGCCCGTACCGCGGCGTGCCCGCCGACCAGCGCCGCGCCCGCCGCCGCGCCGCGCTGCTGGCGGCCGGGCTGGAACTGCTGGGCACCGAGGGGCTGGCGGCCACGACCGTCCGGAAGGTGTGCACGCGGGCCGGGCTCAACGACCGCTACTTCTACGAGAACTTCCCGGACCGGGACGCCCTGCTCCTCGCGGTCGTCGACGACCAGGTCGCCCTGGGCACGGACGTGATCCTGTCGGCCGCCCACCGGGCGCCCCGCCGGCCGCAGGCCCGCACCCGCGCCGCGGTGACCGCCGTCCTCGACTTCCTGACCGGCGACCCGCGCCGCGCCCACATCCTCACCCACGCGTTCCCCGCCTCGCCGCTGCTCCAGCAGCGGCGCATCGAGATCGTCCGGACGCTGGCCGCGATCTTCGCCGCCGAGACCCACGAGACCCTGGACCAGGTCCTGCTCTCCGACACCGACCTGGAGCTGACCGGCCTGACCCTCACGGCCGGCCTGTGGGACCTCTTCACCGCCTGGCTCCGCGGAGACCTCGGCATCGACCGCGACCACCTGATCAACTACACGGTCGCCCTGGTCCTGAGCACCACCGAACTCGCCGCGCCGCTCCACAACCGCCTCCACTGACCGGCCGCACCGGCGCCCCCGGCTCAGCCGCGCGGGACCGGGTGGCCAGGGCGGACATGCGAAACGGCCTGCCCGGGGACGGGGTGGCCTCGGGCAGGCCGTGTCTTCGTGTGGTCAGTGCTTGAGGGAGTGCAGGAACTCGCGGGTGTCGTGGCGGCGGTTCCAGGCGATGGCGGCGAAGATCACGGCGAACGCGGCGGGCATCAGGCTCCAGGCCGGGTCCAGGACCAGCAGGTGCGTGGTGATCGCACCGGCCATCAGGCCGATCAGCCCGGTCGCCGCGAGCCCCGCCAGCCGCGGCACCAGCAGCCCGATCGCGCCCGACACCTCGACGATCCCGGTGACGTAGCGGAACCACTGGCCCCACCCGATCAGGTCGAAGGTCTCCACGGCGTCGGCCTGCCCGACCAGCTTGGGCAGCCCCGAGGCGATCAGCAGAAACGCCGCGAGCAGCACCTGCGGCACCCACAGCACCTTGCGCACCGAGCCACCGTCAGCGGTGGACTCGACGGGAGCGGCGGCGGTCGGGGACTGGACGGTCTGAGCGGTCTGAGCGGTCATGGCGGTGGTCCTTCCGTGCGGTGCATCTCATCGGCCTTCACTGACGCGTCGCACGGACCCCGGCCGGATCGACATCCCGCCCGTTTTTTCTTCAAGATTTTTTCGAGACCACATAAGCCCAGGTCAGAGCGACTGTACGTCCATGCCGGGCTTGAGGCGGGCGTTACGGGACGCGGAAGCCGCGGAAGGTCACTTTCCGGCGGGGCTCGAAGCCGAGGCGTTCGTAGAGGGCTATCGCGCCCGTGTTGTCCGCGGCCACGTGCAGGAAGGGACGGTCGCCTCGGGACGTGATGCGGGCCGCCAGGGAGTGGATCAGGCGGGCCGCGTGGCCGCGGCCGCGTGCCTCGGGGGCGGTGCAGACGGTGCTGATCTCCGTCCAGCCGGGAGGGCGGAGCCGTTCGCCCGCCATCGCCACCAGGGCGCCGCCCTCACGAACGCCCAGATAGGTGCCGAGTTCGTGGGTGCGCGGCCAGAACGGTCCAGGGCGGGTGCGTGCGACGAGGTCCAGCATGTCCGGCACGTCGCGCTCGCTCAGTTCGACCACGGCGGGGTCGGTGTCGGGGAGGGCGCCGTCCGGCCAGAGCATCTGGAGGCCGTCCAGAACGAAGACCGGCTCCCAGTCCGGTGGAGGGATGGCGGGGCTGCTGAACATGTCGGCGAACCCGCCGGGGCCGAGCAGCCGCGCGAGGTCGGCCCAGTCGGCCGGGCCGGGGTCGGCGGGGACGGCGGAGAAGGTCGCGACGTCCGGGAGGTAGGTGGCGGCCCTGCCCCGGCGGCGGCCGAGGTGCGCGTGGTGGCCGCGCAAGGACTCGCCCACCGGGTCGTCAAGCGCGGTGTCGTCGAGCGCCGTGTCGTCGCGGTTCATGCCGGTTCGAGGGTGGAGAGGGCCTCGTCCAATGCCTCGGGGAGGTCGAGGGACGGGTCCTCCGACCAGCGGAGCATCAGGTCGAGCATGACGCCGAAGGCGGCGCCGGTCAGGGTGCGGATCTCGGCCGCGGGGCGGCCGGAGCGCTCGGCGAGGATGCCGTTCACGGTCCGCAGGGTGTCCATGAAGCTGCCGAACGCGACGCCGCGCAGGGCGGGGACGGAGAGGATCAGCACGGTCCGGTCGCGGCCCGCCGCGAGCTCCTCGGCGGAGAAGCCGCCGAAGACCTCGCGGAGGGCGGCGCGGAGGGCCGCCACCGGGCTCAGGTCCGCGGGCTGCGCGCGGAGCGCGTCGAAGAAGACCGGGTCGGCGTCGTCGCTGACGACGAGGTCCTCCTTCGTCGGGAAGTAGCGGAAGACCGTCGTGTGCGCGACCTCGGCGGCCTGCGCGACCTGCTCGACGGTGGTGGCGTCGTAGCCGCGCTCGCGGAACAGGCGCAGGGCCTCCCGCTGGATCGCGGCCCGGGTCCTCGCCTTCTTCAGCTCCCGCAGGCCCTGCTTCGGCGCCATCGCCCGCCTTCCGTCATCTCGCCTCGGACGAGGAGCCTACTGTCACCGCCGCGGGGACGTCCCGGAGGCGCTCGCCCTCCACGTCCACCCGGGGCAGGACGCGGTCGAGGCGGGCGGGCAGCCACCAGCCGGCGCGGCCGAGCAGCGCCATCACCGCCGGGACGATTGTCAGCCGGACGAGGAACGCGTCGAAGAAAACGGCGGCGGCGAGCGCGAAGCCGAACGACTGCACCATCGGGGTCACCGACAGGACGAAGCCCGCGAACACGCTGATCATGATGATGGCGGCGGCGGTGACGACGCGCGCGCCGTGGGCGAGGCCGGCGACGGCGGCGTCCGCCGGGGACGCGCCCCGGACGTGCTCCTCGCGCATGCGGGTGACGAGGAAGACCTGGTAGTCCATGGCGAGCCCGAACACCATGCCGATCAGCATGACCGGCAGCAGGTTCACGATGACGCCGGACGAGTGGACGCCGAGCGGCCCGTTCAGCCATCCCCACTGGAACACGGCGACGACCGCGCCGAACGTGGCGGCGACGCTGAGCAGGAAGCCCGCGGTCGCCTTGAGCGGCACCAGGATCGACCGGAACACCACGGTGAGCAGCAGGAACGCGAGGCCGATGACGAGCAGCAGGTACGGGACGAGCGCGCCGGCGAGCTTCTCGGAGGTGTCGATGTCGATGGCGGTCTGCCCGGTGACCGCGACGCCGCGGGCGTGGAAGCGGTCCCGGATCGCGTGGACGAGGTCCTCGGTGGCCTCGGTGGTGGGCCCGGTGGCGGGGACGACGCCGACGAGGGCGGTGGTGCCGGCGGCGTCCATCACCGGGGCGTCGACGGAGGCGACGCCGTCCATGGCGGCCACGTCCTTCGCGACCTGTTCGGCGGCGGCGCGGGGCGCCTGCACGACGAGTGTCAGCGGGCCGTTGACGCCGGGGCCGAAACCGTCCGCCAGCAGGTCGTAAGCCTTCCGCTGGGTGGTGTCGGACGGGGCGGTGCCGTCGTCCGGGAGGCCGAGTCGGAGGGCGGGCGCCGGCAGCGCGGCCAGGAGCAGCGCGGTGACGGCCAGCACGAGGACCGGGACGGGACGGCCCACGACGAACCGGCCCCAGCGGCGTCCGGCCGGGACGGCGGGGCGGGAGGCGCGGGCGAGCGCGCGCCGACCGCCGAGGGCGCGGCGACCGGCGAAGCCCAGCAGGGCGGGCAGCAGCGTCAGCGCGACCAGCACGGCGACGGACACGGTGAACGCGGCGGCGAGGCCGAGCTGGGTCAGCACGGGGATGTCCACGACGGCGAGTCCGGCGAGCGCGATCACGACGGTCAGCCCGGCGAACACCACGGCGGATCCGGCGGTGCCCGCGGCCCGTCCGGCCGCGTCGGCGGGTTCGCGCCCGTCCAGGACCTCCTGGCGGTAGCGGGCGATGATGAACAGCGCGTAGTCGATCGCGACCGCCAGGCCGAGCATGAGCGCGAGGGCCGGGGTGTCGGAGTTGAGCTCGACGAACGCGCCGGCGGCGGCGACGGCCGACACGCCGACGGCGATCCCGAACGCGGCGGTCAGCAGCGGCAGCCCGGCGGCGGTGAGGGACCCGAGCGTCACGAGGAGGACGAGCGCCGCGGCGACGACTCCGAGCAGCTCGCCGGCGCCCTCCTCGGGTGACGCGACGGCGTCGCCGCTCATCTCGACGCGGAGCCCGGGGACGGCGGCGGCCGTGCGCAGCGCGTCCCGGTCGGCACTGGTCAGCTCGTAGGCCGGGACGCGGTAGGCGACCTCGGCCAGTGCGATCCGTCCGTCGGGCGAGACGGTGCGCCGGGCGAAGGGGTCGGCGGCCTCGGCGACGTCCGGGGCGGCCTTGATCCGCGCGACGGCCTGCTGGACGGCGGCCCGGGTCGCGGGGTCGTCCAGCCGCCGCCCGGCGGGGGCGGCGAACACGACGCGGGCGTACGCGCCGCCGGCGGCCTGCGGGAAGCGCTCCTTGACCAGGTCGTTCGCGCGCTGCGCCTCGGTCCCCGGGACGGAGAACGAGTCCGGCGCCGGTTCCGACAGCGCGGCCGCGCCGGACACGGCGGCCACGAGCAGGCCCGTCCACAGCAGGACGACGAGCCGGCGCCGCCGGAAGCAGAACCGGCCGAGCCGGGACAGCAGGACCGCCATGAGACTCACTCCCTTTCGCTAGTACGATAGGAAGTGTTAGTCAGCTAGCGTTATTTGTCAAAGCCTGGAAACGCGGACGTGCCGCCCTCCGCGACGGGAGGACGGCACGTCTCGCGGGCCGCTACTTGGACGGGATGTAAGGCGGCGCCACGCCCCACCCCCAGTGCGGCATGGGCGCTTCAAGGGGCGGCTTGGCGTCGGGCTGGGAGTTCGCGAGGGCGATCCGCGTGCCCCACTCGATGTAGGACGCGAACGCGGCGCGGAACTCGGGGTCGTCGGGGAGGCCGACCTCGTCCGCCGCGTCCATCAGGAGGGAGACCCAGCGGCGGCGCTGCGCCTCGGTGATGCCGCGCCGCAGGTGCTGCCGGACCATGTGGTGGTAGCCGCCGCGCTCCGCGCTGTAGCGCTCCGGGCCGCGGAACACCTCGCTCAGCCAGATCGCCACCCATTTCGGGTGGTCCGGGGCCATGTGCTCGAAGAGGGGGAAGAGCAGGTCGTCCTTGAGGACGCTCGTGTAGAAGACCTCGGTGAGGCGCTCGAACGCCTCGCTCCCGCCCGCCCAGTCGTACATCGTCGGGACGGACGATCCGGCGCCGGCCACCGGCGTCCGCTCGTAGTGCCGCATCTCCTCGATCTGCCGCACGTACGGCTTGATCTCGGCGAAGAAGGCGGGGAAGTGCTCGCCGCCGCGGAACCCCTTCATGTGGTCGTCGGCGGACGTCCAGCAGATGCGCAGGATGTAGGAGGACGGCTCCTCGACGCACCGCGACAGCTCGTAGTCGACGCACTGGGGCGCCGCGGCGAGCGGGACGGAGGCGCGCGCGTAGGCGGCCTCGAACGCGTCGGTGCGGTCCGGTTCGATGCGGTAGCGGATGTATTCGACGATCACGAGACCCCCAGGGCGCTTTCGGTCGGGGTAGTCAATGTAATCCTGTAATCATCCAACGGGAAGCGGAATGATCAATCCCGTGCGGCGGGGCGGCGGCGGAACCGCCCGGCGGAACGGCGGAGCCGGCCGGCCGAGCGGCGGAACCGGCCGGGTCCGGTGGAGCCGAGCCGCCACGGAACGCTGGTGACCATGACGCCCGGCCGGAACAGCAGCCGCGCCGTGAGGCGGAGCGCGCTCTGGTTGTGCAGGAGCTGCTCCCACCAGTGCCCCACGACGTACTCGGGGATGAACACGCAGACGACGTCGCGCGGGCTCTTGCGGTGGATGCGGGCGACATAGTCGAGGACGGGGCCGGTGATGTCGCGGTAGGGCGAGTCGAGGACGGTCAGCGGGATGGGGATGGCGTGCCGCGCCCATGCCTCCTCCAGCTCCCCGGTGTCGCGGCCGGAGGTGCGGACGGTCACGGCCGTGAGGGTGTCCGGGCGGGTCGCGCGGGCGAAGGCGATGGCGCGCAGCGCGGGCGTGTGGAGCTTGGACACCAGCACGACCGCGTGGACGCGGCTCGGCAGGCCGACCGCCTCCTCGGGCGGCTCCAGCTCCGCGGCCAGGCGCGTGTAGTGCCCGCGGATGGACTTCATCATCATGAAGAGGACGGGCATGGCGATGACGACGATCCAGGCGCCGTGCGTGAACTTCGTGATCAGGACGACGACCAGCACCACGCCGGTGAGCGCCGCGCCGACGGCGTTGATCAGGCGGGCGCGCCGCAGCCGGGCCCGCTGCGGCCCGGCCGCGCGCCCGAGGAGGTCCGTCCAGTGCCGGACCATCCCGGTCTGGCTGAGGGTGAAGGAGACGAAGACCCCGATGATGTAGAGCTGGATGAGCCGGGTGGCGCTGGCCTGGAACGCCCAGATCAGGCCGCCCGCGAGGACGGCGAGGATCACGATGCCGTTGCTGAAGACGAGCCGGTCGCCGCGGCGGGAGAACTGCCGGGGCAGGAACTCGTCCTCGCCGAGGATGGAGGCCAGCGTCGGGAAGCCGTTGAAGGCGGTGTTGGCCGCCAGCACCAGGATCGCGGCGGTGAACCCGGCGACCAGGTAGAACGGCGGGGAACCGGCGCCGAACACCGCCGCGGCGATCTGGGCGATGACGGTCTTCTGCTCGTAGCCCGGCGGCGCGCCGGTCAGCAGCCCGGTGGAACCGGCGACCCGCACCTGCGAGACCAGGGCGAGCGCGGTGATCCCGGCGAACATGGCGATGGTGATCCCGCCCATGATCGCCAATGTGGCGGCGGCGTTGCGGCTCTTGGGCGGCCGGAAGCTCGGGACGCCGTTGCTGACGGCCTCGACGCCGGTGAGCGCCGTGCAGCCCTGGGAGAAGGCGCGCAGGACCAGCGCGATGACCAGCCAGCCCGTCGTGCCGTGGGACGGCTCGATCCCGAAATGCGCCGACTCGGCCTGCGGGGCCTCGCCGACGAGCGTCCGTCCGGCGCCCCACAGGAGCATCGCCATCACCACGGTGATGAACCCGTAGGTCGGGATGGCGAAGACCGTCCCGGACTGCCGGACCCCGCGCAGGTTCATGATCGCCAGTAGCGCGACCAGGGCCACGGAGAGCTGGACCGTGTACGGCGCCAGGGCGGGCATCGCGGACGCGAGGTTGGCGACCCCGGCCGCCACCGACACCGCGACCGTCAGCACGTAGTCGACCAGCAGGGCGCTGGCGGCGGCCAGCGAGGCGTTCAGGCCCAGGTTCTCGCGGCTGACGACGTAGGCGCCGCCGCCGCTGGGGTAGGCGCGGCAGGTCTGCCGGTAGGAGAGCACGACCACCGCCAGCAGGACGATGACGGCCGCAGCGACCCACGGGGTGAGGTGGAGCAGCGCCGTCCCGCCGAGGCTGAGCGCGAGCAGGATCTCCTCGGTGGCGTAGGCGTTGGACGACAGCGGGTCGCTGCAGAACACCGGCAGCGCGATCTTCTTCGGCAGCAGCGTCTCGCCCATCTGCGCGCTGCGCAGCGGCCGGCCGACCAGGAACCGCTTGGGAATGCTCACCGCTCTCCGCATCCATCGCGTGCGGCCGCCCGCGCCTCCGGCCGCGCGCCACCCGGCCGCGGCGCCCGCCCGGCCGCGCGGCCGGCTCGTGGGGTGCCGGCGCGGCTCAGCGCGCCGGACGTGCCCGCATCCGGCCCGCTTCGAGGGCCACGTACGCGGCGAGCACGACGATGGCGGCGGACTCCAGCCCGAGCGCCACCATGATGACCGTCCGGTAGCCGGTCTCCTGGAACCCGAACAGCGTGCCCGTCTCGCTGATCATGAGGCCGATGATGGTGCCCGCCGCGAACCCGATCCCGCCGAGCGCCACGAGCGCGTGCGCCGCCCGCCCGGCGGCCGGCACCGACCTGATCACCGGCAGCGACCCGAGCGGGATCAGCAGCAGGAGCCCGAGCGCGACCGCCCCGGCGAAGTTGACCAGGAACAGCACGCCGATGGTCGGGATGTCGCGGTAGTCGTCGGCGAGGTACTCGTACAGGTGGACGGCGCCGACGCCGAACAGGAGCAGGGCGCCCGCCACGCGCAGCAGATCACGCATGGCGGTCGCCTGTGGGCAGCCAAGTGCCGTGGTCAGTGCTCACCGCACCGCCCTACTTGGTGACCGCGCTGCCGGACGCCGACAGCACGAACCACTTGGCACCGAACTGGTTGAGCCCCTGGCCCTTGGCGCTGCCGGGGGTGGTGCCGTCGGGCGCGTAGTAGTACAGCGGGTGCCCGGCGTAGCTGACCTCCATCGTCCCGTCGCTGCGCTTGGTGGTGCTCAGCTTCGCCGCGTCCACTCCGGAGCCGGGCGTGGGCTTCGCGCCGGTCGTGACCGGCGGCCACACCGCCGCGCATCCGCCCGCGCAGGACGACTTGTTCCCCGTGTCCTTCTCGAACAGGTACACCGTCCGGCCCTCGCCGTCGACCAGGACGGGGCCGAGGTTCCCCACGTTCGCCGTCTTGATCGACTCGCCGGTCGCGCCGCCGGTGGGCGCCGCCGAGGTCGGGGACGACTGGCCGTAGCCGGACCCCGAACCCGATCCGTTCGACGACCCGCCGCCGTCGCCGCACCCGGCGACCGCCGCCAGCGTCGCGGCCGCCGCCAGCACGGCGACCGACGCCGTGTTCCGGCGCCGCGACCGGTGATCCGCACCGGACGGACGGCCCGTGCCGCCCCCTCGTGCCTGAAGCATGCGCAACCTCCCGCAAGGCTCGTCAACGGTCTCCCGTGACTCCTACCGAGGCGGCGGTACCCCTGCTCAGGCCGGGGGAACAGGCCAGGTCACAGCCCTTACCCGCCCTTTCCCGTAATCGTGGAATCGACGGCCTCGGGGCCGCGTCCGGCGGGGCGGTCACGGGCAGGCCGTGACCGCCCCGCCGGGCGCGTAAAGGTCAGTCCTGCGCCGGGGAACGGCGGAGCCAGGCGACCGCGCCGCCCGCCGCCGCGACGACCAGCGCGATCAGGCCGATCCACAGCCAGCCGGACGAGCCGCCCGAGTCCTCGCCGGAGGTGGTCGCGGCCTGGCTGCTCGCCGGAGCGGGCGCCGGGGCCGCCGACGCGGAGCCGCCGGAGGCGCCGGACTCGCTCGGTGCCCCCTTCACGGTGAAGGTGTAGGTGCCGTCGACCGGATGACCGTCCGCGGAGACGACCCGCCACCCCACCGTGTACTTGCCGTTCGGCAGGGTGCCGTTGACCGCCTGAGTGACCTTGTTGTCGACCGCGCGCGGCGACCCGGCCTGGTGCTGCGCGCCCGACGCGTCCGTCACCACGACGCGGGGCAGCCGCACCGGGTCGGAGTAGGTCAGGACGATCTCGGACGGCGCCGCGACCGTCGCGTCCTTCTCGGGGCTGGCGGACGTCAGCGCGGCGTGGGCGGAGGCCGGTGCCGCGGTCAGGGCCAGGACCGTACCGGCGGCCAGGACCCCGGCCGCGATCCGCCGCATCACCTTGATCATGCCCGGCTCCGGGCGCGGCTCAGGCCGTAGCCGCCGAGGCCGAGGCCGACGGCGCCGACCGCGATGCCGATGCCGCCGAGGAGGCGTGCCGTCCCGTCGTCGGACGAGGCCGCGGCCTCGGCGGCGGGCTTCTTCTCCGCGGTCAGGCCGACCGCGGCGGCGCTCCCCTTCGGGGTGAGCTGGAGCGTCGGCGCCGGGTGCTCCGGTTCGGCGGCGCCCTCGGCCGGTGCCTCCTCCCACTTGACGACCTCGCCGTTGGAGTACGTCTGGTCGGCCTTGAACATCAACTGGTGGGTGTCGGTCGGGAGCGGCCCCATGGAGACGTCGAACTCCTCGAACTGGCCCGCCTCGATCTTGCCGCCCGACCAGGTGATCGTGGTGACGGCCTCGGTCAGCTCGCCGCCGTGGGTCTGGATCGGCTTCGGCAGCTTGGACTTCTCCGCCTTCACCGTCCAGCCGGGCGTGGGCCGGACGGACACCGACGCGAGCGGGTGGTCGGCCGGCAGGTGCACGACGACCTTGGTCGTGGCGGCGTTGTCGCGCTCGTTCGGCACCCGGAACGAGACCTTGGCATAGGAGCCCTGCTCGGCGCTCTTCGGGTTGGCGGTGACGTGCGCGGACGCGGCCGTGGCCGCCCCGAGCACCGAGAGGGCGGTGAGGGCGACGAGGGCGCCGGCGCGGCGCGCGGGCACGCTGAAGGACATGGGGGAACTCCGTTCGAGTCGTACGGGAAGGGCCGGATGCGCCGCGGATCGGCGTCCGGTGACGTACGGCGCGCGCGTCAGATGTGCGCGAGCGCCCTCGAACGGAACGGGGGACCCCGCCGGACCACCTGGTGCCGCAGCGCGCGGTCGGCGGCGGGGACGGCGGCCGGCGCCGGGGCGGGGACGACCGGCCGCTGCGGCACGGCCGGTTCGATGGTGAGCAGGGCGAGGAGCAGCCGGACGGGACGGTCGGCGGCGGCGGCGACCCGGCGGGCCATCGTCCACACGGACCGTTCGCCGCGCCGCAGCCACCACGCGGCGACGAGCGCGGCGACGCAATGCGCGAGCGTCATGGCCAGGCCGTTGCCGCCGTGCGCGGCGGGCACGGCGGCGAGGTCGGGCATCGCAGCAGCGTCGGTCATCGCCGCGTCGGTCATGGCCGCGTGCATCGCCGGGGTGTGGCCCGCCATGGCGGGCACGGGGTGTGCGGCCGGATCGGCTGCGGCGGCCGTGAACAGCGTGTGCAGCGCGAACTGCCCGCCGAGGAGCCCGCCCAGGATCATGCCGAGCGAGCGCTCATGGCCCGCCAGCATCAGCGTCACGCCGACGACCGCGCCGAACCCCGCCGTCCCGGCCCAGAGCGGGACCGCTGCCCCGCCTGCGAGGACGTGTCCGAGCACCGCCAGCGCGACGCACACGGTGGCGAACACCACCGCGCGTGCGACGCGGAACAGGGGCTGCGGGGAACGCTCCGACATGACGCCCCCATCGTGCCACCCCCCTCCGGGAGCGTGCAGCCGACCCCGGGAACCCGCACCGACGCGCCCAACATCTTGGGGTTGCGCATTGATCGTCAACAAGATGTAGGGTTCAACCCCGTGCTGGTACGCCCCCGCCGCCCGGCGGCGGGGGCGTCGTAAGAGGGAACCCGGTGTGAATCCGGGACTGCCCCGCAGCGGTGAGCGGGAACGACCGCCGTCACATGCACTGGGCCCGACCGGGCCTGGGAAGCGACGGTCAGTAGGACGTGCCTGACAGGTGCGCCGCCCGCGAGTCCGAAGACCTGCCCGCACGAATGGCCTGGGGGTCGTCCCCGGGCCGACACGTCCGGGCCTCGCGGGTGGGCCGAGGGCGGAGCGCGGCATGCCGCCGCGTCCCGTTCGCATGCCTCCGCGAGGCGGCTTGCGAGGGGAGAAGCACGTGACACAGGTTCTGGCCGCCGCACCGCCGGCCGGGGGCATCGCCGCGGAGGTCGAGGCCGCCTGCGCCGGGATACCGGACGTGGCGGCGGCGCGCGTGCTCGCCGCCGTCCGGTCCGGCGACGGGCTGGACGCGGCGGCGCTGCGGGACCTCGCCATCACCGAGGCCGCCGCCCTGGTGGCCGCCGAACCCGGCTACTCCAAGGTCGCCGCGCGGCTGCTCGCCGCCCGGATCCGGGACGAGGCGGCGTCCGCCGGCGTCACCGCGTTCGCCGAGTCGGTCGCCGCCGCGCACCGGGAGGGCCTGCTCGCGGACGGCCCGGCCGCGTTCGTCGCCGCCAACGCCGCCGCCCTCGACGCGCTCGTCGACGACGGCGCCGACGACCGGTTCGAGTACTTCGGGCTCCGCACCCTCTACGACCGGTATCTGCTGAGGCATCCGCGTTCGCGGCTCGTCCTGGAGCGTCCGCAGCACTTCCTGCTGCGCGTGGCGTGCGGGCTCGCCGACACCGTGGACGAGGCGGCGGAACTGTACGGCCTGCTCAGCACGCTGTCGTACCTGCCGAGCTCGCCGACGCTGTTCAACTCGGCCGCGCGCCGCCCGCAGCTGTCGTCGTGCTTCCTGCTCGACTCGCCGCGCGACGAGCTGGAGGCGATCTACGAGCGGTACGGGCAGGTCGCGCGGCTCAGCAAGTACGCGGGCGGCATCGGGATCTCGTGGACGAAGGTGCGGTCCCGGGGCTCGCTGATCCGCGGCACGAACGGGCACTCCAACGGCATCGTCCCGTGGCTGCGCACGCTGGACTCGTCCGTCGCCGCCGTCAACCAGGGCGGCCGCCGCAAGGGCGCCGCCTGCGTGTACCTGGAGCCGTGGCACGCCGACGTCGAGGAGTTCCTCGAACTGCGCGACAACACGGGCGAGGACGCGCGCCGCACCCACAACCTGAACCTCGCCAACTGGATCCCGGACGAGTTCATGCGCCGCGTCGAGGACGACGCGCCGTGGTCGCTGTTCGACCCGAAGGAGGTCCCCGAGCTGGCCGACCTCTGGGGGGACGAGTTCGACGAGGCGTACCGGGCGGCGGAGCGGGACGGGCGGTTCGTCCGGCAGGTCCCGGCCCGCAAGCTGTACGGGCGGATGATGCGCACCCTCGCGGAGACGGGCAACGGGTGGATGACGTTCAAGGACGCCGCCAACCGCGCCTGCAACCAGACCGCCGAGTCAGGCCAGACCGTCCACCTCTCCAACCTCTGCACGGAGATCCTTGAGGTGACCAGCGACGGCGAGGCAGCCGTCTGCAACCTCGGATCGGTGAATCTGGCCGCGCACGTGACGCCCGCCGGGGTCGACTGGGAGCGGCTTCGTTCGACCGTCCGCACCGCCGTCCGCTTCTTGGACCGCACCGTCGACAGGGGCTTCTACCCCACGCCGGAGGCGGAGAAGGCCAACCGCAAGTGGCGTCCGGTCGGGCTCGGGGTGATGGGTCTCGCGGACGTGTTCTTCACGCTGCGCCTGCCGTTCGACTCCGACGAGGCCCGCGCGCTGTCGACGCGCATCGCCGAGGAGATCGCGCTGGCCGCCTACGGCGCGTCCGCCGACCTCGCCGCCGCGCACGGGCCGCTGCCCGCCTACGGCATGACCCGCACCGCGCGCGGCCGGCTCCACCTGGACCACTTCCCGGACGCGGCACCGACCCGTCCCGCCGAGTGGGCCGCGCTCCGGGAGCGCGTCGCGGCGGTCGGGCTCCGCAACTCGCTGCTGATCGCGATCGCGCCCACCGCGACGATCGCGTCCATCGCGGGCTGCTACGAGTGCATCGAGCCGCAGGTGTCCAACCTGTTCAAGCGCGAGACGCTGTCCGGCGAGTTCCTGCAGATCAACGGCTACCTGGTGGCCGAACTGAAGGCGCTCGGGCTGTGGACGCCGGCCGTGCGCGAGGCGATCAAGCGCGCGAACGGCTCCGTGCAGGGTCTCGTCGACCTCCCCGACGAGACCCGCGCCCGCTACCGGACGGCCTGGGAGCTGCCGCAGAAGGCGCTCATCGACCTCGCCGCCGCCCGCACCCCCTACATCGACCAGTCGCAGTCGCTGAACCTGTTCATGGAGACGCCGACGATCGGCAAGCTCTCCTCGATGTACGCGTACGCGTGGCGCAGCGGGCTGAAGACCACCTACTACCTGCGCTCCCGTCCGGCGACGCGCATCGCGCAGACGACCGTCGCGTCCACGGCGGCCGTGTGCTCCCTGGAGAACCCCGAGACCTGCGAGGCATGCCAATAATGCTGCTCGACCCCGGCATGGACCTGACCCTGCGGCCCATGCGCTACCCCGACTTCTACGAGCGGTACCGGGCCGCGATCCGCAACACGTGGACGGTGGAGGAGGTCGACCTCGCGTCCGACATGGCCGACCTGGAGCGGCTCACGCCCGCCGAACTGCACCTGGTGAACCGGCTCGTCGCGTTCTTCGCCACCGGCGACTCGATCGTGGCGAACAACCTGGTGCTGAACCTCTACAAGCACGTGAACGCCCCGGAGGCCCGGCTCTACCTGTCGCGGCAGCTATATGAGGAGGCCGTCCACGTACAGTTCTACCTGACCCTCCTGGACACCTACCTGCCCGATCAGGACGAGCGCGCGCGGGCGTTCGCGGCGATCGAGCACATCCCGTCCATCCGGGCGAAGGCGGAGTTCTGCTTCCGCTGGATCGACTCGCTCGGCGCCCTGGACGAACTCCGCACCGCCGCCGACCGCCGCGCGTTCCTGCTCAACCTGATCTGCTTCGCGGCCTGCATCGAGGGGCTTTTCTTCTACGGCGCCTTCGCCTACGTGTACTGGCTGCGCTCGCGCGGGCTGCTGAACGGCCTCGCGTCCGGCACCAACTGGGTCTTCCGGGACGAGAGCATGCACATGGAGTTCGCGTTCTCCGTGGTCGACACCGTCCGGGCCGAGGAACCGGAGCTGTTCGACGCCGAGCTGACCGCGCAGGTCACCGCGATGCTGGACGAGGCCGTCCAGGCGGAACTGGCCTTCGCCCGCGACCTGTGCGGCGACGGCCTGCCCGGCATGAGCGCCGGCGACATGCGCGCCTACCTCGAATACGTCGCGGACCAGCGGCTCGTCCGGCTCGGGCTCCCGGCCCGCTACGGCACCGCGAACCCGTTCGCGTTCATGGAGCTGCAGGACGTCCAGGAGCTGTCCAACTTCTTCGAGCGGCGGGTTTCGGCCTACCAGATCGGCGTCGAGGGGAGCGTCGCGCTCGACGAGGCGTTCTGAACTAATGCGGGCGGGCACTCGTTGAGCAGAGACCCTAGGCCGAGGAGGACGCCCATGCCTTCCGTCGTCGACCGGATCAAGAGATATCTCAGCGGCCCGCAGGGCCGGAAGATGCGAGCGAGGGCCGAGCACTACGCCCGCGATCCGCGCACGCAGGCCAAGGCACGCCGCCTGCTCGCCCGGTTCCGCGGCGGCCGCCGCCACTGACACGGTACGGCCCGTCCTCACCGAGGGCGGGCCGTCGCCGTAGCGGGCGTCCCACGCCTCTTCTTGCATGCTGGACGTAACTGCAAGTCGTTTGCAATAGTGGCCGTATGGCCGACTACACGCTTCCCGACCTGCCCTACGACTACGCAGCGCTGGAGCCCGCGATCACGGGCGAGATCCTTGAGCTCCACCACGCCAAGCACCACGCCGCCTACGTGAAGGGCGCCAACGACACGCTGGAGAGGCTCGCCGAGGCGCGGGACAAGGAGCAGTACGGCGGCCTGGTCGGCCTGGAGAAGACGTTCGCGTTCAACCTGTCCGGGCACGTCCTGCACTCGATCTTCTGGGACAACCTGTCACCGGACGGCGGCGACCGCCCCGACGGCGAACTGGCCGCCGCCATCAACGAGCATTTCGGGACGTTCGAGGCGTTCCAGAAGCAGCTCACCACGGCGACGTCCACGGTCCAGGGCTCGGGCTGGGGCGTCCTGGCGTGGGAGCCGCTCGGCCGCCGCCTCATCGTGGAGCAGGTCTACGACCACCACGGGAACATCGGCATGAACACCACCCCGCTACTGGTCTTCGACGCCTGGGAACACGCGTACTACCTGCAGTACCGCAACGTCCGCCCCGACTACGTCGAAAAGCTCTGGACCCTCGTGAACTGGACGGACGTGAAAGCGCGCTTCGACGCCGCCCGCGCGTCCTAGAAGACGGCGGCGCCGGACGCGGCGCCGCTCAGGGGGCGGCGTTCACCTGGCCGGGATCGTGCTCAGAACCTTTCCTCGCGGCCTGGTG
Organism: Actinomadura geliboluensis; assembly: GCF_005889745.1. Classification (GTDB taxonomy): domain Bacteria; phylum Actinomycetota; class Actinomycetes; order Streptosporangiales; family Streptosporangiaceae; genus Spirillospora; species Spirillospora geliboluensis. Next base: position 19,376 of record NZ_VCKZ01000136.1, read on the forward strand.
AACGCCGCTTCCGCATTGGGCGGACGCACCGCCCCACCCACCCGCCGCTAGGCACGGTCACCGTTCCCTTGGCCCGATGCCATACCGCTCTTGGGGCGACCATAGGCTGCCCTCCATGACCGGCGAGTACCAGCATTGGGAGAACGTCCCCACGCGGTGGAAGGACAACGACGTCTACGGGCACGTCAACAACGTCGTCCACTACTCGCTCATGGACACCGTCATCAACGAGTGGATGATCCGGACGGCCGGTTTCGACCCGGTGACGTCCGCCGCCATCGGCCTGTGCGTCGAATCGCACTGCGAGTACAAGGCCGAGGTCGCGTTCCCCGACACGATCAAGGTGGGGCTCCGCATCGGCAAGCTGGGCCGCTCCAGCGTCCGCTGGGAGGTCGGCATGTTCCGCGCGTCCGACGGCGCCCTCATCGCCGAGGGACACTTCGTGCACGTCTTCGTCGACCGCGGCACCCGCCGCCCGGTCGAGATCACCGGCCCCGTCCGCACCGAGATGGAGAAGCTGCTCGCATGACCGAGACCCGGGGTCGAGCGGTTTCTGTTCGTCTATGCGCGCGACCCTGGGCCGCCACGTCCCGCGCAGCAGGCGGAGGCGGGTTCGAGTTGTAGCCGCCGGTCGCCAGAAGGACGGACGTCGCCGGGTAGGTGCGCTCCCCCTCCGGACCGGTCGCCGTCACGGCCGTCACCCGCCGCCCGGACAGGACGAGCCC
>NZ_VCKZ01000137.1 GCF_005889745.1 Actinomadura geliboluensis
CACGAGCACCATCCACGACATCGGCTACCGCCACTACGAGGGCCGCCGCAACGGCCGCGCGTACGTGCTGCGGTCGCTGTACGTGCACAACCTGCGCGCCGCGTTCGGGCTCGGCCGGCCCGCGCGGGCCAAGGTCATGCCGTTCCTGCTGGCGGGGATCATGCTGCTGCCGGCCGCCGGGTCGGTCGCGGCGTTCGCGTTCAGCAAGGAGCCGGACGCGCTGTTCCGCTACGCGTCCTACGCCAACATCATGCAGGTCATCGTGGCGATCTTCCTGGCCACGCAGGCGCCGGTGCTGGCCTCCCGCGAGGTGCGGTTCCACGTCATCCCGCTGTACTTCTCCCGGCCGGTCGGCCATCTCGACTTCGTCCTGGCGAAGGGCGCCGCGCTGACGACCGCGCTGCTGGCGCTGATGGCGGTGCCCGTCACCGTCCTGTACGTCGGCGGCCTGATCACCAAGATGCCCGACTCCGGCGACCAGCTGCTGAACTACCTCGGCGCCCTCGTCGGCTGCGTGCTGTACGCGCTGGTGCTGGCCGCGATCGGGATGGTCGTCGCGGCGTTCACGCCGCGGCGCGGGTTCGGCGTCGCCGCGGTCATCGCCGTCTACATGATCAGCGCCGCGTTCGTCGGCGCCGTGCAGGGCATCGCCGAGGCGCGGACGAACTTCACCCTGCAGGGCTGGATCGGGCTGCTCACCCCGTTCAACCTGGTGGACATCGTCCAGGTGAGGCTGCTCGGCGCGGAGTCGTCCTCGCCCGGCATCGCGCCCGGCGTCACCGGCGGCGTCGTCGCGCTCGCCCTGTGCGCCGCCATCGTCGTCGGCTCGATCGCGGTCCTGTACCGCCGGTTTAGGAAGGCGGGCCTCTCGTGAGCGAGCTGATCCTGGAGAACGTGTCCCGCTGGTACGGGAACGTCGTCGCCGTGAACGGCGTGTCGATGAGGGTCGGTCCCGGCGTGACCGGGCTGCTCGGCCCGAACGGCGCCGGCAAGTCGACGCTCATCCACATGATGGGCGGATTCCTCGCGCCGTCGTCGGGGAGCGTCACGCTGGACGGGGCGCCGATCTGGCGGAACCCGTCCGCCTACCGCAGCCTCGGGCTCGTCCCCGAGCGCGAGTCGGCGTACGACTTCCTCACCGGCGAGCAGTTCATCAACGCGATGGCGAAGCTGCACAAGCTGCCCGACCCGGACGCCGCCGCCCGCCGCGCCATCGGCCTCGTCGAGATGGAGTACGCGGCCGGGCGCCCGATCGGCAACTACTCCAAGGGCATGAAGCAGCGCATCAAGATGGCGTCGGCGCTGGTGCACGACCCGCCCGTGCTGCTGCTGGACGAGCCGTTCAACGGCATGGACCCGCGGCAGCGCCTCCAGCTGATGGACCTCATCCAGCGGATGGCCGACGAGGGCCGCACGATCCTGTTCTCCTCGCACATCCTGGAGGAGGTCGAGCGGCTCGCCAGCCACATCGAGGTGATCGTCGCGGGCCGGCACGCCGCGTCCGGCGACTTCCGCAAGATCCGCCGGCTGATGACCGACCGGCCGCACATCTTCCTCGTCCGCTCGTCCGACGACCGCCGGCTGGCCGCCTCGGTCATCGCGGACGGCTCGGCGCGCAGCGTCCAGCTCACCGACAAGGGCCTGCGGGTGGAGGCGGTCGACTTCCAGCGCTTCACGCTGCTGCTGCCGCAGGTCGCCCGCGACGCCGACGTGCGCCTCTGGGAGGTCTCCCCGGCCGACGAGTCCCTCGAAAGCGTCTTCTCCTACCTGGTGGCGAGATGAACCCGACCATTGCGATGATCACGTTCCGGGCGATGCTCGGGCGCAAGCGGGCGCTGCTCCTGCTGGGGCTGCCGCTCATGATGCTGATCCTGGCGGTCGTGCTCCGCGCGACCGGGCAGAACGACCTGGACGTCTCCGCGGGCGTGCTGCAGCAGTTCGGGCTCGCGACGCTGCTGCCGCTGCTCGCGCTGATCGCGGGCACCGGGGTGATCGGGCCGGAGATCGACGACGGCCAGATCATGTACGTGCTGACCAAGCCGATCCCGCGCGAGGTGATCGTGCTGACGAAGCTCGTCGTGGCGATCGTCCTGGTGACGGCGTTCGCGACGGTCCCGACGCTGCTCACGGGCCTGGTGCTCAGCGGGACGACGGCGCAGCTGACGCCGGCGTTCGCGGTCGGCGTGCTGATCGGCGGGGTGGCCTACAGCGCGGTGTTCGTCGCGCTCGCGGTCGCCAGCCGCAACGCCGTCACGATCGGCCTGCTGTACGCGCTGGTCTGGGAGTCGCTGCTCGGCAGCTTCGCGCCGGGCGCGAAGTCGGCGTCCATCCAGCAGTGGTGCCTGTCGGTCACCGACGCGCTGACCGGGGCGTCCCCGGTCACCTCGACGGTCGATCTGCCGGTCGCGATCGCGCTGCTGGTCGCGGTGACGGCGGCGGCGACGCTGCTGGCGACGTTCCGCCTGCGCACCCTCGCGGTGGCGAGCGCCGACTAGCGGGCGCCGACTAGCGCGTGTCGCCGAGGAGGCCGCGTTCCATGGCGACGACGACGGCGCGGGTGCGGTCGCCGACGTCGAGCTTCGCGAAGACGCGCAGGAGGTGGGTCTTGACCGTCGCCTCGGCGATGACGAGCCGCCTGCCGATCTCGGCGTTGGACAGGCCGTCGGCGACCGCCCGCAGCACGTCGATCTCCCGGGCGGTCAGCGCGGCGGGCTCGGGGCGGCGCATCCGGGCGACCAGTTTCTCCGCGACGCGCGGGGCGAGCACCGTCTCGCCCCGCGCGGCGGCGCGGATGGCGTCGACGAGCTGGTCGCGGGTGGTGTCCTTCAGCAGGTAGCCGATGGCGCCGGCTTCGATCGCCCGCTCGATCTCGGTGTCGGTGTCGTAGGTGGTGAGGACGAGCACGCGGGTGCCGAACCGGCCGATCCCGGCGGTGGCGGCGACGCCGTCGAGCACGGGCATCCGCAGGTCGAGGAGGGCGACGTCGGGCCGCAGCCGCTCGGCGAGCGCGATCGCCTCGCGGCCGTCGCCGGCCTCGCCGACGATCTCGATGGTGGGTTCGGCGGCCAGCAGCGCGACGACGCCCGCGCGCATGACGGTGTGGTCGTCCACCACGATGATCCGCAGGGTGCCGGTCATGTCATGCCTTCAGGGGGATCATGGCGAAGACGCGGGTGCCGTCGCCTGGTGAGCTGGTGACGGTCAGCTCGCCGCCGAGTTCGGCGAGCCGGCGGCGCATGCCGTCCAGGCCGAACCCCCGGGCCGCGCCGACCGCGAACCCGCGCCCGTCGTCGGTGATCTCCAGTTCGACGCCGTGCGGGCGCCGTTCCAGGACGACCCCGACCGCGGACGCGGCGGCGTGCTTGCGGACGTTGGCGAGCGACTCCTGGGTGCAGCGCAGCAGCGCGATCCGGGTCGTCTGGTCGCAGTCGACGTCCGGGAGGTCGGCGGTGACGGCGAGCCCGGTGTCCTCGGCGAACCGGTCGAGGGTGCGGCGCAGCGTCCGGGCGATGGACGCGGGGGCCACCTCGGCCTGCGCCGCGGCCCCGACGAGGACGCGCGCCTCGGCGAGGTTCTCCCGCGCGGTCCGCTCGATGGAGGCGAGCTGCCGGGCGCTCCCGGCGGGGTCGGTGCCGAGGCCGTCGCGCGCGGCCTCCGCCAGCACCACGATGGAGGCCAGCCCCTGCGCGAGCGTGTCGTGGATCTCCCGGGCGAGGCGTTCCCGCTCGTCGGCGGCGCCCTGCCGGCGCTGCGCCTCGGCGAGCCGCCGCTCGGCGTCCGCGAGGTCGGCGGCGAGGGCGCGGGCGCGCTCGTCGTGCCGCCCGACGACCCGGTGCATCCACAGCCCGAACAGGACGCTCGCCGCGTACCCGATGAGCGCGGCGACCGCGTTGCCGGTGAGCAGCGGCCCGTCGGGGGCCGCCCGGACGGCGTCGCCCGCGACCGCGGCCGCGGCGGCGGCGCCGCTGAGGACGACCGCGCGCCGCGGGCTCCCCGCGAAGATCCAGAAGTGCGGGAGCGACGCGATGAGCAGGGACGCGGCGCCGTCCATCTCGTAGGAGACGGCGCCGATCCCGGCGGCGAGCACGCCGAGGAACGCGGTCCGGCGGAGGACGGGGTCGCCGGGGAACGTCCCGGTGACGGGGTAGCTGAGGGCGAGCACCGACAGCAGCGCCAGCGTGGCCGACCGCGTCCCCTCGGGCTGGTCCCACACGGCGATGCCGGGCGGGACGAGCCCGAGGACCACCCAGGCGGTGACGTACCAGCGGCGGAGCGCGCGCACCTGGGGGCGTTCACCGGGCTGCGGCATCGGCATGCCGGTCAGCCTATGGCCTGCGGGATCTTCTCGGCGCCGCCGTCCCGGGCCCGCCGCACGCTCCGCGCGGGCCACCAGCAGCGGTCGCCGAGCAGCAGCATCAGCGCGGGCAGCACCATGATGCGGATGACGGCGGCGTCCAGCAGGACGGCCACCGCGAGCGCGAAGCCCATCTGCTTCATCTCCATGATGTGCAGCGGGACGAAGCTGGCGAAGACCGTCACCATCACGAACGCGGCGCTGGTCACGACGCTCGCCGAGCCGCCGATCCCGTCCAGCACGGCCTGCCGGGTCGGGACGCCGCGCAGCACCGCCTCCCGGATCCGGCTGATCACGAACACCTGGTAGTCCATCGAGAGGCCGAACAGGATCACGAGCAGCAGCAGCGGGACGCGGGAGCCGATCGAGCCGGTGGAGGTGAAGCCAAGCAGGCCCTCCGCCCACGTCCCCTGGAACACGGCGGTCAGCAGGCCGAGCGCCGCCCCCGCCGACAGGAGGTTCAGCAGGACGCCGACCAGGCCGAGGACGACCGAGCGGAACGCCCACACCGTCATCGCGAACGTGACCAGCAGCAGCGCGCCGATGATGATCGGCAGCTTGCGCTCCTGGTGCTCGGGGTAGTCGGCGTAGCGGGCCACGTCGCCGGTCACGGCGGTCTCGGCGTCCAGGCGCCCGGTCGTCGCCGGGACGTACTCGTCCCGCACCCGGTTCAGGGACCGCTGCGCCTCGGGGCTGCTGGCGTGGTGCGGCACGGGGAGTTCGAGGACGCTGATCCGCCCGTCCGGCGAGGTGCGCAGCTCGGACGTCCCGGCGAGCAGCGGGTCGCGCTCGGCGCGCCGTGCCAGGTCGGCCAGGGCCGCCCGCGCCTCGCCGGTGTCCCCCGCGCCGGCCTTCACGACGATCTGGTGGGTGGCCTTCAGTTCGGGGAAGGCCGCGTTCAGCCGGTCGTACACGCGCATCGCGGCGATCTCGCGGGGATGGCTGTCGCGGCCCATGTCGGTCAGGTCGAGGGTCAGCAGCGGTGCGGCGAGCGCGAGCATCGCCAGCGCCGACACGGCCAGCGTCGCGGCGGGGCGCCGGCCCGTGGGGCGCAGCATCGCCCGGGTGATCCGGCCGGTGCCGATCCTCGGCGCCTTCGGCGTACGGCCGCGCCGGGCCGCCCGCCGCTCCGCCCAGGCGCCGAGCTTCGCCAGCACGGCGGGCAGGACGGTCAGCGAGCTGACCACCGCGACCAGAGTGACCACGATCGCGGCGGTCGCGATGGAGGAGAAGATGACGTCGTCCGCCAGGTACAGCGTCGCGCTGGACACGGCGACCGCCAGCCCCGACACCACCACGGCGCGCCCCGACGTGGCGGCGGCCAGCTCCACCGTCGCCCGCGCGTCGAGCCGGCCGCCGGAGCGCGCCCGCTCCTCCCGCTCCCGCTTCAGGTAGAACAGCGTGTAGTCGACGCCGACGGCCATGCCGATCAGCAGGATGATGCTCGCGCCGATCCCGGCGTCCGGGAACGCGTGCGAGGCGAGCATCGACAGGCCGATCGCCGCCGCGATCGAGGACAGCGCGAGCACCACCGGCACGACGACGACCGCGAAGGAGCCGAACACCGCCAGCAGCGTGACCAGCGTGATCGGCACGGCGATCACCTCGGTGCGGGCGAGGTCGTCGCTCCGCAGCTCGCCGACGCCCTTGCTGATGGACGGGCCGCCGGTCTCCTCCACCTTCACTCCGGGATGGGCGGCCCGCACCGCGGCCGTCTGCGCGAGCAGCGGGTCGACGTGGTCCTTGCCTTCGAGCTCGGGGCCCTTCAGGGCCACGTCGACCCGGACCGCCGTCCCGTCGGCCGAGCGCACCGGCGCCGACACCGACGCGACCTCGGGGAGCGCCCTCATCCGCGCGGCGGCGTCCTGCGCCGCCGCGTCGGCCGCCGGCCCCCGACCGGTGATGAGGACGTGCTCGACGGGCCGCTGCTGGAGCCCGCCCTCGGTGGCCAGGGCCTCGGCCCGTCCGGCCTCGCCGATCCAGAAGTCCTCGGTCGTCGCGGCGTGCCCGCCGACCGAGGCTCCGACGCCGAGGCACAGCGCCACGAACAGGAACCAGGCCGCGATGCCGCGCCAGGGGTGCCCGGCGCTCCACCGGGCCATGCGCACAGGGAGGTTCGTCATGCGGAAAAGCCTGGTCGTGGAGCCCATGTCCGCATGAGCCTCGACCGGTTGAACCTTCCGTCCACCGATCGGTGGACGGAAGGGCCGGCCGGTCAGCCGGTGAGGCGCGTCAGTTCGGCGAGCGTCTCCGAGATCGTGACCGGGTCGAGTTCACCGAATGCGAGCTGCTCGCCGGAGTAGGGGCCCGTCATGAGCATGACCCGCTCGATCGTCTGCTCGGCGAACTCCTCCGGTGAGATGACCCGGATGCCCGGTTCGAACGCGACCATGACGTGCGGGCCTCCGGGCGTCATGAGGTTCACCTGGCGGCGGAACCCGCCGGTCTCCTTCTCGCCCAGCTTCCAGCCGCGGGACGTCATGTCGATGAACCTGCCGAAATGGGCGGTGGCGCCCTCGAAGCGGGTGAGGCGGCTTGAGGCGCGCTCGTCGTCCACAAGGGTGTGGACGGGGCGTCCGAGCTGCGGGAACGGCTGCAGGATCTCGTAGTCGGCGAAGACCTCCGCCCACGCCGCGACGGCCTTCTCCCCGAGCACGACGGGATGCGGGAGCGTCACGCGGGCGCCCGGCGCCGGGTCGAACGCGTCGTCGTGGACGTCGGCGAGCGTGCCGTCCTCCGCGACCCGGAACGCGGTCTCGCCCGCCGACCACACCAGCCGCCGGACGATGTGCCGCATCAGCGGGTGCCCGGCGAGGAGGGAGCCGAACTCCTCGGGCGACCAGGACCGTCCGGCCGACATCGCCGCCTCCAGCCGCCTGATCTGGTCGGCGGCGGTGGCGCGGGCCTCCTTCTTCAGCTCGGAGAACCGCGCGTAGGCGGCCGGCGCGAGCGTCTCGTCGTCCTTGGCGCCCGGCTTCGGGAGCGTCTTGCGCGGCTTGCCGTCCGCGTCGGTCACGAAGGGCTTGAGCTGCTCGTCGAACCCGACGCGGAACCGGCGCCGCCCGTAGTCGAGGACGAGCGAGCCGTCGGCGTCCAGCCCGAGGTCGGGGACGAGCCGGTCCGCGAGCTGCTCGGGCGACAGCCCGCGCTCGCGGGCGGCGGCGTTCAGCCGGCCCTGCGCCCGCGGCCGCAGGTGCTTGGCGTCGGCGCCCCGGCGGGCGATGCGGTCCAGGTGGCGGAGCTTTTCGTCGGCGGGCGCGTCGATCTCCATGAGCACGTCGAGCGCCGAGAAGCCCTTGAACGTCCAGGTGTAGTAGTTGTCCCAGCGGGCCATCCGGGCGGCCAGCCGCGCGGCGGTCCCGGCGTCGCCGAGCCGCCGCAGCGCGTACTGGACGCCCGGCGCGGCCCACAGCCCGCCGCCGCGCTGGTTCTCGTGGAGCGCCCAGGCGAACTCGGCGAGGGACGCGGGGTCGCAGAGCTCGATGACCTGCTCGCAGCCCGGGTACGGGTCCTTCGGCGTGGAGATCAGCAGCATGGTCACGAAGTGCCGGGCGGCCGCCACCGGCAGGGCCCGCTCCCGGCCGCGCAGCAGCAGCCGGGGGAGCTGCTCGCGGACCCGCTCCTCGTCCCATTCCGGCAGCTCGCCGGGGTACTGGTCGAGCGGATCGACGCCCAGCGCGGCGATCGCGGCGGCGGCCTCCTCGCCGTACGTCCGCGCCGCCTCGGTGAGGCAGCCGGCGCCGTGCTCCCGGGCGATCAGCGCGAGGCCCTGCTCGGCCTTCGTGCGCTTGGGCCCGGGTTTGCGCAGCGCCTCCGGGACGACGAACGGGGCCGCGGCCGGGCCGTGCCAGCCGAACCAGAGCCGCGCCGCCTCGTCGAACTGGCCGAGCGCGTTGATCATCAGTTGCGCGGTGGCGTCGTCCACGAACGGGACGAGCGCCTCCGCGCACGACAGGTGGGCCTTGGCGGCGTGCAGGATCAGCGGGTGGGCGGCGAGGCCGCGCCGGGCGGCGAAGTGCCGGAGCGGGACCCGGTACACCCACCCGGCCCAGTCGCCGTGGTAGCGCACGTCGGCGAGGAGTTCGTCGGCGAGGTCGCCGGGACCGTCCATGACCAGCCGGTAGTACCGGCGGGCGCGGTCCCCGCCGCGCGGGTCCTCCAGCGCGGCGCCGCTGCGGTAGTGCTCGGCCACCGCGGCCCAGTCGGTGTCCGCCGGGAGCGGCTCGTAGGCCCGCTGGAAGCCGTCCGCCGCCTTCAGCCACTCCTCGCGCACCCCGGGCGGCCAGGACTCGGCGGCCGGCGTCTTGGGGCGCTTCAGGCCCTTGAGGACGACCGGCTCCGTGCTCCGGGGCGTCCGGCGGGTCCACGGCGGTTCGACGAGCAGGCGGGGGAGGTCGCTCTCGGCGGCGTCCTCGACGGGGGGAGTGTCGGTCATCGCTCAATGATCGTGGCGGCGACGGACATTTCCGATCACCGGTCCGCGACGGCGTGCCGCGCTCAGCCGGCCGCTTTGCGCAGTTCGGGCAGGACCTCTCGGGCGAGCCGCTCGACCTGTTCGTCCTGGCCGGGGCCGGTGGGCATGAAGTTGAGGGTGGTGAAGCCCATCTCGATGAACCCGAGGAGCGTCTCGACGACGTGGCCGGGCGGGCCGCTGACCATGCCCGGGTCATCTCCGGCCCGCGCGTCGATCCGGACGCCGACGTTGTAGGCGCAGGTGATCTCCGCGGGGTCGCGTCCGGCGTCCGCCGCGGCGGTGAGGACGCGTGCGCGCATGGCCCTGGCCTGCTCGGGCGGGGCGAAGCCGAGGGACGGGATCCACCCGTCCGCCACCCGCCCGGTCAGGTCGAGCGCGCGCGGGCCGAACGTGCCGAGCCAGATCGGGATGCGCCGTTCGGGCTTGGGCTCCAGATGCGCCTCGGTGGTCCGGTGCAGGCGGCCGTGGAAGGTGAACGCCCGCTCCGACCACAGCCCGCGGGTGATGCGGACGGCCTCGGCCAGGCCGTCGACCTTGTCGCGGGCGGTGGGGACGGGCATGCCGAACGCCCGGAACTCCTCGTCGGAGTAGCCGCCGCCCAGCCCGAGGACGAGCCGTCCGCCGGAGAGGCGGTCGAAGGTCTCGGCCATCTTCGCGACCAGCGCGGGGTTGCGGTAGGGGACGCCGAGGACGCGGGTCGCGACGCCGATCGTGGACGTCGCCGCCGCGATCCACGACAGCATCGTCCAGGTCTCCATGGTCGGGTGCTCGGTGCACGGGTGGTCCGAGGCGGACACGAAGTCGAAGCCGAGTTCCTCGGCCCGGCGGGCGTCGGCGACGGGGTCGCTGCCCGGCTCCGCCGAGGTCGAGATGTTCAGGCCGTAGCGCAGGGAGGACGCGGCGGAAGGGGCCGGTGCCGACGATCTATTTGACATGTCAAGGAAGCTAGTCGCGATGTATGTGACATGTCAACTAAGCTGGCGGCCATGGACGAACCCCGCTGGCTCACCCCCGCCGAGGACCGCGCGTGGCGCGGCTACCGGCGCCTGTCCCTGCTGCTCGACCAGCAGGTCGCCCGGGACCTCGCCGCCGACTCGGGCCTGTCGGAGGCCGACTACGACGTGCTGTCGAACCTCTCGGAGACCCCCGGCGCCCGGCTGCGGCTCACCGAGCTCGCCGCGCACATGCGCTGGTCGCCGAGCCGCCTGTCGCACCATGTGACCCGGATGCAGCAGCGCGGCCTCGTCACCCGGCACACCAGCCCCGAGGACGGCCGCGCCGCCGTCATCGTGCTGACCGGCGAGGGCCGCCGGACGATCGAGGAGGCCGCCCCCCACCACGTCGAGTCGGTGCGGCGCCACTTCATCGACCTGCTGACCCCCGAGCAGGTCGCGGCGTTCGCCGCCCTCAGCGAGACGGTCGTCGCCCACCTGGCGGAGATCGAACCCCGCTGAACGGTGCCCGGCCCCGGCGGCGGCGCCGTGCCTGACACGCCCTGTCGAGGTGTGCCATATCCGGCCGGTGTGACGCGTGTTACAACGGGCTGGAGGGTTTTGATCGTTCCAGACCAGGGAGTGTGCACCCATGTCAGTCACGCGCCGCCGGCTCCTGGCGGGGACGGGCGCGGTGGGGGCGGGGATCGCCTTCACCGGCGCCGTGGAGCAGCTGTTCGCCGGGAGCGCCGCCGCCGCGCCGGCCGGCCGCCACGACGGCTACGGGCCGCTCGTGCCCGATCCGAAGGGCCTGCTCGACCTGCCGCGCGGGTTCCGGTACACCGTCCTGTCGCGGGAGGGCGAGCCGCTGCGCTCGGGCGAGGGCGCGGTGCCGAGCCACTGCGACGGCATGGCCGCCTTCCCCGGACGCGGCCGGACGTGGCTCGTCCGCAACCACGAGAACCGCCCGGACGCCGAGCACCGGGTGCCACCGGTCGAGGGCGTCACCTACGACCCCGAGGGCCTCGGCGGCTGCACCGCGCTGGAGGTCGACGGCGCCGGGCGGGTACGCACCGAGCGCGTCGCCATCGCCGGGACGGCCGTCAACTGCGCGGGCGGCCCGACCCCGTGGCACACCTGGCTGACCTGCGAGGAGACCGAGGACAAGGCCGGCACCAACGGCTACACCAAGGACCACGGGTTCATCTTCGAGGTCGACCCGTACCGGCAGGGCAGGACCGTCCCGGAGCCGCTGACCGCGATGGGGCGCTTCCAGCATGAGGCCATCGCCGTCGACCCGCGCGACGGCACCGTCTACGAGACCGAGGACGCGTTCGAGAAGCCGTTCGGGCTGTTCTACCGGTTCCTCCCGAAGGAGACGCGCGGCGGGTTCGGCAGCCTGCGCGCCGGTGGACGGCTGGAGGCGCTGCACGTCCCCGACGTCCCGGACCTGTCGGTCGTCCAGGAGCCCGGCACCGTGTTCGAGCACGTCGAGTGGAAGAAGGTGCCCGACCCGCTGGCGAAGGAGACGCCGATCCGGTTCCAGGACTTCGGGCCCGGCGGCATCACCCACGCGCAGAAGCTGGAGGGCTGCTACTGGGGCGGCGACCGCGTCTACTTCGTGTCGAGCTTCGCCAAGACGGCGGACGGGTCCCGCGCCGACCACTTCGGGCAGGTGTGGTCGTACGAGCCGCGCCACCGGCGGCTCACCCTGGTGATCGTGTTCGGGCCCGGCACCGACGTGCAGAAGCCCGGCGAGTCGCCCGACAACATCTGCCTGGCGCCGCAGGGCGGGCTGATGGTGTGCGAGGACGGCAACGGCGCGCAGCACGTGTTCGGCGTGTCCCGCCGCCGGAAGGTCTACGCGATGGCCCGGAACCGGCAGAACATCGGCACCGAGGACGAGCCCGAGTGGGGCGAGTTCGCCGGGGTCACGTTCTCCCTGGACGGGCGGACGATGTTCGTCAACGTCTACACGCCGGGCACGACGTTCGCCGTCACCGGCCCCTGGCGCTGACGACGGGCCGGATAGGGTCCGGGATAGGGCCGCTCAGATGCGGCGCAGGCGGACGCGCTGGACGGCGTGGTCGCGGTCCTTGTGCAGGACGAGCGTGGCGCGCGCGCGTGTCGGCAGGATGTTGGAGACGAGGTTGATCTCGTTGACGTCCCGCCACACGCGCTGCGCGAACGCGGCGGTCTCGTCCTCGTCCAGCTCGTGCGCGTACTTGTGGAAGTAGGAGCGCGGGTCGGTGAAGGCGGTGCGGCGCAGCGCGAACAGCCGGTCGATGTACCACTGCCGGATGTCCTCGACCCGCGCGTCCACATAGATGGAGAAGTCGAAGAAGTCGGACACGCCGAGGGTGCCGGGCGGCGCCGGCTGGAGCACGTTCAGCCCCTCGACGATCAGGATGTCGGGCCGCCGGACGGTCTGCGCCGCGTCCGGCACGATGTCGTACTCCAGGTGCGAGTACACCGGGATCGTCACCTCGGCCGCGCCCGCCTTGATCTCCGAGACGAACCGGACGAGCGCCCGCCGGTCGTAGGACTCGGGGAACCCCTTGCGGTCCATGATCCCGCGCTCGGACAGCACGGCGTTCGGGTGCAGGAAGCTGTCGGTCGTCACCAGCTCCACGGTCGGGTGCTCCGGCCAGCGGGCCAGCAGCGTGCGCAGCAGCCGGGACGTCGTCGACTTGCCCACCGCGACGCTGCCCGCCACGCCGATGATGAACGGGGTCGGCGGCACCTCGCCGCCGAGGAACCCGCTGACGGTGTCGCGGAGCCGCCAGTCGCCGAGGAAGAACAGGTTGAGCAGCCGGGACAGCGGCAGGTAGACCTCCTCGACCTCGGTGATGTCGATCGGGTCCTTCAGGCCGCGCAGGGCGTCCAGCTCACCGGGCGTGAGCGGCAGCGGGGTGCTCTCGCGCAGGCCCCGCCAGGCGCCGCGGGAGAGTTCCACGTAGGGGCTCGGCACGCTGTCCCATCCGCTCGTCATGGCTGAACATTAACCGGGCTGGTCAGCCGGTCACCGGGTTTTCACCGGCGGTTCACGTTAGCGGAGCGGCCCGGGCCGTCCGCGGGTAGGTCCCTGGCAGGACACCGAATAGAGTTGCCGCCATGTGCGGAATCGTGGGGTACGTAGGGGGCCGGCCGGCGCTCGACGTCGTCGTCGAGGGCCTGGCTCGGCTGGAGTACCGCGGCTACGACTCGGCCGGGGTGGCCGTGCTGGCCGACGGGAAGCTGGCGACGGCGAAGCGGGCGGGCAAGCTCGGGAACCTCCGGGCCGCCCTGGAGGAGGAGCCGCCGCCCTCGGGGACGCTGGGCATGGGGCACACCCGGTGGGCGACCCACGGGCCGCCGAACGACCGGAACGCCCACCCGCACGTGGACTGCACCGGCTCCGTCGCGGTCATCCACAACGGGATCATCGAGAACTTCGCCGCGCTGCGCGCCGAGCTGGAGGAGGCCGGGCACGGCCTGGCGTCCGACACCGACACCGAGGCGGTCGCGCACCTGCTGGAGGACGAGCTGAAGTCCGGCGGCGGCCTCGCCGACGCCATGCGCCGCGTCTGCGGGCGGCTGGAGGGCGCGTTCACGCTGGTCGCCGTGCACACCGGCAACCCGGACCTGGTCGTCGGGGCGCGCCGCAACTCGCCGCTCGTCGTCGGCGTCGGCGACGGGGAGAACTTCCTCGCCAGCGACGTCGCGGCGTTCATCGCGCACACCCGCGACGCGATCGAGCTGGGCCAGGACCAGATCGTCGAGCTGCGCGCCGACGGGGTCACCGTCACCGACTTCGAGGGCCGTCCCGCCGAGATCAAGGAGTACCACGTCGACTGGGACGTGTCGGCCGCGGAAAAAGGCGGCTACGACTACTTCATGCTCAAGGAGATCGCCGAGCAGCCGCGCGCCGTCGCCGACACGCTGCTCGGCCGGATCGGCTCCGACGGGCGGCTGCACCTGGACGAGATGCGCATCTCCGACCAGGAGCTGCGCGAGGTCGACAAGATCATCATCGTCGCGTGCGGGACGTCCTACCACGCGGGCCTGATCGCCAAGTACGCCATCGAGCACTGGGCCGGGCTGCCCTGCGAGGTGGAGCTGGCCAGCGAGTTCCGCTACCGGGACCCGATCCTGTCGCCGTCCACGCTGGTCATCGCGATCTCCCAGTCGGGCGAGACGATGGACGCGCTGATGGCCGTCCGGCACGCCCGCGAGCAGAAGGCCAAGCTGCTCGGCATCTGCAACGTCAACGGCTCGACGCTGCCGCGCGAGTGCGACGGCGTCCTCTACACGCACGCCGGGCCGGAGGTCGCGGTCGCGTCCACCAAGGCGTTCCTGACCCAGCTCGTCGCCGTCTACCTCATCGCGCTGTACCTCGCGCAGGTGCGGGGCACCAAGTGGGGCGATGAGGTGTTCGCCATGGTGCAGCTCCTGGAGCGGATGCCGGAGAAGGTCGACAAGGTCCTGGAGACCATGGAGCCGGTCCGCGAGCTGGCCCGGTCGCTGTCGGGCGAGCACTGCGTGCTGTTCCTCGGCCGCCACGTCGGCTTCCCCGTCGCCCTGGAGGGCGCGCTGAAGCTGAAGGAACTCGCCTACATGCACGCCGAGGGCTTCGCCGCCGGCGAGCTGAAGCACGGCCCGATCGCGCTGATCGAGGAGAACCTGCCGGTGGTGGTCGTGGTGCCGCCGCGCGCGCGGGACGTGCTGCACGACAAGATCGTGTCGAACATCCAGGAGATCCGCGCCCGGGGCGCCCGGACGATCGTCATCGCCGAGGAGGGCGACGAGTCGGTGGAGCCGTACGCGGACACGCTGATCCGTGTCCCGGCCGTCCCGACGCTGCTGCAGCCGCTGGTCACGACCGTGCCGCTGCAGGTCTTCGCCTGCGAGCTGGCCACCGCCAAGGGCCACGACGTCGACCAGCCGCGCAACCTCGCCAAGTCCGTCACGGTGGAGTAGACCCGCCGGAACCCGCTGATTCCGGGCCGCGTCCAAGCGAGATCGGACCGGCCCGGCGGCGGCGGAGGTGGCGGGTGGCGGAAGACGGCGGCCCCAGTGGCGGCCCCAGTGGCGGCCTCGGTGTCGAGGCGCACGGTGTCACACGGCGGTTCGGGCCGGTGGAGGCGCTCCGCGGCCTCGACATCACCGTCCCGTACGGGCAGGTCACGGCGCTCGTCGGCGCGAACGGCGCGGGCAAGACGACCCTGCTGCTGATCCTCGCGACGCTCCTCGCGCCCGACGCGGGCACGGTGCGGATCGCGGGGCACGACGCGCTGACCCACCCCGCGCGGGCGCGCGACGCGCTCGGCTGGATGCCCGACGTCTTCGGCGTGTACGACCAGCTCACGGTGGACGAGTACCTGGCGTTCTTCGCGGACGCCTACGGGCTGCCGAAGGCGGAGCGGCAGCGCCGGGTCAAGGCGCTGCTCACCCTCGTCCGCCTGGACGACCATGTCGGGCGGCCGGTGCACGCGCTGTCGCGCGGGCAGAAGCAGCGGCTCGGGATGGCGCGCGCCCTCGTGCACCGCCCGCGCGTCCTGCTGCTGGACGAGCCCGCCTCCGGCCTCGACCCGCGCTCGCGCGTCGAACTGCGCGACCTGCTGCGCTCCCTGGCGGCGGAGGGCGTCGCGGTGCTGGTGTCCAGCCACATCCTCAGCGAGCTGGAGGAGATCGCCGACCGGGTCGTCCTGGTCGACCACGGCCGGACGGTCGGCGAGCACACGATGGCGGAGCTCGCCGGCACGTCGTCGCGCGTGCGGTGGCGCGTCCGCTCGCTCGACCCCGGACCGCTGGCCGCGGCCCTGGCCGACCCGCCCGGCGGGCTGCCGGCGCTGCGGACCACCGAACTGCCGGGCGGCGCCGAGGTCGGCCCGCTCACCGAGGCCGAGGCGGCGGCGCTGCTGGCCGAGCTGGTCAAGGCCGGGGTGCCCGTCTGCGGGCTCGCCCCCGCGGGCGGCGCGCTCGAATCGGCCTACCTGGCGATGACCGAGACCCGGAGGTGACCGGCGATGACCGCGCGCGGAATCGGCCTGGTGGCACGGCAGGAGATCAGGACCCGGCTGCGGACGGGCCGGTGGAAGGCGCTGCTCGCGGCCTGGTTCCTGACCGTCAACGGGCTCGGCCTGCTGTTCCGGCTGGCGCTGGAGGCCGGCGGGGGCTCGTCCGACGACCGGCCCGGCGTCCCGATGTTCGGCGGGGTCCTGCTCGGGGTGCTGGTGCTGACGCTGCTGGTCACGCCCGCGCTCAGCGGCCAGTCGATCAACGGCGACCGGGAGCGCGGGACGCTCGCCACCCTCCAGGTCACCCGGCTCACGCCCGGCGAGATCGCGCTCGGCAAGCTCGCCGCCGCGTGGGGGACGGGCCTGGCCGCCCTCCTGCTCACGCTGCCGGTCCTGCTGCTCCCGGTCGCCGAAGGGGTGATCAGCCCGCTGCGGGCGCAGGCCGTCCTCAGCGTCACGGCCCTGCTCATCGGCGTGGTCTGCGCGATCAGCCAGGCGTGGTCGGCGGTCCTCGCGCGCAGCATCACCTCGGTGCTGATGTCCTACATCACGGTGTTCGTCCTCCTCGCCGGGACGCCGCTGCTGTACTCGATCGCCCTCCAGTTCACCGGCGAGCACCGGACCACCCCGTACGAGGGCTACACCGTCGAGCACAGCGAGCGCGTCTGGTGGCTGCTGTCCCCGAACCCGGTCGTCGTGCTCGCCGACGCGGCGCCGCGGCTGCCCGAGCGCAGGATCGTCGTGGGCGACCAGGTGTTCAGCCGGCCGCCGTCGGCCGACCCGCTGGGCGAGCTGAGCCGCAGCGTGCGCGACACCCGCAAGGGCAAGGGCCCCCACCGGCACGACCCGGACGCCGAGGCGGCGGTGTGGCCGTGGGGGCTGGCCTTCGACCTCGCGCTCGCGGCGGGCGCCGTCGCCCTGACCACCGCCCGGCTGCGGACGCCCCTTTTCCGCGTGCCGAAGGGCGTCCGAGTGGCGTGACGCACGCCACTCACTCGATCATCTCGCCCATCGTGAAATGAAATTCTCCGGCCGGTTGGAATTCTCAGCGGAGATGCAAGTTGCAGAGTTTCTTTCAGGGGCGGTCGTAGCGGCCGTCCCGAACGTGCTCGGTGAACCTGCGCCATTCACCGGGGCCGAACCTGAGGATCGTCACGGTGTCCTCGGTATCGCGCACGGATATCGCCTCGCCGTCAAGACGGGCGACCTCGACGCAGCCGTTGCTGGCGCCGCATCGGGTGCTTCTCCTCCACTGGGCGGGGGGTGTCCCACGGAAACTCATTCCGGCTCCCTGCATCGAAAGTTGCCTTGTCCGCGGCCGCGCTGCCGGTACATCAAGCACACGGTAACAAGATCGCAAAAAACGCCTGATCACGGACGGGTGACGCGGTACCCGTGTGACCGGCGCGGCGAGGTAGGACCAGAGTTTCGGGTGGGGTGGCGACAGGCCGGGTCTAGCGTGGACCCGGCCCGTGCGGCATGGCCCTCCGCCGGCCCTCGTGAGGCGGCGGAAGGGGGCCTCAGCGGCGGCTCAGCGCCGCCTCATCGGCCCAGATCGAATTCGCCCTTCTTGGCTCGTTCGAGGAAGTCCTGCCACTCTCCGGACGAGAATGACAGGACCGGGCTCTGCGTACCGTGCTTGGCGTCGCGCGCCCCGATGGAATGGGACGAACCGGCCAGTGCGGCGATCTCGACGCACGTGTTGCTCGCCCCGCAGTGGGCGCTTCTCCTCCATTGCGGAGCAGGAGTGGCGAAAGGGGACACTCGGTGCCTTTCACAAGGATTGAGCCCCTTAGCGGACCCGTCACCAGGCGTCTTTGGCCGCGGCGATGCGCCGCCGGGATTCGTCGGCGTCCAGCGCCTGGCCCGCCAGGCTTGAATAGGCGAGCCTGTACATATAGGTAACAGCCTCATCCGCAAAGTGGCTGATTGTCAGGGATTCCACGTGCACGATATCAGGGAAAACGATGTCATGCACCGGTGAGAATTCCAGAAGGATAAACGATTCAGCCAACACCGAGTGTGCGATACCCAAGGGCAGGATCTGCACGGTCACGTTCGGCGACTCGGTCATCCGGCACAGATGTTCGAGCTGCTCGCGCATGACCTTCCGGTCGCCGATCAGGCGCTGCAGAACCGACTCGTCCAGCACCACCGAGAGTTCCAGCGGATGCGGGCCGTCCAGCAGCGCGCGGCGCCGCATTCGCACGTCCACCCGGCGTTCCAGTTCCTGCGGCGGCAGCGTGGCGAGGTCGCTCCAGCCGCCGATGACGTGCCGCGCGTAGTCCTCGGTCTGCAGCAGGCCGGGAAAGACGGTGCTGCCCCATTCCTTGGCCGCGGTGGCCTCGGACTCCAGGGCGATGAAATCCGCGAGCGAACTCGGCAGGTCGCGGTACTCCTCCCACCAGCCGCGCTGCGCCGCGTCGTGCGCCAGCGAGATGAGGTCGGCGTGCCGGGGGCCGTCGATCTCGTACAGCTCCAGCAGCCGCCGCACGTCGCCGATCTTCGCGCCGGTCCGCGCGTTCTCCAGCCGGCTCACCTTGGCGGTGGACCAGGCGAGCCGCTCGGCGACCTCGTCCCCGGTGAGACCCCTGCGCTCGCGCAGCCTCCGGAGCTCGGCGGCGAGCCGGCGCTGCCGGACGGAGGGACCTCGGGAAGTGCTCATCTACTCGGGCCTCTCCAGTCCCGGCGGACTGATCAGGGCGCATTCTGCCGCACCTGAGCGCCGCAGTGCGAATACATCGGAGCGGATGGGGAAGATTCTACGGCCGATGATTCTTTTGCGCACATGACACCGAAAGTTGCAGCGCAAGGTACAAATGGCCGGTGCGCGGGATTGGGACGCGCCCTCCGTGGCACCCTGTCCGTATGACCGAGCGGGGGAGCCGGGGATGAGGTACGCGCACGAGGTCGGCAAGGTCCGGGCGGCGGAGCGGGCCCTGATGGCCCGCGTCCCCGACGGCGCCCTCATGCAGCGCGCCGCCGCCGGCCTCGCCTCGGTCTGCGCCCGCCTCCTGCCCGCCGTGTACGGCTCCCGCGTCGTCCTGCTGATCGGCGGCGGCGACAACGGCGGCGACGCCCTCTACGCCGGCGCCCGCCTCGCCCGGCGCGGCGCCCGCGTCCGCGCCGTGCAGGCCGGTTCCAAGATCCACGAAGCCGGGCTGGCCGACCTCCTCGCCGCCGGCGGCCGCCTCCTGCCCACCGGCGCGGAGGCCGCCATCGCCGGCGCCGACCTGGTCATCGACGGCCTCACCGGCATCGGCGGCACCGGCGGCCTCCGCGACCCGCACGCCCGCTACGCCGCGCTCGCCGCCGAGTCCGCCGCCCTCGTCGTCGCCTGCGACGTGCCGAGCGGCGTGGACGCGAGCACCGGCCGCGTCGACGGCGCCGCCGTCCACGCCGACGTCACCGTCACCTTCGGCACGTACAAGCCGGGCCTTCTTATCGACCCCGGAGCGTCCCACTGCGGAGTGGTCGAACTGGTCGACATCGGGCTCGGCCCCGACCTGCCCGACCCGGACGTCGTCGCGCCGCGCCCGGCCGACGTCCAGCCGCCCGAGCCCGGCGCCGAGTCCGACAAGTACCGGCGCGGCGTCGTCGGAGTCCTCGCGGGCGGCGACGAGTTCACCGGCGCCGCCGTCCTGTGCACCGGCGGCGCCGTCCACGGCGGCGCGGGCATGGTCCGCTTCGCCTCCGTCGCGCACCCGGTCGAGCTCGTCCGGCACCGCTGGCCGGAGGCCGTCACCACGGTCATCGACCCCGGCCGCCACGACGCCAAGGTCCTGGAGCGCATCGGCCGCGTCCAGTCCTGGGTCGTCGGCCCCGGCCTCGGCACGGACGACGCCGCCGAGTCCCTCCTCGAAGCGGTCCTGTCCACCGACCTGCCCGTCCTCGTCGACGCCGACGGCCTCACCGTCCTGTCCCGCCGCCGCGACCTGCTGGCCCGCGCCGCGCCGACCGTCCTCACCCCGCACGCGGGCGAGCTGTCCCGCCTGATCGCCGCCGACCGCGCCGCCATCGAGGCCGCCCGCCTCGACCACGTCCGCCGCGCCGTCGCCGAACTCTCCGCGACCGTCCTGCTCAAGGGCTCGACAACGCTGATCGCCGAGGCCGACCGCCCGGTCAGGGTCAACCCCACAGGCACCCCCCGCCTAGCCACCGCCGGCACGGGCGACGTCCTGTCCGGCCTGATCGGCGCCCTCCTGGCCGGCGGCCTCCCCGCCCTGGACGCCGCCACGGCAGGCGCCTACCTCCACGGCCTGGCCG
>NZ_VCKZ01000138.1 GCF_005889745.1 Actinomadura geliboluensis
GGGTGGGGACGGCCACCGCGCGCAGCAGTTCGCGGGCGGCACGGACGTCGTCGACGCTGACGGAGGTCATGGTCCGATCCTCGCACCCCCCACCGCTCAGTCCGCACTCCAGTAACGATCTTGCTCGTGGATCAGCGCGGCGGCGCCGACGAGCCCCGCGGTCTGGCCGAGCGCCGCCGGGACGATCCGGGCGCGGGTCGCGAACTCCATCCGGGCGTGCGCCGCGAACGCCGCCCGCATCGGGTCGAACAGCAGCGGCCCGGCCTGCGAGAGGCCGCCGCCGATCGCGGCGACCTCCAGGTCGCACAGGTGCGTCGCGGACGCGAGCGCGATCCCGATGGCGCGCCCGGCGCGCCGCATCGCCGACCCGGCGACCGGGTCGCCGCGGCGCGCGTCGGCGGCCAGCTCCACGCCGGTGGCGGCGCCGTCGCCGGGCCGCCACCCCTGCTCCCGCGCCCACGCGACCAGCCCGGGGCCGCGCGCGATCGCCTCCAGGCAGCCGCGGCCGCCGCAGGCGCACGGCGGCCCGTCCGGCTCGACGACGACATGGCCGATGTGCCCGGCGTTGCCGCTGGCGCCGTCGACGAGGTGGCCGTCCAGGATCAGCCCGCCGCCGACGCCCGTGGACACCACCATCCCGAGGACGTTGCCGTGCCCGCGCCCGGCGCCGAGCCAGTGCTCCCCGACCGCCACGCAGATCGCGTCGTTGTGGACGCGGACGGGCAGCCCCGGATGGCGGGCGCGCAGCCGCTCGCGCAGCGGGAACCCCCGCCACGCCGGGATGTTCAGCGGGGACACCTCGGCGGCGGGCCAGGTCATCGGGCCGCCGCAGCCGACGCCGACGCCCGCGAGCGGCGGGTTCCCGGCGCCGGCGACGAGCTTGCCGAGCAGGGCGTCCAGCGCCCGCCACAGCTCCTCGCCGTCCACGCCGGGCGCGTTCGGGGTCGGGGCGCGGTCGTGGGCGGCGACCCGCCCGTCCGGGTCGACGAGGGCGGCGGCGAGCTTCGTCCCGCCGATGTCGACCGCGAGCACGGGGCCCGCGGTCATCGGGCGTCCTCCACCCGGTCGCCCGGCCGGTCCCCGGCGCGGCCGAACGCCAGGATCGACGCGGTGAACCCGTGCACGTGGTTGCGCCCCGAGACCGGGCCGATCTCGCCGGCGGCGAAGAAGCCGCCCACCCCGGCCGGGCCGAACGCGCGGTCGAGGACCTTCGCGTCGTGGTCGGAGTCGGGGAACATCGCCTGCCCGCGCCCGTTGCAGGAGAACAGCAGCGCGCCCTCGACCGGCGCCAGGTCGAACCGTTCGAGCAGCGCGGCGAGGTCCTCCTCGGCGGCGCCCGCGTCCCGGACCTGGAACCGGACGGTGCGGCCCACGTCGACCACGTCGCCGATCGCGATGGCGCCGCTGTCGGGGTCGGCGCCCACCACGCCGCGGACGAGGAAGTCGCCGTGCTCGTGCTCGTCGGCGTACTCGTCCATCGCGACGCCGATCAGCAGCCCGCGCCCGGCGAGCTCCTGCTCCTCCTCCGGCAGCCCGAGGACGATCTGCTCCAGCTTCTCCAGCGCGGGCACGCCCGCCAGCTCGTAGAGGACGTTCTCCTCGGCCTTGGTCACCACCATGTCGGGCCCGATCGGGCGGGCGCCCTGGCTGACCACGGTCGCGGCGGCGACGGACCCGCCGATCACCACGCCGACCGCGCCGTCCCGGTAGACCTCGCCGCCGACGAACAGCCGCGCGTCGCCCTGCCCGCCGTCGCCGGGGCCGCCGCCCTCGGCGAGCCCGCCGACCAGCGGCAGGCCCGGCAGCGCCTCGTCGGAGCGCTCGACGAACGCGTCCACCGGGAAGCTGTAGGGGTCGGCCAGCAGGACGCCGACCACGTCGTCGTCCTGGCCCTCGGGCATCCCGACCACCACGAGGCGGTCGTCGGCCTTGAGGGTCTCCAGCCGGAACGCGTCGAGCCGGGCGCCCGGCAGCACCGCCGCCCAGGCGCTCACCGCGCCGCGCTCCTCCACCCCGCGCCCGGCGCCGATCACCCCGGACGCGCTGCACCCGAGCAGCATCGTCGGCCCCGCCGCCTGCTCCGCGGCCACGACCGCCGCCTCGATCTCGTCCGGGTCGTCCCCGGTGACGAACACGCACACCAGGTCGGGCGCCGCGCTCAGCGGGGCGAGCGCCTGCTCGACCGCCGACGCGGCGGCACTGGACAGATCGGGTCCGAGGGCCAGGCCATCACCGAATCGCGCCATCGGCGCCGCCTCCCTCACCGCATTCACCGGCTCCGTTCACACTTCCAGTGTCCCCCGCGGCGCGCCGTCCACCCAAACACCGGCGGGACGGGCATGGCGGGACGATTCCCCAGGCTCGCCCTCGGCCGCATTCCAGGCCCTTCCGGGAGGATTCCGGGCGGATCCGCAGGCCGATCCGCGGTCCGGCGGGAATCCGCGGGCCGAGGGTGCGAGTCCCGGCGACCGCGACGTAGTGTCGATCTCGTGCGTCCATCCACCCGTGAAACCACTCCCTCTGGGACAACACTGGGCGAGCTGCGCGCCGGCGGCCACGTCCAGCTCTCCGTGAAGGCCGAGATCCGCCGCAACCTCCTCGACCGGCTGCGAGCCGGCGAGCCGCGCTTCCCGGGCATCCTGGGGTTCGACGACACCGTCCTCCCCCACCTGGAGCGCGCCCTGCTCGCCGGGCACGACCTGGTCCTGCTGGGCGAGCGCGGTCAGGGCAAGACGCGGCTGATCCGCACCCTGGCCGGGCTGCTGGACGAGTGGACCCCGGTGGTGGCCGGCTGCGAGATCAACGACCACCCGTACGCGCCGGTGTGCGTGCGCTGCCGCCGGCTCGCCGCCGACCTCGGCGACGAGCTCCCGGTCGGGTGGCTGCACCGCGACGACCGCTACGGCGAGAAGCTCGCCACCCCCGACACCAGCGTCGGCGACCTCATCGGCGACGTCGACCCGATCAAGGTCGCCGAGGGCCGCACCCTCGGCGACCCCGAGACCGTGCACTTCGGGCTCGTCCCGCGCACCAACCGCGGCGTCTTCTCCATCAACGAGCTGCCCGACCTCGCCGAGCGCATCCAGGTCGCGCTGCTCAACGTGCTGGAGGAGCGCGACGTCCAGATCCGCGGCTACGCGCTGCGGCTGCCGCTGGACGTGCTGCTCGTCGCGTCCGCCAACCCCGAGGACTACACCAACCGGGGCCGCATCATCACCCCGCTGAAGGACCGCTTCGGCGCCGAGATCCGCACCCACTACCCCCTCGAACTGGACGCCGAGCTCGCGCTGATCCGGCAGGAGTCCGACTTCGCCGACCTCGCCGGGCTGCCCGCCGAGGTGCCCGACCACCTGATCGAGGTGATCGGCCGGTTCACCCGGCTCGTCCGGGAGTCGACGGCGGTGGACGCGCGGTCCGGCGTGTCGGCGCGGTTCGCGCTCGCGGGCGCGGAGACCGTCGCGGCGGGCGCGGTGCGCCGCGCCGCGCTCACCGGCGAGGAGCACGCCGTCGCGCGGGTCTGCGACCTGCCCGCGGTCGTCCCGTCGCTGATGGGCAAGGTCGAGTTCGAGGTCAGCGAGGAGGGCCGCGAGCAGGAGGTGCTGGAGCACCTGCTGCGCCGCGCGATCGCCGAGACCTACCGGCGCACGCTCGGCGCCGCCGACCTGACCGGCCTGCTCGACAAGTTCGACTCCGGCGAGCGCGTCGAGTCGGGCGAGCTGGTGCCGGCGGCGGAGCTGCTGCGCCGCGTCGGCCAGGTCCCCGGCCTCGCCAAGATCATGGAACGGCTCGGCCTCAGCGGGGAGTCCCCCGGGCAGGCCGCGGCCGCGCTGGAGTTCGCCCTGGAGGGGCTGTTCCTCACCCGCCGGCTGTCCAAGGACGTCGCCGAGGGCCGGCCCGACGGGACGGCCACCTACCGCACCTGACCCCGAGCCCCTCGACCCGGTCGTCCGCTCAGCCGGTCTCCACGCGTAAGGAACATCGATGAGCCGATATCGCTACGGGGCCTACGAGGACGGGCCCGACCCGCTCGCCCCGCCCTACGACGTCCGCGACGCCCTGGACGCGCTGGGCGACTCGGTGCTGGAGGGCACCCGGGCCGACGACGCGCTGCGCGAGCTGCTGCGGCGCGGCCTGCCGGGCGCGCGGAACCGCCGCGGGCTCGACGACCTGCTCCGCCAGGTGCGGGAGCGGCGCCGCGCGCTGCGCGACCGGGGCCGCCTCGACGGCACCCTGGAGCAGGCGCGCGCGCTGCTCGACACCGCGATCGGCCAGGAGCGGGCCGAGCTGTTCCCCGACCCGGGCGACGAGGCGCGGCTGCGCGAGGCGGAGCTGGACACGCTGCCGTCCGACACCGCGCAGGCGATCCGCCGGCTGTCGGACTACGACTGGCGGTCCGACGCGGCCCGCCGCACCTTCGAGCAGCTGAAGGACCTGCTGCGCCGCGAGGTGCTGGACGCGCAGTTCCAGGGCATGAAGCAGGCCCTGGAGAACCAGGACCCGGCCGCCATGCAGCGGGTCAAGGACATGATGGCCGAGCTCAACGGGATGCTCGACCGCGACGCCCGCGGCGAGCACACCCAGGAGGACTTCGACCGCTTCATGGAGCGGTACGGGGACATGTTCCCCGACGAGCCGCGCGACCTGGAGGAGCTGGTCGACTCCCTCGCCCGCCGCGCCGCCGCGACGGACCGGCTGCTCGCCTCCCTCAGCCCCGAGCAGCGCGCCGAGCTGGGCGGGCTGATGGAGCAGGCCATGCAGGACGCGGGCCTCGCCATGGAGATGGCCCGGCTCGGCGACGCGCTGCGCACCCGCCGCCCCGACCTCGGCTGGGGGCGGCCCGAGCAGATGACCGGCGACGACCCGCTCGGGATGGGCGACGCCACCACCGCGCTCGCGGAGCTGGCCGACCTGAGCGAGCTGGAGGCGGCGCTCGGCCAGGACTACCCCGGCGCCCGGCTCGACGACATCGACGAGGACGCCGTCCGGCGGGCGCTCGGCCGGCAGGCCGTCGACGACCTGGACGCGCTGCGCCGCATCGAGAAGGAGCTGGAGCGGCAGGGCTACCTGCGCCGCAACCGCGGCAAGCTGGAGCTCACCCCGAAGGCGGTGCGCCGCCTCGGCGAGACCGCGCTGCGCCGGGTGTTCTCCCAGCTCGCCTCGGGCCGGCCGGGCGACCACGACCAGCGCGACGCGGGCCAGGCGGGCGAGCTGACCGGGGCGAGCCGGGAGTGGCGGTTCGGCGACGAGCAGCCCCTCGACGTCGTCCGGACGGTGAGCAACGCGATCCGGCGCAGCGCCATGGAGGGCGGTACGGGCCTCGTGACGCGTCCGGCGGCGACGGCGCGGGTCGTCGAGCCGGGCCCCGCCGAGCCGGGCCTGGTCGAACCGGGCACCGCCGACGTCGCCGAGATCACCGGCGCCGGCGCCGACACCGCCGCGGGCCTGCGGCCGAACGGGGTCCGGCTGGGCGTCGACGACTTCGAGGTGCACGAGACCGAGCGGCGCACCGGCGCGGCGGTCTGCCTGCTGGTCGACCTGTCGTACTCGATGGTGCTGCGCGGGACGTGGGCGGTCGCCAAGCAGACCACGCTCGCCCTGCACACGCTCGTGACCAGCAAGTTCCCGCAGGACGCGATCCAGATCATCGGGTTCTCCAACTACGCGCGGGTGCTGCACCCCGAGGAGATGGCCGGCCTCGACTGGGACATGGTGCAGGGCACGAACCTGCACCACGCGCTGATGATCGCGGGACGGCATCTGGACCGGCACCCCGACTTCGAGCCGATCGTGCTCGTCGTCACCGACGGGGAGCCGACCGCGCACCTGCGCCCGGACGGCAGCTCGCTGTTCGACTACCCGCCGTCCACCGACACGCTCGTCCTCACCCTCGCCGAGGTCGACAAGATGACCCGGCGCGGCGCCGGCATGAACTTCTTCATGCTCGCCGAGGACCGGCGGCTCGTGTCGTTCGTGGAGGAGGTCGCGCGGCGCAACGGCGGCCGGGTGTTCGCGCCCGACGCCGACCGGCTCGGCGAGTACGTCGTCAGCGACTACCTCCGGGTGCGGCGGGGCCGCCGCTGAGCGCGGGCAGGGGCTAGGGTCGGCGTCATGTCGACTTCCGATCGCATCCTGCTGATCCTGCACATCGGCTTCGCGATCTTCACGCTGGGCCCGCTGACCGCCGCGACCATGTCCACGCCCCGCTACATCCGCAAGCGGAACGCGCCCGTGGTCCGGTTCCTCAACTGGACGACCCGGGTCTACGGCCTCGCGACGCTGGGCATCTTCCTGTTCGGGCTGGGGCTCGCGGAGGGGAACTTCGCGCAGGCGTGGCTGACGGTGTCGATGACGCTGTTCATCGTCGCGCTGGCGCTGCTGCTGATCATCGAGCGCGACCAGCGGAAGGCGGCGCGGCTGCTGGAGGAGGCGGCCGGCGGCGCGGGCACGGCGCCCGCCCCGCAGCCCGCCACCGCGGCGGAGACCGCGGCGGAGAAGAGCGAGCCCGAGGCGGACGGCGCGTCCCCCGCCCCGGCGGCCGCGGCGGGCGGCGAGATCGCGCAGGTGGAGCGCGGCCGGCTGGCCGCCCTCTCCGGCGTCGTTGCGCTGCTGTGGCTGGTGATCCTCGTGCTGATGGTCTGGAACGGCTGAGCCGCCCGCAACGGCCGCCCGCTCCGGGGCGGCCCGCCCGCTACTTCTTCAGGTGGCTCTTGAGCCAGCTCACGATCGTCGGGTAGGTGTCCGGGTCGGTCAGCAGCTGCGAGGCGTGCAGCCGGCCGTCCACCGTCTTCACCGTCGTCTTGACGCCCGCCGCCCGCAGCGCGGACGCCAGCCCGGTGCTCTGGGTGACGGGGACGAAGTCGCCGGAGCCGTGCATCAGCAGCATCGGCGCGTCCCCGCGCGAGACGTGCGTGAGCGTGCTCGCGTCGTCCACCCGCGGCCAGCAGTCCGTGCCGGTGCCGGGCTCGCCGCCGGGCTCCGCGCCCGGACCGGTCTCGGTCTCGGCGCCGGTGCCGGGCGCGGCGCCCGGCGTGCAGTCCAGGAGGTCGACCACGGCCCGCCGCAGCTTGCGCTGGGTGGCGGTGGCGCCGGGCTTCGCGCCGTCCTTGAAGGCGAGGAACGGGTTGTTCGGCGGCGACAGCGCGACCACGCCGCGCACCCGCTGGGTGCCCTTGCCGAGGGTGCCGAGCTGCGTGGCGAGCTGCCCGCCGGCGGACGAGCCCATCACCGCGACGCGGGACGGGTCGGCGTTCCACAGCCGGGCGTGCTTGCGGATGAAGTCGAGCGCGGACAGCGCGTCGTCGCGCTGCGCGGGCCAGTGCGCGCGCGGGGCGAGCCGGTAGTTCGCCGACAGGACGACGAACCCCTCCTCGGTCAGGCGCCGCGCGACGTACTTCCAGCCGCCGCCCTTGTCGCCGTGCAGCCAGTAGCCGCCGTGCAGGAACAGCACGACCGGGCGCGCCTCGGCGCCCGCGCCCTTGTCGCGCCAGTAGGCGTCGATCTTCTGCGCGGTGTCGGTGCCGTAGGCGTAGGTGCGGAACTTCGGCAGCTCCGGGGTGACCATGACCGCGTGCGCCGTGGCGGTCGCGTCGTCGGGCTCCCCGTCCTGCCCGGTCGCGCCGTCGCCGGGCGACGCGGTGGACGGCGCCGACGGCGACCCGCTCCCGGTGCCGCCGGAGCCGGTGCCCGCGGAGGGGCCGCCCGGCGGCGCCGACGGGACGTCCACGGACGGTGTCGGCGCCGGGGCGTTCGCATGGGCGCCCCCGGGGATCGCGACGGCGGACACGCACGCCGCGGCGAACGCCGCCCCACAGACCAGTACTTTGCGCACCCCGGGCCCCTCCTTTACGAACCTGGCGCGCTGAGTATAGATGTTTTGATCAAGTGGGGGCGGGAACGGGCGGGGGACTCTCAGCCGGCGTTCAGCCGAGCGCCTGCTCCAGATCGCGCCGCAGGTCGTGCACGTCCTCGATGCCGACGGAGAGCCGCACCAGGTC
Organism: Actinomadura geliboluensis; assembly: GCF_005889745.1. Lineage (GTDB taxonomy): Bacteria > Actinomycetota > Actinomycetes > Streptosporangiales > Streptosporangiaceae > Spirillospora > Spirillospora geliboluensis. The sequence continues at coordinate 7,995 of NZ_VCKZ01000138.1, forward strand.
GGCGGGCACTTCCAGCGGCGATCCGGCGGCCGACGCGTGCGTCATCCGGCCCGGGTGCTCGATCAGCGACTCGACGCCGCCGAGCGACTCGCCGAGCGTGAACAGCTTCGTCCGCTCGCACACCTGGACGGCGGCCTCCTCCGACTCCATCCGGAACGAGACCATGCCGCCGAACGCCTTCATCTGCTTGGCGGCGATGTCGTGGCCGGGGTGGGAGGGCAGCCCCGGGTAGAGGACCTGCCGGACGGCCGGGTGCCGGGTCAGCATCTCGACGATCCGCTCGGCGTTCGCGCAGTGCCGGTCCATCCGCACGCCGAGCGTCTTGATGCCGCGCAGGGTGAGCCAGGAGTCGAACGGCCCGGCGACGGCGCCCATGGCGTTCTGGTGGAAGGCGAGCCGCTCGCCGAGCGCCGGGTCGGCGGTGATGAGCGCGCCCCCGACGACGTCGGAGTGCCCGCCGATGTACTTGGTGGTCGAGTGGACGACGGCGTCGGCGCCGAGGTCCAGCGGGCGCTGCAGGTACGGGGAGGCGAAGGTGTTGTCGACGACGAGCAGCGCGCCACCGTCGTGCGCGACCGCGGCGAGCGCCGCGATGTCGGCGATGCCGAGCAGCGGGTTCGTCGGCGTCTCCACCCAAATGATCTTCGTCTCGGGGCGCACCGCGGCCCGCACCGCGGCGATGTCGCCGAGCGGCACCGGGTCGAACGCGACGCCCCACGGCTCGGCGACCTTCGCGAATAGCCGGTACGTGCCGCCGTAGGCGTCGTCCGGGATGATCACGTGGTCGCCGGGCTTGCAGACCGCGCGCAGCAGCGCGTCCTCGGCGGCGAGCCCGGACGCGAACGCCAGTCCTCGCGCGCCGCCCTCGATCTCGGCCAGGCATACTTCCAGCGCGGTACGGGTCGGGTTGGCCGACCGGGAGTACTCGTAGCCCCCGCGCAGGCCGCCGACGCCGTCCTGCTTGTAGGTGGAGACCTGGTAGATCGGCGGGACGACCGCGCCGGTCGCGGGGTCGGGCTCCTGCCCGGCGTGGATGGCCAGGGTCTCGAACCCGTGCTGAACCTCGTTGTCCATGGGTACGAGGCTATCCACCCGCCGCCCCTCCTAGAGGAGGAGGCACTCCCCCGGAGGTATCAGCCCCCATTTCAGCGCAGCGGGTGACCCCATCGGGCTTCGCGATCTCTACCGTTTTAGAGGTATCCCAACGACCTTGATTAAGGAAGCCCATGTTCGCTCGGCTCGCGCGCTTCGTCGTGAGACACCCGTGGTGGACGATCGTGGCGTGGCTCGCCGCCGCGGTCGTGATCATCGCCTTCTCCCCCAAGCTGACCACCGAGTCGGACCAGGGCGAGTTCCTGCCGTCGAAGTACGAGTCCGTCCAGGCGGCCGAGCTGGCGGAGAAGGCGTTTCCGGAGCAGGCCGACCTGTCCGCGCTGATCGTGGTGCAGCGGTCCGACGGCGGGAAGATCACCCCCGCGGACAGCACCAAGGTGGCGGCGGCGGCCAAGAACCTGACGGCCAAGAAGTACCCGACGGTCCAGGGCTTCGTGACGGGCCCCCAGGCGGTGGCGCCCAACAAGTCCATCCAGCTGATCACCGTGCCGATGGAGCAGGCGACCGGCGACGCGGCCAAGGATCAGAGCCAGGCCATCAAGGACATCCGCACCCAGCTGCCGAAGGAGCTGGGCGGCGGCCTGGAGGCCAAGGTCGGCGGTGAGGTCGCCGCGTTCGTCGACAACGAGGACTCCTTCACCCAGTCCTTCGCGCTCATCACCGTCGCCACCTTCGCGCTGATCATCGGGCTGATCCTGCTGATCTTCCGGGCGCCGCTCGCGGCGATCCTGCCGATCATCGTGATCATCGCCACCGAGCAGGTGTCGATGGGCCTCATCGGGGCCGCGTCCAAGCTGCTCGACTTCTCCGGCGACGACAGCCTGCAGATCATCCTGACCATCGTGCTGTTCGGCATCGGCGCCGACTACTACCTGTTCCTGCTGTTCCGCTACCGGGAGCGGCTGCGCGCCGGCGAGGACCGCAAGACCGCGCTCATCTCGGCGGTCGAGCGGGTCGGCGAGGTCATCACCTCCGCCGCCGCCGCCATCGCGGTCACCTTCCTGGTGCTGATGCTCGCCTCGTTCGGCATCTTCGCCGCGTGGGGCCCGTCGCTCGCCATCGGCGTGCTGGTGATGGGCATCACCTCGCTGACGCTGTTCCCGGCGATCCTGTCGCTGCTCGGCCCGGCGGTCTTCTGGCCGTCCAAGTCCTGGAAGAAGCAGCCCAAGGCCGCCGTGTCCAACCGGCTCGGCCGGATGGTCGGCGCCCGTCCGGCGCTGGTCGCCCTGGGCGCGGGCGCGCTGCTGGTCGCGCTGGCCTCCGGCGCGCTCGGCTTCAAGTCCGACTACGACTTCCAGTCCAGCTTCCCGCAGGACACCGAGTCCGCGCAGGCCACCAAGGACCTGCAGAAGGGCTTCCCGGCCGGGCAGACCGTGCCGGTGCAGGTCATGGTCCGCTCCACCGACGGGCAGCCGCTCACCAAGGCCGAGCTGGACGCGTTCGGGCAGCAGGCCAAGTCGCTGCCGGGCGTCGGCGGCGTGCAGCCCGCCGAGCTCGGCAAGGACCCGACGCTCGGCCGCGTCGACCTGGTGCTGAACGGCAACCCGCGCGACAACGACTCGATCAACCTGGTGAAGAACGACCTCGGGCCGGCCGTCCACAAGATCGCACCGGAGGGCACCCAGCTGTACGTGGGCGGCGAGACCGCGATCTACAGCGACATCAACCGGGTGGTCAACCGGGACCTGTCGGTCATCCTGCCGGTCGCCGGGGTGCTCATCGCGCTGATCCTGCTGATGCTGCTGCGCTCGGTGGTCGCCCCGCTGTACCTGGTCCCGGCGGTGCTGCTCGGCTTCGCCGCGACCCTCGGCTCCGCGGTGTACGTCTTCCAGGGGCTGATGGGCGAACCCGGTGAGATCTTCCACTTGCCGATCATGCTGTACCTGTTCGTGCTGGCCATCGGGACCGACTACAACATCCTGATGACCGCGCGGCTCCGCGAGGAGGCGAAGGAGGGCCACGAGCCGCGCAAGGCCGCCGCGCTGGCGGTCGAGCACGGCGGCCCGACGGTCGCCGCGGCCGGGCTGATCCTGGCGGGCACGTTCTCGGTGATGCTGCTGGCGAAGGTCTCGATGCTCCAGCAGATGGGCTTCTCCATCGCGCTCGGCATCGCGCTGTCGGCCTTCGTCATGGCGATCTTCCTCGTGCCGGGCCTCACCGCGCTGCTGGGCCACCGGGCCTGGTGGCCGGGGCACGGCGACGTGGCGAAGAAGCAGAAGAAGCCGGTCGGCCCCGCCGACACGCGCGAGGACTTCGTCCCGTCCGGGTTCCGGCAGTAGGAGCCCCCAGATCGTCGGGTTGCGGAGCCCGGCCCGAAACGCCGCCCACCGGTCGGGCTCCGCAATCCGACACCCCGCAAGAGAAGAGAAGGCCCGGAGACCGTCGAGGTCTCCGGGTCTTCGGCGTTCCGCGGCCGGTCTGTCAGCCGGTGGAGGACGCGAGGAAGGACAGCAGGTCCTGGCGGGTGACGAGGCCCTTGGGCTTGCCGTCCACGAGGACGACCGCCGCGCCGGACTTCTCCAGGACGCCCACGGCCTTGCTCACCGGCTCGCCGTACCCGAGCGTCGGCAGCGGCGCCGCCATGTGCAGCTCGACGGGCTCGGACATCTTGGCCTCGCCCTTCACCATGATGTCGAGCAGGTCGCTCTCGCCGACCGAGCCGACCACCTCGGCCGCCATCACCGGCGGCTCCTCCTTCATCACCGGGACCTGCGACACCTCGTACTCGCGCATGATGGAGATCGCGGTCTGCACGCTCTCGTGCGGGTGGACGTGCACGAACTCCGGCAGCGTGCCGCCCTTGCGGGTGAGCACCTCGCCGACCCGGGCCTCCTCGGTGTTCGGGGTGAGGAACCCGTAGTCGGCCATCCAGCCGTCGTTGAAGATCTTGCCGAGGTAGCCGCGGCCGCCGTCCGGCAGCAGCACCACGATCACCGCGTCCGGGTCGGCCTTCTCGGCGACGCGCAGCGCGGCGACCACCGCCATCCCGCAGGACCCGCCGACGAGCAGCGCCTCCTCGCGGGCGAGCCGCCGGGTCATCAGGAAGGAGTCCTTGTCGGACACGGCGATGACGTCGTCGCAGATGTCGCGGTCGTAGGTCTCGGGCCAGATGTCCTCGCCGACGCCCTCGGTGAGGTAGGGGCGGCCCGAGCCGCCCGAGTAGACCGAGCCCTCCGGGTCGGCGCCGATGATCTGCACCCGGCCGCCGGACACCTCCTTGAGGTACCGGCCGGTGCCGCTGATCGTGCCGCCGGTGCCGATGCCCGCGACGAAGTGGGTGATGCGGCCCTCGGTCTGCTCCCACAGCTCCGGCCCGGTCGTCTCGTAGTGCGACCGCGGGTTCTGCGGGTTGGTGTACTGGTTCGGCTTCCAGGCGCCGGGGATCTCGGCGGCGAGCCGGTCGGAGACCGAGTAGTAGGAGTCGGGGTGCTCGGGGTTCACCGCCGTCGGGCAGACGACGACCTCGGCGCCGTACGCGCGCAGCACGTCGATCTTGTCCTTGCCGACCTTGTCGGGGCAGACGAAGACGCAGCGGTAGCCGCGCTCCTGCGCCACGATGGCGAGGCCCACCCCGGTGTTCCCGGAGGTCGGCTCGACGATCGTGCCGCCCGGGCGCAGTTCGCCGGACTGCTCCGCCGCGTCGATCATGCGGACCGCGATGCGGTCCTTCACCGACCCGCCCGGGTTGAAGTACTCCACCTTGGCGAGCACCTGCGGCCGCAGGTCCCCCGTCACCTTGCGCAGCCGAACGAGCGGGGTGTTGCCCATCAGTTCGACGAGCGAGTCGTGTACGTGCACCGCGACATCCTTGTCGTTCAGTGATTGATCTGAGCGCCGCGCCCCGGTCGCGCCGCCGGTAACGCGGCGGAGCGGGCGCGGCTCCGGAAGGTTTCCCGTTTCCGACGTTAGCCGAGATCCAGCGGGCAGGCATCAAAGCGTCATCGCGCGGGTAGAAAGATGATCACGGAGGGTCAAGGCAGCATGTTGAGAGCATTCACCGCGCGCCGGATCGCGGCGGCCGCGGCCTACGGCGGCGGTGGCATCACCGCCCTCGGCGGCATGACCTTCGGCCTCATCGTCGTGGAGGCCAGGCTCGCCCGCCGGATCATCCAGGCGACGCCCAACGGCGACCCGCCCGCCGCCGACGGCCTCTACGGCGCGCAGGCGGGCGGCGACCCGCTGTCGCTGGTCATGCTCGGCGACTCGACCGCGGCCGGCCTCGGCGTCCACACCCCGGCCGAGACGCCCGCCGCCCTCCTCGCCGGCTGGCTCGCCGCCGCGGCGGGACGTCCCGTCCGGCTGACCAACGTGGCCCTCTCCGGCGCCCGGTCGCAGGCCCTGCACGGCCAGGTCGACCGGGCCCTGCAGACCCGCCCCGACCTCGCCGTCATCATGATCGGCGCGAACGACGTGACCGGCCGGATCGGGCCCGCCGAGTCCGTCCGGCACCTGGCGGAGGCCGTCCGGCGGCTGCGCGCCGCGGGCGCCCATGTCGTCGTCGGCACCTGCCCCGACCTCGGCTCGGTGAAACCGCTGATGCAGCCGCTCCGCTGGTTCGCGCGGCGCGCCTGCCGCCAGCTCGCCGCCGCGCAGACCATCGCCGTCGTCGAGCACGGCGGCCGGTCGGTCTCCCTCGGCGACCTGCTGGGGCACGAGTTCGCCGCGGACCCGCTGTCGATGTTCAGCGAGGACCGCTACCACCCGTCCGCCCGCGGCTACGCCGCCGCGGCCGCGGCCGTCCTGCCGTCGATGGCGGCGGCGCTCGGCCTGGAGCCGGACCTGCCCGGCGCGGCCGCCCGCCCGGTCGCGCAGGCCGCCGCCGAGGCCGCCGAACGGGCCGGTACCGAGGTCAGCGGCGCCTCCGTCGCGGGCGACGACCGGGGCCCGCGGGGCCGCTGGGCCACGCTGCGGTACCCGCTGCACCGCCCGCTGCGGCGGGCGCTGGTCCGCCCGCTGTCGACCGGCGCCGCCGCGCTCGCGGCCGTCGCTCCGGCGCGCCGGCTGGCGCGCTGCGCGACCGGCATCGCCCAGGCCCGGCAGCGCCTGCGGGACCGCCGCGCGCGGCGCCCGGTCCCGGAGACCGGCGGTGGCTGAAACGGCCCGCGGTGGCTGAGCCGACCGGAGCCCGCCCGGTCACCGGTAGGCGGGCCCCGGCGCCGCGGAGCGCCGTCCGGCCGGCCCGCAGCCCGCGCTTGCGGCGGCCCGGCCGGTGGCACGGCTCACAGCCTCGGACGACGCACGTCCCGGGCGCATGGGGCGGCCGTCACCGCGGCGCCGGGATTCGCCGCACCGGCGTAAGTCGACACTTATTGGACGCGCCGTCGACTAAGCCCGGGGGCCGCCGTGTACGGGGCGGTCGCCAGCGGTTAGATTGACCGGGTGACCGGTGAGTAAGTTGACACCGTTACGGCCGCTGAGACAGGAGACCCGCTATGCCCGAGGCAGTCATCGTCGCGACCGCGCGCTCGCCCATCGGCCGCGCGTTCAAGGGGTCGCTCAAGGACATCCGGCCCGACGACCTCACCGCCCAGATGATCACCGCCGCGATGGCGAAGGTCCCGCAGCTCGGCCCGGACCAGATCGACGACCTGCTGCTCGGCTGCGGGCTGCCCGGCGGCGAGCAGGGCTACAACATGGCCCGCGTCGTGTCCGTCCTGCTGGGCTGGGACAACGTGCCCGGCGCCACCATCACCCGGTACTGCTCGTCCTCGCTCCAGACGACCCGGATGGCGCTGCACGCGATCAAGGCCGGCGAGGCCGACGTGATCGTCTCGGCCGGGGTGGAGACCGTCAGCCGCTTCGCCAAGGGCAGCAGCGACGGCCTCCCCGACACCCAGAACCCGCTGTTCGCGGACGCGCAGGCCCGCACCGCCACGGCGGGCGAGGGCGGCGCGCCGGTGTGGCACGACCCGCGCGAGGACGGCGCGCTCCCCGACATCTACATCGCGATGGGGCAGACCGCCGAGAACGTGGCCGGGCTGCGCGGCGTCAGCCGGCAGGCCCAGGACGAGTTCGGCGTCCGCTCGCAGAACCTCGCCGAGAAGGCCCTCGCCAACGGCTTCTGGGAGAAGGACATCACCCCCGTGACGCTGCCGGACGGCACCGTCGTGGCCAAGGACGACGGCCCCCGGCCCGGCACCACCTACGAGAAGGTGTCGCAGCTCCAGCCGGTGTTCCGCCCGGACGGGACGGTCACCGCGGGCAACTGCTGCCCGCTGAACGACGGCGCCGCCGCGGTCGTCGTGATGAGCGACACCAAGGCCGCCGAGCTCGGCATCACGCCGCTGGCCCGGGTCGTGTCGACCGGCGTCACCGGCCTGTCCCCCGAGATCATGGGGCTCGGCCCGGTCGAGGCGTCCCGCAAGGCCCTGGCGAAGGCCGGCATGACGATCGGCGACATCGACCTCGTCGAGATCAACGAGGCGTTCGCGGCGCAGGTGCTGCCGTCCGCCGAGGACCTCGGCATCGACCACGACAAGCTGAACGTGAACGGCGGCGCGATCGCGGTCGGCCACCCGTTCGGCATGACCGGCGCCCGCATCACCTCCACGCTCATCAACGGGCTCAAGTTCCACGACAAGCAGTTCGGTCTGGAGACGATGTGCGTGGGCGGCGGCCAGGGCATGGCGATGGTTCTGGAGCGCCTCTCCTAGTCACTCTCCGGGTGGCCCGTGCGGCACGCCCCCATGGGGCGGGCACGCGGGCCACCTGCGCTTTTCCGGGGAATATCCCCGTTACAAATGATCTACGTAACGCAAAAGATAGGTCCCCGTTAGGGTCTTGTCACATGCGGAGAGGTGTTGCAGAGTCAGCAGGAAGAGCCCCGCGACCTGGAGGTGCCAATTGTCACTGAACCACTCGCCGGAGACGCACAGCAAGCTGATCGCCCGGATTCCGCAAGTCACAGGACGTGACATCCCCGAGTGGTTCACCGCCATCGAGAACGGCCCCTCGTTCACCCGCTGCGAGGAGCGCAGCACCTGGCTGGCCGAGGAGCACAACCTCTCGCACGGCTATGCCGCGGCCCTGGTGCGCGAGCACGAGCGCACCCGGCGCGCGCGCCACTACTGACGAAGCACGCCCTCGGACCCGGTGGGGTCCCGCCGGCGGATGCCCCCGCAGTCGTGCCGCATCGTCCGCCACGACCTCGGCGCAGAGATCCCCACACGGATCAGCCCCGCACCGTCCGGCGCGGGGCTGATCATTGCGCGGGCTAGTCCCGCCCGCTGAAGTAGCTGAGCAGCCGCAGGATCTCCAGGTAGATCCACACCAGGCTCAGCACCAGACCGAACGCGCAGTACCAGGCGAACTTCTCCGGCGCCCCCTGGCGGACGCCCTGCTCGACGGCGTCGAAGTCCAGCAGCAGGAAGAAGCAGCCGACGAGGATCGCGACCACGCTGAAGACGTAGGCGAGCGGGCTGCCCGGGTCGCGGATGCCGATGCCCTGGTCGCCGCCGAACAGGTGCACGAGCAGGTTGATGAACATCAGCCCGATGAGCGCGGCGCCCGCGGCGATGACGAACTTGGCGAACTTCGGCGTGACCCGGACGATGCGCAGCGCGTACGCGGCGAGCGTGGCGGCGAACGCCAGCGCGGTACCGATCACGGCCTGGAAGACGACGCCGTGGTACAGGTCGTTGTAGGAGTGGCTGATGATGCCGACCGCGACCCCGTAGACCGCGGCGAACGACAGCACCAGGGGCGCGTTCGCCTTGCGGCCGAACGTGATGAACGCCCAGATTCCGAGCTCGGCGACGAGCGCGAGCACCAGAACGGGGACCGCGATCGAGGTGGGAACCGCGACCCACGAGACCGCCGCGGCGAGCACCAGAACGGCCAGGCTGAGGAACCCGCGGACGACGACGTCGTCCATGGTCATCGGCCGGGTGGCCGGCGGCGCGTACCCGGGCGCCTGGTAGCCCGGCGGCGCTCCCCCGTACTGCTGCGCCCCGTACGCGGGCGCTCCATATCCGGCAGCGCCGTACGCCGCGCCCCGTTGATCGAAGGCGTTCCCCCGGAACGCGGGGTTTCTACTCTCCATCAGAGTCTCCACTTTCGGCCGAGGTGGCCCTCCAGTGTAAACGCCGAACCCCCCGCATGATCAGGGTGGATGGCCCCCACAACCACCCCGAAACACACAAAGCCGATCCCGAACACATCCAATGCTCGAACCCCGGCCACAGGAACACGGGACGTGCGGCCGGAGGGCGCCCTAGCGCCCGGAGGCCGCACGTCCCGCCGGCCGAGAGGCTGTTTCACGAGACGCGGAGCGGATCGGGAAACAGCCTCTCGGCCGTGACGGGGGTTCCAGGGGGTCGCCCCCCTGGGCCAACACAGCAAACGGGGGTTCCAGGGGGTCGCCCCCCTGGGTAAACACAGTGCCCCTGGTCGGACTCGAACCGACACAATGGCTCTTTTAGGGAGCCTGCCTCTGCCATTGGGCTACAGGGGCGGCGTCATCATATCGAGTCAGGGGCTGACAGAGGCCAGTCCTTTCACGGGGTTGCGGCCAACGGCCGGGTCCGGCCAGTTCGACAGGGCCAGTCAAGAAGGGCCGTGGAGACGGCGGGTCGCTGCGGCCGGGCCGTGTTACCCCGTTTCACCTCGGCGGACGGCGATCAGACCGCCACGTTCTCCGTCGTCTTACCGGCGGCGAGTTCGAATTCCTGACGCGGCCGTTCCAGCTCGGCGAGCGAGACGATTTCCCGGCGGAAGAAGAACGCCAGCGTCCAGTCCATGGTGATGCGGAACTTGCGGTTGACGGTCGGCATCCGCGACAGGTGGTAGGTGCGGTGCATGAACCACGCGGGGAGGCCGCGGAGCTGGAGTCCGTAGACGTTCGCGACGCCCTTGTGCAGGCCGAGGCTCGCCACCGAGCCGACGTAGGCGTGCTTGTAGGGCTTGCGGGGCTTGCCTCGCACGTCCGCCGCGATGTTGTCGCCGAGCCGCTTGGCCTGGCGGACGGCGTGCTGCGCGTTGGGGGCGGTGAATTCGCCCTTGCCGCTGAGGTCGGGGACGGCGGCGTTGTCGCCGGCCGTGTACACGTGCTCCAGCCCCTCGACGGTGAGTTCGGCGGTGGCCTTCAGGCGTCCCTTGTCGTCGACCGGGAGGTCGGTCTCCTTGAGGAGGGGGTGCGGTTTGACGCCGGCCGTCCAGACGAGCGTGCCGGCCTCGAACTCCTCGCCGTCGCTCAGCACGATGTGCCGTTTCACCGCGGATTTCAGCAGCGTCTTCATTTTGACCTCGATACCGCGGGCGCGCAGCGCCTCGGCCGTCCAGCGGCCCATCTCGGGGCCCACCTCCGGCAGGATCCGGTCGGTGGCCTCGACCATCACCCAGCGCATCTCGCGCGGGTCGATGGTGGGGTACCACCGGCACGCGTCCCGCGCCATGTCCTCCAGTTCGGCCATGGCCTCCACGCCCGCGAATCCGGCTCCGACGAACACGAAGGTCAGCGCCCGCTTCCTGACCTGCTCGTCGTCGGGGTTGGCGGCGGCGATGTCGAGCTGGTGCAGGACGTGGTTGCGCATGAAGATCGCCTCTTCGACGGTCTTGAAGCCGATCCCGGATTCGGCGAGCCCCGGGATGGGCAGGGTGCGCGAGATGGAGCCGAGCGCGACGACGAGCATGTCGTAGGGGATGTCGCGTTCGGCGACGCCGTCGGTCCGCGTGCCGGCCGGGCAGAGGGTGACCCGCTTGGCGGCGTGGTCGATCCGCGTCACGAAGCCGTTCACGATCCGGCAGCGGTTCAGGACCTTGCGCAGCGGCGCGACGACGTGCCGGGGCTCCAGGTTCCCGGCGGCGGCCTCCGGGAGGAACGGCTGGTAGGTCATGTAGGACTGGGGGTCGATGACGGTGACGGCGACCTCGCCCCGGCGCAGCTCCCTGCGGAGCCGCCGCTGCAGGCGCAGCGCCGTGTACATGCCGACGTACCCGCCGCCGACGATCAGGATTCGCGTCGTGGACCCCCCGCCGCGCGCCGCGGTCCCCGCCGGGCCGCTCGGCCGAACTGTTGTGGAAGACATGTCGGGAGCGATACCCGCATGCCCGGCTCGCGAACTTCACCGGCCCGTCCGGCATCTCACCCGATGTACCGCCCGAAAGGCGGCGGGCCAGGGCCGGACGGGGGCGCCAAGCGGCCGCGGGCGGTGACCGGGACAGGGGCCGGTCACCGCTTCCGGACCGCTTGGCCAAGGCCCTGCCCCGCCGTCGGATCGCACGCGGGTGCGCGCGGCAGGGCGCGCCGCCCGGAGCCGGGCTAGCGGTAGTCGCGGGCGCGGGTGAGGACGGTGTCCAGCATCTCCTCGGTGACTCGGCCGGTGAAGGTGTTCTGCTGGCTCGGGTGGTAGCAGCCGAGCAGCAGGACCGGGTCGCGCCGCGTCACCGCGGGCGGCGGCGCCAGCTCGGCCTCCGCGCCGTGGCCGAACTTCGGCCGCGGGCGCGGCACCTCGTAGCCCGCCTGCTTGAGCGCCGGCCACACTCCCTGCCAGGCGAAACCGCCGAGGCACACGATGCAGCGGACGCTCGGCGCGACCATCTCGACCTCGCGGGCCAGCCACGGCAGGCAGGTGGTGCGCTCCAGCGGCGTCGGCTTGTTGTCGGGCGGCGCGCAGCGGACGGTCGCCGCCATCCGCGCGCCGATGAGCCGCTGCCCGTCGCCCGCGTGGACGCTGGTCGGCTGCGACGCGAGCCCCACCCGGTGCAGGGACGCGAACAGCCAGTCGCCCGACCGGTCGCCGGTGAAGATGCGCCCGGTGCGGTTGCCGCCATGCGCGGCCGGGGCCAGCCCGACGATGAGGACGCGCGGCTCCGGGTCGCCCCAGCCGGCGATGGGCCGCCCCCAGTACTCCTCGTCGGCGAACGCGCGGCGCCGCTGGACGGCGACCTTCTCCCGCCACTCCACGAGCCGGTC
>NZ_VCKZ01000641.1 GCF_005889745.1 Actinomadura geliboluensis
GACCCTAGAGCCGGCGTCCGCAGAGTCAGTTGTGTCTAAGAGACAGGCACCAGGGGCGCCTCGCCGGGGCGGACGGTGAGATCGCCGCGGTTCGCGACACCGCCGCCGTCGTCGGGCTACTCGGCGAGACTCCGGCCGCATCACGAACCGGACCCCGGCGACCTCCCGGACGGGCGGCCGCGCCAGCGCCGCCACCAGCTGCGTGCTCGCCTCGAACGGCCCGTCCGCGCCCGGGACCAGCGCGTACGGCAGCCCGGTCAGGTCCGCCGACGCGCACACCAGCGCCGCCACCCGCGCGGCCGCCGCCGGCGTCGCCGCCCCGGCCGCCAGCCGCACGCGCCACAGCCCCGACGCCGCCGCCCGCCGCAGCTCCCGGTGCCGCCGCTCCATCCGGACGGCGGCCACCGACTCCTCCGGCGACAGCTCCGCCATCGACCGGGCGCGCTGCTGCCGGTCGGCGAGGTCGTCGGCGAGGCGCGCGGCCTCGGACGCGTCCACCGGCTCGGCCACCAGCAGCCAGGCGAACGGCTGCGTCCACACCGAGAGCAGACCGTCCTCCAGCGACGGCCTGGCGGGCTCCTCGCGGGCCGGGTCGTCGGCGAGCAGGCCGTCCGCGACGCCGCCGATGCCGACCCAGTGCGGCATCGCGGCGGCGGCGACCCCGTCGGGGAGCAGCACGCCGCGCCCGCCCGCCGGCAGGCTCAGCGTTGCCGCGCTCCCGTCCCGGTCGGCGACGAGCCCGGACCCGCCGACCAGCACCTCCGTGGGCCCGAACGCCGCCGCCCGCCGCCAGCCGACGAGCACCGGCTCGCCGCCCGCGTGGTACGCCGACACCAGCGCCGCGAGCCGCTGGTCGCGCCACTCGTCCCGGCCGTCCGCCCGGTCCGGACGCGGGACCTCGAGCAGCCTGCACACCGGCAGGCCGCGCACCACGTCCCAGATCTCCGCCGCCCCCGCCATGGGCAGTCAGGGTATTGAGCAAGAGTGTCGTTGTGAAGGCCGGTTTGCGACGGAGGGCCTGACAAGTTCCGTGTCAATCTGCTTGGGTTGTTCGCGGCATCGCCGTGCTCACCACGCTCAACGGGCCCACCGGACGCACCGCGCTCCCCGCGCTCCCCGCGTCCGGCCCGGAGGCGCGACGGCCGAGTCGGCACCCGAGAGCAGAGCGGGGGTACAGCGTCGTGAGGGGCGAACCGGTCGATCACGGGGGGCCGCTGTCGCGCCGCGAGCGGCTGTTCAGCCCCGACCCCCGCATTGGATGGGTGTTCCGGGACCGCTGGTGGTTCCTCACCCCGTTCCCCGATCCGCCGCCGCAGCAGCAGGCGCTGCCGGACTACCTCGCGCGGCGCGTCGCCGAGACCGAGGCCGCCGCCCAGCGCAGAGTGAGCCGGACGCTCCCGGCCAGCGCCGCCGTCGCGGCCGTTCTGGTCCTGTTCGCTGCCGTCGCCGCCGGTCTGTCCACGAGCTTCACCGTCGCCTTGCTGCTGCTCGCCGTCATCGCGGTGACGCCCGGCGTGGTGCTGACCCGGTGGGCGATCCAGCAACGGGAGGGCGCGCGCAGGGCCTACGAACTGGCGCAGAAGCAGATCACCGGCGGCTACCACGAGCAGGCGCGGAACTGGCAGGCGCGCAAGCAGGCCCACGAAGCCGCAGAGCGCGCGCGGCTCGACGAACTGCCCGAGTGGGGCGCCGCTCCACGCCCCGGCCGCCGCCTGGACGTGTTCGGCGGGACGCTGTGGGCGTGGGAGGCGCTGCTCACCACCTATGGGACGTCCACCCTCGCCGTCCAGCCGCTGCTGGTGCTCGACCTGTCCCGGGAGGTCGTCAGCCGCGAACTGGTCGAACTGTCCCGATCTGCCTGGATGAGGGTGGACGAGCAGCTGCTGCCCAGCCACCAAGCCTCTTCCACCCTGCTCACCGACATGTCGCCGCAGGAACTCGTCGACGCGATCGTGGAGTCCATGCACGGCGGCGGCCCCGACGCCGCCCGCGCCGAACGCAGCATGGACGACCGCATCCTCACCAAGGTGTGCGGCGCCCTCGGCGGCGACATCACCCTCGCCCGGATCGCCGCGGCGCTCCGCGTCCTGATGGGCGAGCCCGACGACGGCGACGCCCTGACCCGCGACGAGCGGCGGCGCATCGGCACCGAGCTGTTCACCGTGGAGTACCGCCGCCAGGCCCACGCGAACCTGTCGCGGATCGAGTCGTACATCCACCCCCTGGAAGACCTCGGCACGGAGCCGACCGGCACGGGTCCGGGCTACCTGACCTGCATCGCGCTGGACAGCCAGGCCCGCAACGTCCGGTCCGAGCTGCTCACCGACCTGATCGTCCAGTGGGTCACGCACCGGATCACCGCGTCCTGGGAGGCGACGCCCGCCCTCGTGGTCGCCGGCGCCGACGAACTCGCCCGCCGCCACCTGGAGCGGCTCTCGGACGCCTGCGAGCGGCGCGGCGTCCCGCTGACCCTGCTGTTCCGGCGGCTGCGCGAGACGTCCGCCGAGCTGATCGGCGGCGGCGCCGTCGCGTTCATGCGCCTCGGCAACCACGAGGACGCCGCCCGCGCCGCCGACTTCATCGGCCGCGACCACCGGTTCGTCCTGTCGCAGATCACCAAGAACGTCGGCGGGAACGAGTCGCACACGTCCACCGACACCCGCGGCGAGGGCGACTCGGAGACCCGCAGCACCAGCCGCACGACCGGCTCGTCCCGCACCTGGGGGACGAGCAGCTCCGCCGGCGTCGCCCACTCGGGCGGCGAGATGTTCGGGCTGTTCCCCGACCGCTCCACCTCCAGCCAGCGCGGCCGGAACCGGGGCGGAGCCGACAGCCGCAGCGACACCGAGGGGACCGCCGTCGCCACCACGCGGAACTGGTCGGCCGCCTCCTCCTACGCCGAGGGCACCAACTGGAGCGACGCCGACACCAGCCAGCGCGTCTACGAGTACGTCGTCGAGCCCGTCACCCTCCAGCACCTCCCGGACCACGCGCTGCTGCTCGTCCAGTCGGCGCCCGGCGGCGGACGCACGGTCACCGCGGTCGAGTGCGACCCGGCGATCATCACGCTGGACCGCGTCACCACCGGCCC
>NZ_VCKZ01000139.1 GCF_005889745.1 Actinomadura geliboluensis
GCCGGGTACGGCCGAGAACCCGAGGTGTGTCGCCGCGCGCCGGCGTGGAGCGCGCCGCGAACGCCCTCGGCCGTACGGGCCGGGCCGCCGGGGAGGGGGAACGCGGGAAGGGGCCGCCCGGTGCGTCGCATCTCGACTCCTCCTGGTTCCCGACCTGGGACTTTGCCGCCCCGAGGATCTTTCGTTCACCGTGTGTCACGATCTCGTTGCGTTAGGTACCCGGCCGTCATGTGCGCGTAAACGCGCTCCGTGCAAAGAATCAAGATCGCGAAGTGGTCTTTGCCTCCGCATTGCCCGGGGCGGCCTTCCGGCATCCTTTGCGTCATGCCTTGCACCTCGTGCGGCGGGACGGTCGCCCCGGACGGCCACTGCTGGGACTGCGGCACCCGCCAGCCCGCCTACCGCGCCCACCTGGAGACCGCCACCCCCACCGCCGCCGCCGTCACCGACCGCGCCGGCCGCGCCGTCAACGCCGACGCCGCGGCCCTCGCCGCCGCGGGCCCGTGGAGGATCGCCGCCGTCTGCGACGGGGTCTCGATGTCGCCCCGCGCCGACCGCGCGGCGCGCGTCGCCGCCGACACCGCCGCCGCCGTGCTGGCCGCGCGCCTGCCGGGAGCCCTTCCCGAGCACGCCCTGGACGAGGCCGCTCTCCGCGCCTCCCGCGCCGTGGCCGCTCTCGCCGCCTCGGTCCACGCGGCTCCCGCCTGCACCTATGTCGCGGCCGTCACCGGTCCGGACGGCGTCTGGGCGAGCTGGGTCGGCGACAGCCGCGCCTACTGGCTCCCCGACGAGGGCCCGGGAATGGCCCTGACCGAGGACGACGTTGACGCGCAGGAAGTCCTGACGGCCTGGCTGGGCGCCGACGCCGGCGACCCGCAGCCGCGGACCCGCAGCTACCGTCCGCAGGGCGCGGGACACGTGCTCCTGTGCACCGACGGACTGTGGCGCCACCTGTCCGACCCCGCCGCCCTGCGCGCGCACTTGCGCGGCCACGCCCTGCTCGACGGCGCACGTGCCCTCGTCCAGTACGCCTTGGACGAGGGCACCCGCGACAACACCACCGCTCTCGTCATCCGCGTAGAGAGGGCTCAGCGCTGAACGAGCGCGGTCAGGAGCGGACGTCCTTGAGCCGCTGCGCGAGGGCCTTGTTCATCGCGTGGAACTGGGGCAGCGTCCGGTCGGTCAGCTGGCCTCGGACGAAGGGCACCGCGACGCCGCTGAACTCCTCGCTCTGGATGAGCCTGACGCGGCCCGGCGCGATGGGCTCGATGCGGAACCGGTGCTCCCCGTCGAAGACCCCGCCGGGGCCGATCTTGCCGATCCAGCGGAGCTCGCGGCCGGGGTCGGCCGCGAGAACGGTCGGGGTGAAGGTGGTGTCGCCGCCGGAGTCGCGCAAGACGTTGCGCAAGGTGGCGCCCTTCTCCAACCTGCCCTCGGAGGAGACGATGAACGGGTTCCACTGCGCGTAGGCGGGCAGGTCGGCCAAGACCGTCCACACCTGCTCGGGCGTGGCGTCCAGCTCGATCGAGGTGCGCAGCGTGAAGGGGCGCAGGTTCGTCCAGGCCGTGTAGCCCGCGAGGAGGGCGGCGACGACGGCGAGTGCGGCCAGGAGGCGGCGCCGTCTCCGGCGCGGTGCCCGCTCGCCGTGGTCCGGGCGGGCGGGGGTGGACGGAGCGATGGTCATGCCGGGTTCTCCTTCACGGGCAGGACGCCGCGGAGGGCGGCGTCGACCAGGTGTTCGGCGTAGGCGCGGTCGATGGGCTGGCCGGTGATCAGGAGCCGGTAGTACAGGGCGCCGGCGAGCTGGTCGAACAGCAGCGCCGGGTCGGCGTCGGGCCGCAGGTCGCCGCGCCGCCGGGCCCGGTCGATCAGCCCGATGGCCAGCGCGTTGCGCTGCTCGAACACGGCGCGGACGAGCGCTCCGATGTCGGGGTGCCGCGCGGCGGCGGCGACGAGCTCGCCCACGAGGCCGGACGAGGGGTCGCCGGGCGGGTGCCCGGGGCCGGCGCTCCGCGTCCGGTTCAGGCCGAGCGCGATCTGCTCCAGGTAGTCGGCGAGGTCGGCGCGGAGGTCGCCGGTGTCGGGCACCGGCACCTCGTCCTGCATCCGGGCGATGACGGCGATGGCGAGGTGGTCCTTGGTGGGCCAGCGCCGGTACAGCGTCGTCTTGGCGACCGCCGCCGCGCGGGCCACCTGGTCCACGGTGAACGCGGCGTAGCCGTGCGCCAGGAGCTGCTCCTCGGCGGCCCGCAGGATCTGCTCGTCGGCGCCCGGGTCGCGGGGGCGGCCGCGGCGCGGCCGTGCGGGAGGCATCCAGCCCTCCTTTCGATACGGTCGTTTCGTAATTCCACGGTAGCCCGGCGGGGCAGGATTACGCAACGCCCGTATCGAAAGTCGGCCTTGATCGCTCAGAGCGAACGTTGCTGCGGAAACAAAATGCAGCTCCGTTTTCTTGAGTGTGTATGACTCAACTTGAGGTTGGGTCGATGACGGACTTGGAGCTGAGCATGAGCGAAACCCTGACGCTGCCGGTGCTGCCCCTGGAAGACGGGGTCGTTCTGCCCGGCATGGTGGTCCCCCTGGACCTCTCCGAGAACGGCGAGGTGCGGGCGGCCATCGAAGCCGCGCGGGCGGTGTCCCAGTCCAAGGGCCCGGGCATCCGGTCGGCGGCCAAGCCGCGGGTGCTGCTGGTGCCCAGACTGAACGGGCGGTACTCCGACGTCGGCACCCTCGGCGTGGTCGAGCAGGAGGGCCGGCTGCCCGGCGGCGAGCCGGGCGCGGTCGTCCGCGGCGTGTCCCGGGTGCGGATCGGAACCGGGACGACCGGCCCCGGCGCGGCGCTGTGGGTCGAGGGCGCCGTGATCGAGGCGCCGCCGGCGTCCGGGCGGGCGCAGGAGCTGGCCAAGGAGTACAAGGGCCTGGTCGGCGCGATCCTGCAGAAGCGCGGCGCCTGGCAGGTCGTGGACGTGGTGCAGCAGATCGACGACCCGTCCACGCTGGCCGACAACGCCGGGTACGCGCCCTACCTGACCGACGAGCAGAAGATCGAGGTCCTGGAGACCGTCGACGTGGTCGAGCGGCTGGAGCTGCTCATCGGCTGGACCCGCGACCACCTCGCCGAGCTGGACGTGGCGGAGACGATCCGCAAGGACGTCCAGGAGGGCATGGAGAAGACGCAGCGCGAGTTCCTGCTGCGGCAGCAGCAGGAGGCCATCCGCAAGGAGCTGGCCGAGCTGAACGGCGACCCCGCCGACGAGGAGGACGACTACCGGGCCCGGATCGAGGCCGCGAACCTCCCCGAGAAGGTGCGCGAGGCGGCGCTGAAGGAGGTCGACAAGCTGGAGCGGTCGTCCGACGCCTCGCCCGAGGGCGGCTGGATCCGCACCTGGCTCGACACCGTCCTCGACATCCCGTGGAACGAGCGCACCGAGGACGCCTACGACATCGCGGGCGCCCGCGAGATCCTGGACGCCGACCACGCCGGGCTGGACGACGTGAAGGAGCGCATCGTCGAGTACCTGGCCGTGCGCAAGCGGCGCGAGGACCGCGGCCTCGGCGTCGTGGGCGGCCGCAGGAGCGGCGCCGTGCTGGCGCTGACCGGTCCTCCCGGCGTGGGCAAGACCTCGCTGGGCGAGTCGGTCGCGCGGGCCATGGGCCGCAAGTTCGTCCGGGTCGCCCTGGGCGGCGTCCGGGACGAGGCCGAGATCCGCGGCCACCGCCGCACGTACGTGGGCGCGCTTCCCGGCCGCATCGTCCGGGCGATCCGCGAGGCCGGCTCGATGAACCCGGTCGTCCTGCTGGACGAGGTCGACAAGGTCGGCGCCGACTACCGGGGCGACCCGACGGCGGCGCTGCTGGAGGTCCTCGACCCCGAGCAGAACCACACCTTCCGGGACCACTACCTGGAGGTGGAGCTCGACCTGAGCGACGTGCTGTTCCTCGCCACGGCGAACGTGGTCGAGGCCATCCCGGGGCCGCTGCTCGACCGGATGGAGCTGGTGGAGCTGGACGGCTACACCGAGCACGAGAAGGTCACCATCGCCCGCGACCACCTGCTGCCGCGCCAGCTCGACAAGGCGGGGCTGGAGGCGTCGGAGGTGGCGTTCGGCGACGACGCGCTGCGGCTGCTGGCGGCCGAGTACACCCGCGAGGCCGGCGTCCGGTCCCTGGACCGCTCGATCGCGCGGGTGCTGCGGAAGGTCGCCGCGAACGTGGCGCTGGAGAAGGCGGCGCTGCCGGTCGCGATCGGCGCGGCCGACCTCAAGGACTACCTGGGCCGGCCCAGGTTCACCCCGGAGGTCGAGCTGAGCCGGGGCGAGCGCCGCACCGGCGTGCCGGGCGTGGCGACGGGCCTCGCGGTCACCGGCGCGGGCGGCGACGTGCTCTACATCGAGGCGTCGCTGGCCGACAAGGAGACCGGCGACACCGGCGTGACGCTCACCGGGCAGCTCGGCGACGTCATGAAGGAGTCGGCCCGGATCGCGCTGTCCTACCTGCGCTCGCGCGGCGCGGAGCTGGAGCTGCCGGTCGGCGACCTGAAGGACCGCGGCGTCCACGTCCACGTGCCCGCCGGCGCGATCCCGAAGGACGGCCCGAGCGCGGGCATCACGATGACGACGGCCCTGGCCTCCCTGCTGTCGGGGCGGCCGGTCCGCGCGGACGTCGCGATGACCGGCGAGGTGTCGCTGACCGGGCGGGTGCTGCCGATCGGCGGCCTGAAGCAGAAGCTGCTCGCCGCGTCCCGGCTCGGCATCACGACCGCGATCGTGCCGAAGCGGAACGAGCCCGACCTCGAGGACGTCCCGGCCGAGGTGCTGGAGAACATGACGGTCTTCACCGTCAGCGACGTCCGCGAGGTGCTGGACCTGGCACTGGAGCCGGCCACCACCGCGGTGGCGGCCTGACGCCCGGCGGACGCCCTCGACGCACGGCGACCGCCTGACGCACGGCCGAACGCCCGCGCCGATCCGGCGCGGGCGTTCGCATGCCGGGATTCGGGCCCGGCCGTAACCCGGGACCGCGCATACTCCGGGACGGGGCGGGGACCAGCCGCCGGGTGTTGGTGGAAATGTGGCAGCCCGCGACGCCGGGCGAACGGGTCCCGTGGTACATCGTCGCCTTGCGCGTCCTCGTCGTCCTGGTGGCGCTGGGCCTTCTCGGCGTCTTCTTCTACTTCGCGTTCAGGCTCACGCTCACGCCCGTCCATGACAACGGCCAGGCCGGCGGCAACACCGACCCCGGCCGCTCACTGCGCTTCTACCTGGACCGCCCCACCAAGGAGGCCGTCTTCCAGATAGGCGGCAACCTGGCGCTCCTGGCCCCGCTCGGCGTCCTGCTGCCCATCGTCTGGACGACGCTGCGCGGCCCCATACGCCTGGCCCTCCTGACCGGAGTGCTCTCCCTGACCATCGAGGCAATCCAGGGCGCCCTGGTGGTCGGACGCGCCTTCGACATAGACGACGTCATCCTGAACGTGTCCGGCGTGGTCCTGGCCTACCTCTTCCTGGGCCGCCGCCTATCCAAAGCCCTCCGCGGCGCCTAGCAATTCTCGTCCTCGGCCTGATCGGCATCCTGATCCTGGTCGGAGGCAAGACCAGTGCCGCGTTCGCCTACCTGCGCCGCGAGATGCGCCTGGACCCCCGCCCCCAGCCGTGAAGGGCGGCCCGCGCCCGGCCTCGGCTCAGCGGGGGATCAGGTGGAAGACCCGTAGTTCGCGTTGGGCGCGTTCCACGTAGTCGTTGTAGACGGGCCAGACGGCGGTGAGGCGGGGCCAGACCTCCTTGCGCTCCCTGTCGTCCAGGAGGTGGGCGGTGACGGGGACGGTGCGGCCCTGGAAGCTGACCTCGGCGGCGGGGTTCTTGAGGAGGTTGCCCGTCCAGGCGGGGTGCTTCTCGCGGCCGAAGTTGGAGCCGACGACGTA
The DNA here is from genome assembly GCF_005889745.1 of Actinomadura geliboluensis. Classification (GTDB taxonomy): domain Bacteria; phylum Actinomycetota; class Actinomycetes; order Streptosporangiales; family Streptosporangiaceae; genus Spirillospora; species Spirillospora geliboluensis. The sequence continues at coordinate 5,921 of NZ_VCKZ01000139.1, forward strand.
CCAGCCGCCCGCCGGGTCGGGCAGGCAGGCGAGCGGCGTTCGGCGGGGGAGGCCGCTCTTGGCGCCGGTCGCGGTGAGGACGAGGCTCGGGACGAGGAGCTGGCCGAGCATCAGCCGTCCGCCCGTCGCCCTGTGCAGGGCCCGGTCCACGGGCGGGACGACCTTCGGGCCCACCTTGGCGAACCATTCGGCGCCCGAGACCCGGTGGAAGACGGGCCCGAAGGTGCGCTGGATCAGGGTCGGCATCGGCTTCTCCTCGGCGGCGGCGAGCCGTCCGGCCCGGCGCGGGTTCAGGTGGCCGCTGCGCGCCAGCCACCGCAGCCCGTCGGCGACGGTCTCCTCGACGGGGCGCAGCGTGAGGTCGAGCGCCTCCAGGATGGGGCGGTCGTCGGTCGGGACGAGCGTGACCATGAACTCGGCCGCGTCGCGGGTGAGCGGGTAGTCGAAGTGGCGGACGCGCTTGGCCGCGTCCAGGGCCGAGCCCAGCGCGAGCATGGCGCGGGACGGGACGCGTACACGGCGGCACTTCACCCCGGTGAGGCGGTCGCACAGGTCGGCGTACTGCGGCCAGGTCAGGTAGTGCCCGCCCAGGACCCAGCGGCTCGGGCCCTGGCGCGCCTCGACGGAACGTGCCAGCGCCTCACCGAGGTCGCGAACGTCGATGACGGAGACGCCGCCGCCGGGCAGCGGCCACACTTTGCCGAGCGCGGCGGCGAGCCCCTCCATCAGGGCGTCGAGCGAGGGCTGGTCGGGGCCGCAGACGCCGCCCGGGTAGACGATCGTCACCGGTGCCCCGTCCTCCTGGAGGCCGCGCACGTAGCGCTCGGCCGCCAGCTTGGACCTGCCGTAGTCGGTGCGGGGGTTCGCCAGCGCGTCGCCCGCGGTGATGACCGTGCCGGACGGAGGGACGAACACCCCGATCGTGGACACGTGGATCACGGGGGACAGGCCCTGGGCGACGGCGCCGCCGACCACGTTGCGGGTGCCCCGGACGTTGACCTCGACCAGGTCGCCGGCGCCGCCGGTCACGCCGATCGCGGCGGCGGCGTGGACGGCGGCGTCGCAGCCGGTGAGGGCTTCGGACACCGCGTCCGCGTCCAGCATGTCGCCCTGGACGAGTTCCACGTCCTCCACCGCGACGCCGACCGTCCGGAGCACCCCGGCCGCCTTGCCGGGGTCGCGCACGAGCGCGCGCGGGCGGTGCCCGGCGGCGAGGAGGGCGCGGACGGTGTGGGAACCGACGAACCCCGAGGCGCCGGTGACGAAGATCCGCATGGGGACAAACTAGCGCTTGGTCCGACCTGGGCGACAGCCCGTTCGCGGCGTCGGGTCAGCGTAGCGCCGGTATTTTCGGACGCCTTCATTACCGGCCGGGGGACGGTACGCCGTTGACGCCGCTGGAACGGTCCAGCGACACTCGTGACGCACCTGACCGCCGACCGGGAGGGGATCGATGAGGATCGGACTGGCCGGCGCGGGGCGCATCGGCGCGCGCCACGCCGCCGCTCTCCGCGCACTGCCCGAGGTGGACGCCCTGCTCATCGCCGACGCGGACGCCGCCCGCGCGCGCGACCTCGCGGCCCGCCTCGCGTCCCCGGCGCGGGCGCTGGACACCGTCGGGGAGCTGTTCGAGGCCGGGCTGGACGGCCTGGTCGTCGCGGCCGCCACCGACGCGCACGCGGCCCTGGTGGCGCGGGCCGTGGCCGCGCGAACTCCCGTCTTCTGCGAGAAGCCGCTCGCCGCGGACGTTGATGGAACGTTCCAAACCGTCCGGGCGGCGGCCGCCGCCGGGGTGCCGGTGCAGGTCGGGTTCCAGCGCCGCTTCGACGCCGGGAACGCGGCGGCCCGGGAGGCGCTCGCGTCCGGGCGGCTCGGCTGGCTGCACACCGTCCGGTCGTGCAGCTTCGACCCGTCGCCGCCGCCCGCCGAGTACGTCCCGTCGTCCGGCGGGCTGTTCCGCGACTGCGTCATCCACGACCTGGACCTCATCCGGTTCGTCACCGGGCGCGAGGTCGTCCGCGTGATGGCCGCGGGCGCCAACCGCGGCGACGACTTCTTCCGCGAGTGCGGCGACATCGACACCGGTTCGGCGCTGCTCGTCCTCGACGACGGGACGCTCGGCGTCGTCTCCGCCACCCGCTACAACGCCGCGGGCTACGACGCGCGGCTGGAGCTGTTCGGCTCCAAGGACAGCATCGTCGCCGGCCTGGACGACCGTACGCCCGCCACTCCGCTGCCCGAACAGGACGCCGAGCCCCGGCCCGCCTACAGCGGCTTCATGGAGCGCTTCTCCGACGCCTACGACGCCGAGATCCAGGCGTTCGTGGACATGGTCGCCGGCCGCCGCACCAACCCGTGCCCGCCCGAGGACGCCCTGGAGGCGTTCTACCTCGCCGAGGCGTGCGAGATGTCGATGCGAGAGGGCAGGATCGTCGGCACCGAGGAAGTGCGCCGATGACCCTCAGCTCCACCACGGGCGACCCCGCCACGGTCTTCGACCTCATCACGATGGGGCGGGTGAGCGTCGACGTCTACCCCGACCAGGTCGGCGTCCCGCTGGAGGACGTCGAGTCCTTCGGCAAGTACCTCGGCGGCAGCCCCGCCAACGTCGCCGTGGCGGCGGCCAGGTACGGCCGTAGCGCCGCCGTCATCACGCGCACTGGCGACGACCCGTTCGGACGGTTCGTCCACAAGGCGCTCCGGGGTTACGGCGTAGACGACCGGTACGTCACGGCCGTCCCCGGGCTGCCGACCCCACTGGCCTTCTGCGAGATCTTCCCGCCGGACGACTTCCCGCTGTACTTCTACCGCTATCCGAAGGCGCCCGACCTGGAGATCCGCCGCGACGAGCTGGACCTGGAGGCGATCCGCCGGGCGCGCATCGTGTGGGGCACCGTCACGGGCCTCTCCCAGGAGCCCAGCCGTGAGGCGACCCTGGCGGCGCTGGCCGAGCACCCCGGGCAGACCGTCATCGACCTCGACTACAGGCCGATGCTGTGGGACGACCCCGCCGAGGCCCCGCACTGGGCAGGCCGCGCCCTGGAGCACGCGAAGGTCGCCGTCGGCAACCTGGACGAGTGCGAGGTCGCGGTGGGGGAGCGGGAGCCGGACGCCGCCGCCCGCGCGATCCTCGAACGCGGCCCGGAACTCGCCATCGTGAAGATGGGCCCGGACGGCGTCCTCGCCGCGACGGCGGAGGAGAGCGTGCGGGTCCCGCCGGTCGAGGTCGAGGTCGCCAACGGGCTCGGCGCCGGGGACGCGTTCGGCGGCGCCGTCTGCCACGGCCTCCTCGCCGGCTGGGACCTGCGGCGGCTCGTGGAGTTCGCGGGCGCGGCCGGCGCGATCGTCGCGTCCCGTATCGCCTGCTCGGCCGCCATGCCCGCGCAGGACGAGGTCGAAGCACTGCTCAAGGAGACCGGTTGACGTCCTCCCCCGCCTGAAGGCGAGGGATTCCAATCCGTCCCCTACGGAGAGAGGAGAGTGGGTTGAGGTTCGCGGTTCGCCGGCCGGGCCAGGGCCCAGCCTCCCCGCGCGGCCACCGTGCGTCCCACGGCGGTGTCTTTGATGTTGCGTGCGGCGTTGATGTCGGCGTTGGCCCGGTGCCCGCAGGCGACGCATCGGAACACCGCTTGGCTCTCGCGGTTGTCCGGGGCGCGGTGCCCGCAGGCGTTGCAGGTCTGCGACGTGTACGCCGGGTCGACCCGGACCAGGCGCCCGGGTGCCTTGTGCTCCAGGCGGGTGACCAGTTGTCCCCAGCCGTTGGCCAGGATGCCCCGGTTGAGCGCGGCTTTGGCGCGCACACCCGTGCCGGGTGCGTCGACGGTGCCGCGCGCCGACCGGGTCATGGCGGCGATATTCAGGTCCTCGACGGCGATGACGTCGAACCGGCGCGCCAGGTCCGTCGAGGTCTTCTCCACCCAGTCCTTGCGGCGGTCGGCCTCACGTGCTTTGAGGCGGGCGACGGCGGCCTTGACGCGGGCACGCCTGTTCGACCCCCGGCGCAACGCGACATGCCAGCGCCCGGTGCGGTCGCGGGTCACCCGGAACGACTTCACCCCCGGTGGGACGGGCCGGGACCAGCGGAACCGCACCCACCCCACCTTCGGCACCCGCACCCCACCGATACGGCGCGACAACCGCCGCACATCCCAGGCACGCCCGCGGGCACCGACAATCCGGAAACCCTCATGCACCCCCGCCTTGCGCCAGGTGGGGCGCCGGTGCGTGCCCGCGAAGAAGTTCGCCATGGCCTGCGCGAAGTCCTTCAGCGTCTGCTGCTGCACCGTCTGCGACCCCGCCGCCAGCCACCCGAACGCAGCCCGCGCCGCGGTCAACTGCCGGGCCTGCGCGGCATACCCCGGAGCCGGGCCCCGCCGCGGCGTCCACCACGCCTGCTGCTCCACGGCCAGGTTCCACACCGATCGGGCGTGCGAGCAGTGCTCCAGCAGCCCCGCCTCTTGGGCGGGGGTCGGGCACAACCGGTACCGGGACATGCCCGCACCATACCGACCGCCACCGACACAACCCGGAGAGTCATTGTGCCGCATCGTTCCGCGTTTCCTCCCCGCCCTGAAGGACGGGGTTTCCACGCTGTAGGAATCCGATGAACCACCATCTGCCCGCCGGCACCGCCGGAGAAGGCCCCTACGGGCTCGTCGTCACGCCCGAGTCGGCCGGCTGGACGCACTCCGCGCTGCGCGTCCTCGACCTCTCCGGCGGCGGCGAGCACACCTTCGGCACCGGCGCGTTCGAGACGATCGTGCTGCCGCTGGCCGGGTCGTGCACGGTGGAGTGCGACGGCGCGCGGTTCGAGCTGGCGGGCCGCGACGACGTGTTCAGCCGGGTCAGCGACTTCGCCTACGTGCCGCGCGACGCCCGGGTCACGGTGCGGGGGAGCGGCCGGTTCGCGCTGGCCGGCGCCCGCTGCGAGAACCGGCTGGAGCCCCGCTACGGCCCGGCCGAGAAGGTGCCGGTGGAGCTGCGCGGCGCGGGCGCGGCGAGCCGCCAGGTCAACAACTTCGGCACGCCGGACGGCTTCCCGTTCGCCGAGAAGCTGATCGCCTGCGAGGTGCTCACGCCGGGCGGCTGCTGGTCGTCCTTCCCGCCGCACAAGCACGACGAGGACCGGCCCGGCGAGTCGGTGCTGGAGGAGATCTACTATTTCGAGGTCGCCGGGGACGGCATGGGCTACCAGCGCGTCTACGGCACGGCGGAGCGTCCCATCGACGTGCTCGCCGAGGTCCGCACCGGGGACGCGGTGCTGATCCCGCACGGCTGGCACGGGCCGTCGATGGCGCCGCCCGGCCACGACCTCTACTACCTGAACGTGATGGCCGGCCCGTCCCCGGAGCGGGCCTGGCGGATCTGCGACGACCCCGCGCACGCGTGGATCCGCGACACCTGGTCCGGGCAGGAGACCGATCCGCGGCTCCCGCTGACCTCGGCGGACGGGCGCCGCTGACGCGGCGGGCGCGCGCCGCGGCCCCCGGACGGTGCCGAATTGTGAGCGGGATCGCGCGCACGCCCGCCCTCATCTGTGATCAACTCCTCACACCGACACATTCGGGGAGAAACGGAGAGCAGCCGATGAGAGGCGTTGTCGCGCGCGGGTCGACCCGGAGGCTCGCGGTCCTGGCCGCCGCTGGGCTGCTGGCGCTGAGCGCCTGCAGCAGCTCGGGCGGGAAGAAGTCCGAGGAGGCCCCCGAGGGCGCCGGCCCCCGGCTGAAGATCGCGATGGTGACCCACTCGGGCGCCGGCGACACGTTCTGGGACATCGTGCAGAAGGGCGCGAAGGCGGCCGCCGCCAAGGACAACGTCGAGTTCCTCTACTCGGCGGACCCGGACGGCGGCAAGCAGGCGCAGCTCGTCCAGGCGGCGATCGACAAGAAGGTCGACGGGATCATCGTCACGCTCGCCAAGCCCGACGCGATGAAGGACGCGCTGGCGCGCGCCGCCGCCGCGAAGATCCCGGTCGTGTCGATCAACTCCGGCGCGGCGGAGTCGGTGAAGCTCGGCGCGGTCGCGCACTTCGGGCAGGACGAGTCGATCGCCGGTGAGGCGGCCGGCACCGAGCTCGGCGAGATCGGCGCGAAGAAGGCGCTGTGCGTCATCCACGAGCAGGGCAACGTGGGGCTGGAGGCCCGCTGCGCCGGCGCGAAGAAGACGTTCGGCGGCGACCTGGAGAACCTGTTCGTCCAGGGCACGAACATGCCGGACGTCAAGTCGTCCATCACGGCCAAGCTCCAGTCGGACAAGGCCATCGACGGGATCCTGACGCTCGGCGCGCCGTTCGCCGCGACCGCCGTCGACTCGGTGAAGGAGACCGGGAGCAAGGCCAAGATCGGCACGTTCGACCTGAACAAGGACCTCATCGCCTCGCTCAAGGCGGGGTCCATCGAGTTCGCCGTCGACCAGCAGCCGTACCTGCAGGGCTACGAGGCCGTCGACCAGCTGTGGCTGCTGAAGAACAACGGCAACGTCCTCGGCGGCGGGCGCCCGGTGCTGACCGGCCCCGCGATCGTCACGAAGCAGAACGCGGGCGACCTGGAGGCGTTCGCGAACCGGGGGACGCGATGACGCAGGCGGTCGCCGAGCCGCCCCCGGTGGCCGGCCCCGGCTCCGACGAGCGCCTGGCCCGGCGGTCGCCGCTCCGGCGGCTGCTGGGCCGCCCGGAGCTCGGCGCGCTGCTCGGCGCCGTCGCGCTGTTCGTGTTCTTCTCGGCGGTCGCGGACGCGTTCCTGCGCGCCGGGTCGTTCTCGACCGTGCTGTACGCCGGCTCCACGTTCGGGATCATGGCGGTCGGGGTGTCGCTGCTGATGATCGGCGGCGAGTTCGACCTGTCGGCCGGGGTGATGGTGACGTCGTCGGCGCTCATCGCGGCGCTGACCTCCTACCAGCTCACGCTGAACGTGTGGGCCGGCGTCGCGATCTCGCTCGTGGTGACGCTGGCGCTCGGCATGGTCAACGGCATCCTCTACATCAAGACCAGGCTGCCGAGCTTCATCATCACGCTGGCCACGTTCTTCATGCTCGCCGGGCTGAACCTCGGCGTGACGAAGGCGCTCACCGGCAACGTCGCCAGCGACTCCGTCCGCGACATGGACGGCTTCGGCTCCGCCCGCGCGGTGTTCGCCTCCGACGTGGACGTCCTCGGCGTCAACGTGAAGATCACCGTGTTCTGGTGGCTGCTGTTCACCGCGATCGCGACCTGGCTGCTGCTGCGCACCCGCGCCGGCAACTGGATCTTCGCGGCGGGCGGCGCGGCGGCCAGCGCCCGCGCGGTCGGCGTCCCGGTCGACCGGGTCAAGATCGGCCTGTTCATGGGGGTCGCGTTCTGCGCCTGGTTCTCCGGGATGCACCTGGTGTTCGCGTTCGCGACCGTCCAGTCCGGCGAGGGCATCGGCAACGAGTTCCTGTACATCATCTGCGCGGTCATCGGCGGCTGCCTGCTGACCGGCGGCTACGGGTCGGCGATCGGCGCGGCCATCGGCGCGTTCATCTTCGGCATGACGAACAAGGGCATCGTGTACGCCGAGTGGAACCCCGACTGGTTCCGGTTCTTCCTCGGCGCGATGCTGCTGATCGCGACCGTGGTGAACCTGATCGTGCGGCGCAGAGTGGAGCGGTCGTCATGACGGACGCGAAGGCGGCGCCGCTGCTCCGGCTGGCCGGCGTCGGCAAGAACTACGGCAACGTCATCGCGCTGCGGGACGTCGACATGGAGGTGTCCGCGGGCGAGGTCACCTGCGTGCTGGGCGACAACGGGGCGGGCAAGTCCACGCTCATCAAGGTGGTCGCGGGCCTGCACCGGCACGACGCCGGGACGTACGAGGTGCAGGGCGAGGAGGTCTCCTTCGGCTCGCCCCGCGACGCCCTCGACCGGGGCATCGCGACCGTCTACCAGGACCTCGCGGTCGTCCCGCTGATGCCGGTCTGGCGGAACTTCTTCCTCGGCTCGGAGAAGCGCAAGGGCTTCGGCCGGCTGGACATCGGGTTCATGCGCAGGACCGCCCACGCCGAGATGGCCGCGATGGGCATCGACCTGCGCGACGTCGACCAGCCCATCGGGACGCTGTCGGGCGGCGAGCGCCAGTGCGTCGCGATCGCCCGCGCCGTCTACTTCGGCGCCAAGGCCCTCGTCCTGGACGAGCCGACCGCCGCGCTCGGCGTGAAGCAGGCCGGGGTGGTGCTGCGCTACGTCCTCCAGGCGCGCGAGCGGGGCCTCGCGGTCGTGTTCATCACCCACAACCCGCACCACGCCTACCCGGTCGGGGACCGCTTCCTGATCCTCAACCGGGGCCGCAGCATCGGCTACCGCACCAAGGACGCGATCACCCGGGAGGAGCTGACCGGCCTCATGGCGGGCGGCGCCGAACTGGAGGAGCTGGCCCACGAACTGGACGCGGCGGCCTCCCCGGCCTCCCCGCCCTCCGAGGCCGACGCCTAGCGGACGGCGCGAGGGTCAGGCGGGGGCGAGCCAGGCGCGGCACAGCCACCAGGCGTTGACGCCGCCGAAGGTGTCGGACGTGTCGATGCCGGTGGCCTCCGCGAACCGCCGGACCCTGTTCCGCACCGTGTTGGGGTGCACGAACAGGGCCTCCGCGGCGGCGGTCACGTCGCGGCCCGCCTCCAGCCAGGCGCACACCGCGCGGGCGACCGGCCCGGCGCTCGCGCCGAGGTCCGCGCGGGCCGCCCGGTACCGGTCGAGCAGGGCGGAGGCGAGGTCGGTGCGGTCGGCCGCCGCCGCGACCACGGCCACCTCGGCGATGTGCACCACCCCGGTCCGCCCGGTCGCCTCGGCGGCGGCGAGCGCGGAGACGGCGAGGCGGCGCGCGGCGGCCAGGTGCTCCGCCTCGGCCGGCCCCGCGAGCCCGGCCGGCGCCGCCCCATCACCGGCCGGCGCCGGCGGCGCGGCCGTCACCGTGAACAGCAGCCCGTCCAGCAGCGCGGACAGCGCCGGCGGCCGGACGGGCGGCGGGTGCCCGCGGCCGGCGCCGGCCGGGCGGGCGGCCAGCACCCACAGCGCGCCGCCGGCGGGCAGGCCCGCCTCGGCGGCGGCGAGCGCCGCGGCCGAGCCGCCGTCCAGCAGGCGCCGCAGCCGGACCGCGTCCCGCTCGCCCCGGCCGGGCCCGGCTCCGGCCCGCGCCTCCGCCAGCGCCTCGCGGTGCGCCCGGATCAGCCGGGACCGGACGGCCTCGGCCCAGTCGTCGTACAGCTCCCGCGCGTCCAGCAGCAGCGCCGCGCCGACGCCCTCGGCGGCGGCGACCTCCCGGACCCGCGCCCAGATCCCGCGCTCGGCGACGTGGATCGCGCTCAGCACCGCCTCGACCGGCACGCCCTGCCGGGCGCGGGTCACGCCGAGCTCCGCGACGAACGCCAGCTCGCCCTCGGTCGGCCCGCGCCGCGCCGCGATCGCGCGGGTGGCGGCCGCGAGCAGCGCGCGGGTGTGCCCGGCGATGTCGGCGGGCGGCAGGACCGACATCTCGCGCACCACCGACGTCACCCCGGCGACCACGGACGGCAGCAGATCCTCCTCGCGGGAGATCCGCTCGATGAGGTCCATCACGGGCGCCCAGCCGGCATCGCTCTGGTTCATGGCCCGATTGTGGTGCGCCACAACCCCGGCCGCCAAATGCGTGCCGTCCTCCATGTTCGCGGGCGCGGGCGGTTCCTAGGGTTGGAGGCCACCACAAGCGGACGCGTCGTTTCCAGGAGTGCCCTCATGACCTCTGCCCGCCGTGTCGCCGTGATCGGCGCCGGACCGGCCGGCCTCGCGACCGGCAAGGCCCTGCGCGACGCGGGCGTGGAGGCCGTGCTCTACGAGCGGGGCGACCGCGCGGGCGGGCTGTGGGCGCGCGGCGCCGGCCTCTCGCCCGCCTACGCGTCCCTGCACCTCAACACCAGCAAAAGCCGGACCGAGTTCGCCGACTTCCCGATGCCCCGGCACTGGCCCGACTACCCGTCCGCCGACATGGTCGGCGGCTACCTCGCGGACTACGCGGAGCGCTTCGGGATCGTCTCGCACATCCGCTTCGACAGCCCCGTCGCGTCCGTGGCGCGGGACGGCGCGGACGGCCCGTGGGCGGTGACCACCGAGGCCGGCGACACCGCCCGGTACGACGCCGTGGTGGTCGCCAACGGCCACAACTGGGACCCCCGGTGGCCCGACCCCGCGCCGCCCGGCGAGTTCGCCGGCGCGCAGATGCACGCGCACGCCTACCGCGACGCCGAGCAGTTCCGCGGCAGGCGCGTGCTCGTCGTCGGCATGGGGAACTCGGCCATGGACATCGCCGTGGACGCCTCGCACGTCGCCGCCGGCCCGGTGCTGCTGGCGGCGCGGCGCGGCGTCCACATCGTCCCGAAGTACCTGTTCGGACGGCCGTCCGACGCGACCGGCGGCGCCCTCGCCGCGCTGCCGTGGCGGGTCAGGCAGCGCGTCGCCGAGACGATGCTGCGGCTCGCCGTCGGCCGCCCGCAGGACTACGGCCTCCCCGCGCCGGCGGGAGGCCTGTTCCAGAACCACCCCACGATCAGCGACACGATCCTGCACCGCCTGACCCACGGCGAGGTGGCGCCGCGGCCGGGCATCGAGCGCTTCGACGGGGACGCGGTCGTGTTCACCGACGGCACCGCCGACCCCGTGGACGTGGTCGTCTGGGCGACCGGCTACCGGGTGAGCATCCCGTTCCTGTCCCGCGAGCTGGTGGGCGCCGACCCCGAGCGGCTCCCGCTCTACAAGCGCGTCTTCCACCTGGACGAGCCGGGCCTGGCCTTCGTCGGGCTCATGCAGTCCACGGGCGCCGCGCTGCCGATCGTCGAGGCCCAGGCCAAGCTGGCGGCGGCCTACTTCGCCGGCGCCTACGCGCTGCCGCCTCCGGCGCAGCGGCGGCGCGCGGTCGCCCGCGCCCTGCGCGCCGCGACCGAGCGGTGGGGCGACCGGCGCCCCATGATGCGCGTCGACTTCGACCAGTACGTGGCCGAGCTGCCCCGCGAGCTGAAGGCCGGCCGCGCCCGGCTCGCGCGGGGCGGCGCCCGGCCGTTCACCCCGGCGCACCGCGAGGAGACACCCGCATGAGCACACCCCGCCCGTCCGGCGGCCGCGACCCGCGCGGCCTGCGGGTCCTCGTGACCGGCGCGTCCGGCACGTTCGGCCGCGCCATCTGCGCCCGGCTGAGCGGCGGCGGCGCCCGCGTCGTCGGCCTGGACCTCGCGCCCCGGCCGGACGACCCGGTCGAGGTCCTCGCCTGCGACATCACCGACGACGACGCGGTGCCCGCCGCCGTGGCCGCGGCGATCGAGCGGCTCGGCGGCCTCGACCTGCTGATCAACAACGCCGGGATCGGCGGGCCCGCCCCGGCCGAGCTGCCGCCCGGCGACGAGGTCCGCCGCCAGCTCGACATCAACCTGCTCGGCGCCTGGCGGGTGACGTCGGCGTGCGTGGACGCCCTCGTCGAGTCGCGGGGACGCGTCGTCATGCTGTCGTCCCGCATGGCCGTCATGCAGCTGCCCCTGGCCGCCGCGTACGGCGCGTCCAAGCGGGCGCTCGTCGCCTACGCGGACGCGCTGCGCATGGAGATCGGCACCCACGTCGGCGTGACGTGCGTGTACCCGTCGGCGGTGCGCAGCCCGATCCACGACTCGACCGCCGCCGCGGGGCTGTCCCTGGAGGGCGTGAGCGTCTACGAGCCGCTGGACGGCGTGGTGGACGCGGTGCTGCGCGCCGCCCTGTCCCGCCGCCCCCGCCGGGACGTGACGACGACCCGGCGCGGCGCCGTCGAGTTCTTCCTCGCCCGGCACCTGCCCGCGCTGACGGACCGGATCGTCGCCCGCACGTTCGCCGGGCGCGTCCGCTCGGGTGCGTTCGCGGGCGCGGAGCTGGCGGCCGGCGTCGTCCGCCGGCACGCGGGCCGCCGGTGAGCCGCCGGTGAGCACCGCCGCGCAGGCGCCGCCCGGCGCCGGGGCCCGGCCCCGCGGCCGCGACCTCGCCGGATACGCCGCCGGGTCGCTCGGCATGGGCGTGTGGGTCACCGTCCCCGGCCTGCTGCTGCTGTACTTCATGACGCACACGCTCGGCGTGCCGCCCGCCCTCGCCGGGCTGACACTGCTGCTGCCGAAGATCATCGACGCGGTCGCGCACCCGCTGTTCGGGACGCTGTCGGACCGGCAGGCGCGCCGCGCCGGGCACCGCCGCGGCATGCTGCGCTGGGGGCTGCTCCTCGCGGTCGCCTGGATCGGGCTGTTCTCGGTGCCGGGCGGCCTCTCCGGCTGGTCGGCGGCGCTGTGGGTCGGCTGCTTCTACATCGCCGGGAACGTGCTGTACGCGTGCTTCCAGGTGCCGTACCTGACGACGCCGTCCGACCTGCGGATCGGCTACCACGAGCGCACCCGCGTGTTCATGTACCGGATGCTGCTGCTCACCGTGGGCCTGCTCGGCGCCGGGGTCGCGGCCCCGGCGCTGGTGTCGGCGGGCGGGCGCGGCGACTACGCGCGGATGGCGGTGCTGCTCGCCGGGGTGCTCGTCGCCACCGGCGCCGTCGCCGTCGTCTTCGTCCGCCGGCTCACCGACCGGTGCGGGTTCCGGGTCCCGGACGGGCAGGGCCACTCCGTCCTCGCCGACGTCCGGATCGCGTGGCGGGACCGCGAGTTCCGGGCGCTGGTGCTGTCCTACCTGTTCACCGGCGTCACGACGCACCTGTTCCTCGCCGCGGTGCCGTTCTACACCGAGTACGTGCTGGACGACGAGGGCCTCACCGCCGTGCTCATGGGCGCCTTCCTCGTCCCGGCCGCGATCGCCGGGCCCGTCTGGACGCGGGTGTCGCGGCGGACCGGCAAGCAGCGCGCGCTGCTGTTGTGCCAGGGCGCGTTCGTCCTCGGGCCGCTCGCCCTGTGGCCCGGGGACATGCTGGGGCTGCCCGCCACCGCCGCCGTCATCGCCGTGCTCGGCGTCGCCTTCGCCGGCCTCCAGCTCTTCGCGTTCTCGATGGTCCCGGACGTGGTGGCCGCCGCCGAGTCGCGCGGGACGGCGCGCGCCGGCGCCTACACCGGCGTCTGGACGGCGACCGACGCGACCGGTACCGCCATCGGCCCGTACGTGTACTCCGCCGCCCTCGCGCTCGGCGGCTTCGTCTCCACCACCGAGGGCCGCGCCGTCGCGCAGCCGGACTCGGCGCTGCTGGCCCTCCTCATCGGCGTGACCGTCGTCCCCGCCGCGCTGATGGCGGTCGCCGTCGTGTTCCAGCGCCGCTTCTCCCTCGACCGCGCGCACGCGGACGCGCCCGAGCCCGCGCGGTAGCGGCGCCTGTCAGGACCACTCAGCGCCCGTCAGGACCACTCCGCCTTCGCGAGGATCTTGTCGAGGCCCGGGGTGTCCCACTCGTCCAGGATGAGGAGCCGGGGCTGCGCCAGGTACCAGTACCGCTGGACGAAGGACGGCCCGGCGGGCTGGAACTGCCTGGCGCCGGTCAGGAAGAGGCACCGGAGGCGCCATTCGCGGTACTGGGCCTGCCGCGACCCGACGGCGGCGGTCGCGGAGCGGGCGGGCCGCTCCCGGTCGGCCTCGGTGCCGATGCCGTTGAGGTCGCCCCGGCGCGGGCAGGTGCGGAACGCCTCGGTCTCCGGCCCCCAGGGGCGGTTCAGGGCGAACCTGCTCCAGCCGGTCTCGGTGTCGTTCGCCCACGGCTCGCCGATGACCAGGAACCCGGGGCAGTTGTTCTGGTAGATCCGGGCGTCGCGCCCCTCGGGCGGGGGACCCCCGATCGTCCGCGGGGAGCACGGGCCGGGGGTGCTCACCCAGTAGTTGCCCTGGGGCCTGCCCGGCAGGTTCGTCAGCTCGGTGCGCCGCCATCCCACCGGGACCGTGACCGAGAACCCGCCGAACGACATCTTTTGCCCGGACGGCGTCGGAGTGGCCGCGGCGGCGGCGGTGGTGTCGCGGTCGGGACGCGTCGCGGCGTAGACGCCGGCGCCGGCGGCGGCGCTCCCGGCGATCGCGGCGCCGGCGATCGCGACGCCCGCCTTGCCGCCGACCGCGGACAGGAACCCGCCCGACCCGGACGCCGCGCCGCCCGTCCCGGCGG